>JAEZXS010000200.1 GCA_023442755.1 Pseudomonadota bacterium | reverse complement strand
CTTCGCGGGTGTGGGGGCGTCGGAACGCGCGACGCAGGGGGGCCGCCAATGTTGTTGACTACACGCTACTACGTTATGTCTACGCGGAGCAGGGGGCAGGCGGCCATGATGGACCTTCTTATCGCATAGTCAACTGCCGAGGCCGTTCAGCAAATCTTCGTGCTTTATCTTTTAGAACCCCACGGACTCTCCCAGGTCCTCATCGAGCCTCATATTACCCTGCTTGGGAACAACGATTCGTAAGGTAAGACCCCTGTCCGGATTGTCGAGGATCAACAAACTTCCGCGATGAGCCTCGACAATCTTTTTCACTATCGCGAGTCCCAGTCCGGTACCTTCTTTCTTCGTTGTAAAGAAGGGCAAGAAAACCTTGTCTCTTTTTTCGTGGGGAATTCCCGGACCGTGATCGATTACATCCAACTTAAAATTCTCTTTTTCCTCGAAGCAGGAAACTGTAACGGTTTCCCCATCGGGGGATGCATGGACGGCGTTAGTGATAAGATTGATGAGGGCCTGTTTCATACGTATTGGATCGAGCGAAACGGAGTTTACCGATATCGTTTTTTGAACGGTGACTTTTTTCTCTTCCGCCAGTCTTTTTGTCAGCTCGATGCACTCATCCACAATGCCGGCGATATCTTCCTCAAACCTGTGAAGTTCCAGCGGACGGGAGAAATCCAACATGTCTTTCACCATGCTTTCCAACCGCCGGGTTTCCTTCATGACAATATCGAGCCTGGCGTGCTTGGGGTCGTTCTCGGGCAAGTCCCTTTGAACCAGGCCGGTGAATCCGCCAATGGCAATCAATGGCGTTTTCATGTCATGGGCCACGCCTGACAAGGCTCTTCCTATAGCAGCAAGGCTCTCGGTCTCCCGCAGTTTCTTTTCAGCCCTTTCACGTTGAACAAGCTTCCACATCCCATCCATCAACAGCGTCACCTGGCGAATGTCGGAGGTATCGTAATCTTCTTTCTTGTTCGCGACGGCCGCAAGCATCACGATGCGCTTTCCATCGAATATCGGCACCACCATGAGGCGGGACAAGGGAATGTGACCTTCCGGGTAGCCTTTTTTGTGCGGATCAAAACGGGAGTAGTCATTGAGGATAAGGGGCGTGCGATTTCGCAAGGGACTTGCCCAGATGCCCCCTGTGTCCACGGAAGAGTGGAAGGGTATGTTCTCGGCGATACATCTTTCCGTGATGACGCATTGCTCCATAACTGTTTTGGACCATGCCTGAACGGTCAGAACAGCTTCCTCTCCATTCACGAAACCGAGCCAGCCTATTTCGCTCCCGGTGAGTTGTACTTGCTGCTCGACAGCAAAGTCGGCAATCTTTTTGATTGAGGCTTCCGTCATCTGGCTCAAATCCTGGAGGGCTTCGAGGCGAGCCTCATTGAGTCGCAATTGCCGCTCGACTTGCTTCCTTTCGGCAATCTCCCTGCGCAGTCCTTCCTCCATCTGTTTGCCTCGAATCGAGTAACGAATGGAGCGTTCCAGCAGGTCTGCGTTGATCTGGTTCTTGACCAGGTAATCGGCCGCCCCGGCTTTCATCGCTTCGATATCCACCCCGTAGTCTCCCTGCCCGGTCAGGAGAATAATGGGCACATTACACCCCCTCTCCATCACCTCGCGAAGGAGTTCCAGGCCGTTCCGCATGCCGAGGCGATAATCCAGGAGCGAGACATCATGGTGAAAGCGGCATAGTTCCGCAACCGCCTCTTCATAGGTTGAAACCCAGTCGAGACGGAACCTCACCGACGTAATGTCGGAGAGCATATCCCTGACCCAGATATAGTCGTTCTCCTCATCTTCAATGAGGAGCACTTTCAGTTCCCGGCTGCTCACGCAAGACCTCCAGGTAGTTTGTTGATCTTGAGCCAATACATGCCCAGCTGCCGGACAACATGGGCGAACTCGTCGAAATTCAGAGGCTTTTGGATATAGCTGTTGGCGCACAGCCTGTAACAGTCAATCATATCCTGGTCCTGAATCGACGAGGTAAGGACGACCACCGGGATCATCCTGGTGCGCTCGTGGCTGCGAATGTGGCGCAAGACATCGATGCCGTTCATCTTGGGGAGCTTCAGGTCCAGGAGAATAAGAGCCGGCATTAAGGCTGGATCACGCCCGGCGTGTTTGCCCTTTCCAAAGAGAAATTCCAGGGCCTCGACCCCGTCGCGAGCTATGGCCATTTCGCAATCGATATTGCTATCCTTCAGGGCCATCTGCATAAGCAATTCATCATCGGGATCATCTTCCACGAGTAATATCATTATTGATTTCCTAACCTTTATCCCAGCGTGAAGTAAAAAGTAGCCCCCCTGTCCACCTCTCCTTCAGCCCAGGCGTGGCCACCGTGCCTCTGAACGATCCGTTGCACCGTGGCAAGTCCTACGCCCGTTCCGGGAAACTGCTTTTCGGGGTGCAGCCGCTCAAAGACACCGAACAGCCTGGATGCATGGGCCATATTGAACCCGATGCCATTGTCGCGAACGAAATATGCCTTTTTCCCGTTTGCTTGTGGAACCGCTCCGAATTCGATCCGGGCCTGTTCGCGGGAGGAGGTAAATTTCCATGCGTTGCCGAGCAGATTCTCCAGCAAGGATCGCAGCAAACGGGGATCTCCATTCGCCGTCAACCCTTCGGCGATAGTGAATTCCACATTGCGCTCGGGCTGTGACCTGCTGAAGTCCCTTGCTATCCGCTCAGCCAGGGAGCTGAGATCTACCGGCTCGCTCTGGATGACTCTTCTTGTAGCGCGTGAGAGTGTGAGCAGTCCGTCAATCAGCTCCGCCATGCGCTGGGCAGCCCCGTTTATGCGCGCAGCATATTCTTTTCCCTCCTCATCCAGGCTTCCGGAGTACTTTTCCAGGAGTCTTTCGCTGAAACTGCTCATTGCCCTGAGCGGTGTTCGAAGGTCGTGAGAGACGGAGTAGGTGAACGCTTCCATCTCCTTATAGGCATCTTCAAGCGCGTGAGCGGTTTCCTGCAACTTCCTGTTCAAACGCTCAAGCTGTTGAGTCTGCTTGTGCAGCTCAACGAAGACCGAAACTTTTGATTTCAGTATATAGGGATCAACCGGCTTGACGATATAGTCCACGGCGCCGGCAGCGTATCCTTCGGAGATGAACTTTTCGTCTCCTCCGATTGCGGTGAGAAAGATTATGGGAATGTAACGCGATTTTTCCCGCTGCTTGATCAGTCTGGCAGTCTCCAATCCATCCATGGTGGGCATGCGTACATCCAGCAGAATCAATGCGAAGTCCTGTTCAAGAATCAGTTCAAGCGCCCTAAAACCGCTCTGTGCCGTGATAATATTATGTTCGGGGGCTGCCAGGATCCCTTCCAGCGACACCAGGTTCTCGGGTTTGTCGTCCACGAGCAGAATGTTGACTCTTTCCTCGCCGCTCATCTTCATCTCCGCACACAATCCCCCTAAACAGGGAAGAAGTTATGCCAACTCGGCCTTTGCGTGCCCTTCGTGACGGGTGATTGCCGGTCGCGACTATGCTGCGCCAAGCATTTCGTGCCTTTCATAAGGAATGTGGAACCACAGTTTGAGCACGGAAATCAAACGCCCCACATCCACGGGTTTGCTGATATAGTCCGATGCTCCTGCTTCGTAGCACTTCTCGCGGTCTCCCTTCATTGCCTTCGCGGTCAAGGCGACAATAGGCAGGCGGGCATATTGATCATTGCGGCGGATGATCCGCATGGTCTCAAAACCATCCATTTCAGGCATCATGATATCCATCAGCACCATGTCAATATCGGGGGCGGCCTCCAGGGCGGCGATGCCGTCCCTGCCGTTTTTTGCGAATTTGACCTTGATCCCCTGGGTTTCAAGAACACTGGCAAGGGCAAAGACATTCCTCATATCGTCATCCACGATGAGGACCTTCTTTCCCGCAAAGGCAGAAGCGGGTTCATATAGTCCTCTGATCATTCGCTGACTGTCCTGCGGGAGTTTTATTTCCGCCAGGTGTAGGAAAAGCGTAATCTCATCAAGCAGACGGGCCGGAGAATCGGCATACTTAATGATGTCCGCATCGGAGTACATGTCGAGTTCTTCAGCCTGGCCTGACATCCGGTTCTTCGGATGATAGACGATTACCGGAATGTCACGCACTCCAAGCTCGGCGACCGCTCGTTCCAGAAGATCGCTGCTGTTCATATCCGGTAAGTTCGGATCGAGCACTATGCAATCGAATCGATGCCCCCTCAGTTCTGCCAGCGCTTGAGCGCCGTCTCCCACGGCGACGGTGTGCACATCGCCATTGCCAATAAGGCGTACGACTTCGCCTCGCGTCTGTTCATCGTTTTCTATAACGAGAAGCTGCCTGGCGCCCCGTGCCTGAAATTTCTCGATTACTTCAAACATGTTGTCGAGCGACTGTTTGTCTACGGGTTTGGTCAGGTAGTCGAGGGCTCCGCTGTAGACGGCCCTTTTGCGTTCATCCAAAACGGATATTATGAGGACGGGAATGTGCCTCAAGTCCGGATGGCCCTTCAAACGTTCAAGGATAGTCCAACCGTCTAGAACGGGCAGCTTGATATCCAAAATGACGGCATCGGGCTTGAACTCATGCGCCAGGGCGAGGCCGATGTCCCCCCTCAGCGCCACCAGGGCCCTGAGGCCACGTTTGTGCGCCATGTCTCTAATAGTACCTGACAGGTTCTCATCATCGTCGATGATGAGAACCACTCTGTCGCCCTCCCGAATCTCATAGCGGTCGTCGATAGTTTCATACATTGTTGAGATATCGGTCACGATCGCATGATCCACATTGGCGTGCGCAGGGGCAATATCGACCTTCGCCGATCCAGGGGAGGGGTCTGCAACATGGTCCCGCTGTAACCTGGAACCCGGCGCCTCGGGCCGGGCGGGCGTTGCCGCAGAAGCCGGCGGGTAGCGTGCGGGAAGATAGAGTGTAAATGCGCTGCCAACACCTTTCTCACTGAGAAGGTGTACCTCGCCGCCCAAAAGCCGCGCAATTTCACGGCTGATGGTCAAGCCCAGGCCTGTTCCGCCGAACTTCCTGCCTGCAGTTGCATCAACCTGCTCAAATGCCTCCCAGACGATCTTCTGTTTCTCATTTGGAATCCCGATGCCCGTGTCCTTTACACTGAAAGCTATGACCTGGCCGGAGTGCCTGAGTGCCGGGCTCTCGAATCGAACGTCGGGCTCCGGGGGGCTCACTTCCAGGGTTACGCCGCCTCTTTCGGTGAATTTGAAGGCATTTGACAGGAGGTTTCGCAGAACTTGTTCCAGCCGATGCCTGTCCGTCCTTATCATCGGGGGCAGGTCCTCCGCGATCCTGACTTGAAAATTCAGCCCCTTCTGCTCGGCTAATTGCCGGAAGGCGGGTTCGACATAAGCACGTATTTCGGATGGAGCGAAGGCCGTGACGTTCACTTCCATTCTGCCGGCCTCGATCTTAGAAAGATCAAGTATCTCGTTTATAATGGCGAGCAGGTCCTCCGCGCTAGAGTGGAGGGTCTGCACGTACTCGATTTGTTTGCTCGTAAGGTTATTGTCCCTGTTCTCGCCAAGAAGCCCGGAGAGGAGGAGTAGACTGTTCAGCGGCGTTCTCAGCTCATGGGACATATTGGCGAGGAACTCGGACTTGTACCTGGAGGTAATGGCGAGTTGCTCGGCTTTCTCTTCAAGAGAAGCCTGCGTCAATTCGAGTTCGCTGTTTTTAATCTCCACCATTTGCTTTTGTTCTTCGAGCCTTCTCGCTTTATCTTCAAGTTCATCGTTGGCTTTTCTCAACTCCTCCTGCTGCGCCTGGAGCTGGTCCTGGGAGTGTTTGAGCGCCTGGGCCTGTTCTTCGAGTTCCTTGTTGGAGCTTGTGAGGTCCGCCTGCTTTATCTGCAGCTCTTCTGCGAGCTTCTGCGACTGCTTGAGAAGCTCCTCGGTGCGCATGCTGGCCTGTATCATATTCAGAACAACCCCGAGACTCTCCATGAGTTGCTCCAGGAAAGCAATGTGGGTTTGACTGAAGTATCGGTGGGAGGCAATCTCGACCACTGCCAGGACTCGTCCCTTGAAGACGACCGGAAGCACGATGATGTTTCTCGGCTTGCTGTCGCTCAAGCCGGAAGTGATCCTGACGTAATCGTCCGGAACGTCGAACAGGAGGATTGGCTTCTTTTCGAGAGCGCACTGTCCAACCAGCCCTTCACCGGGAAGCCACCTGTTGGAGATGTTTCTTCGCGCTACGTAGGCATAGCTGCTGAGGAGCTTGAGAGACTCGTCGGCGCCGCCGGTGTCCATTAGATAGAAAACACCCTGATGCCCGTTTACAAGTGGCGTGAGTTCCGACATCACGAGTTGGGCTACCGTCTGCAGGTCCCTTTGGCCGGGCAGCATCCGGGTAAACCGGGCAAGGTTTGTTTTCAGCCAATCCTGTTCCTCATTGCGGCGTGTCGTGTCGCGCAAGGTGCTGATCATCCGGTTAACGTTATCCTTTAGCTCGGCCACCTCTCCGAAGGCTTCCACTGTAATGGACCGGGAGAGATCGCCCTGGCTCACCGCGGTTGCAACATCTGCGATGGCGCGCACCTGGATGGTGAGGTTTCCGGCGAGTTGGTTAACGTTATCGGTAAGGTCCTTCCAGACCCCCGATACACCTCTTACCTGTGCCTGGCCTCCGAGTTTTCCTTCGGTGCCGACTTCCCTTGCGACGCGTGTGACTTCAGACGCAAACGCATTGAGCTGGTCAACCATCTTGTTGATGGTGTCCTTAAGCTCTACGATCTCACCCCTTGCTTCTACCGTGATCTTCTGTGAGAGGTCGCCATTGGCGACGGCAATGGTGACCTTGGCAATGTCGCGCACTTGAGAGGTGAGTGCGCCTGCCATGGCGTTAACGTTATCGGTAAGGGCTTTCCATGCGCCGGCAACTCCGCTCGCCTGTGCCTGGCCGCCGAGTTTTCCGTCTGTGCCGACCTCCCTCGCCACACGGGTGACTTCCGAACCGAAAGTGTTGAGCAGGTCCACCATCTTGTTGACGGTATTCTTGAGTTGAAGGATCTCGCCTTTAGCCTCGACGGTGATCTTCTGCGAGAGATCGCCGTTTGCAACGGCTGTCGTAACGAGGGCGATGTTTCGAACCTGGTCGGTCAGATTGCTGGCCATTTGGTTAACATTATCGGTAAGATCCTTCCAGACGCCCGGAACTCCCCGAACATAGGCCTGGCCGCCCAGCTTGCCTTCAGTACCAACTTCCCTTGCGACACGGGTAACTTCCGATGCAAAGGTATTGAGCTGGTCCACCATTCTATTGATAGTGTCCTTGAGCTCCAGGATTTCGCCTCTGGCTTCAACGGTAATTTTTCGCGAGAGATCTCCGTTTGCAACGGCGGTGGTGACCTTGGCGATATCCCGCACCTGGGATGTCAGACTTCCGGCCATGGCGTTTACGTTTTCGGTGAGGTCTTTCCATACGCCGGCAACGCCGGGCACTTGTGCCTGGCCGCCAAGCTTTCCTTCTGTTCCGACCTCGCGCGCCACGCGCGTGACTTCCGACCCGAACGCATTGAGTTGGTCCACCATTTTGTTGATGGTGTCTTTTAGCTGGAGGATTTCACCGCTTGCCTCGACGGTAATTTTTTTGGAAAGATCTCCCAGAGCAACGGCTGTCGTGACCTCTGCTATGTTACGGACCTGAGAGGTAAGACTCCCGGCCATGGCGTTCACGCTGTCGGTTAAATTCTTCCACACCCCCGATACTCCGGGCACTTGCGCCTGGCCGCCAAGCTTTCCCTTGGTGCCCACCTCCCATGCCACACGGGTAACCTCGCCGGCGAACGTGTTGAGATTGTCCACCATGCGGTTGATTGTGTCCTTGAGTTCGAGGATCTCGCCGCTTGCCTCGACGGTGATCTTCTTGGAAAGATCGCCTTCGGCCACGGCTGTTGTGACTTCAGCAATATTTCGAACCTGGGAGGTGAGACTCCCGGCCATCGCATTAACGCTGTCGGTCAGGTCCTTCCAGACTCCCGATACTCCGAGCATCTCAGCCTGCCCGCCGAGAACTCCCTCGGTCCCCACCTCGCGAGCTACACGGGTTACTTCAGAGGCAAAGCCGTTGAGCTGGTCCACCATCGTGTTTACAACATTCCCGATTGCCAGAAACTCTCCCTGGAGGGGTCTGCTGTCGATTTCGAGATCCATCTTGCGCGACAGGTCGCCGCGTGCAACCGCAGTGAGCACCCGTGCCGTTTCCGCGGTAGGCTGCGCCAGGTTGACGATGAGGGAGTTTATGGAATCCACTCCGGTTTTCCATCCGCCGCTTACCTCGCCCAGCGAGGCGCGTTCCGCCATGTTTCCTTCCAGGCCAACCACCGTGTTGATCCGAACAAGCTCCCCGGTGATCTGCTCGTTCAAGATGGCAACCTGGTTGAACGCACTGGCGATCTCGTTCATCATGCCGTCTGCGGTGTACCCAAGCCGGACGGAAAAATCCCCATTTCGCACAGCCCGCAATGCAGCCAAAAGCTCATTTAGCTGGGCGTCGTTTGCTCCCACTTTGCGATTAGTTCTTTGCCGGCGTTCCATGGTTCTGTTGTTTCTCCCTTTCCCATTCTGCTGCCGGCCGGACTGCATTGAGACACATTTCGCGCAAGATAGCCTTGAACAGAAATGGCATATCAAATTCTTTGCCGGTAAAATTAACAATATAATAACTATATCGCTATGTTATGCGAATAAGGAGAAGCAATTTAATAGCTTTGCAAAAAATGATTCAATGTAGCAGGGAAAAAGATGCTGATGAGTCTCTCTATTTTGGCCGGGCGGGCCATTATCGAGCCGGCTTTTATCCAAAAATGCACTGACCGATTGATGGCGGCAAACCGGATTTCTCATGCGGAGGGGGAAAAAGATCGTGGCAGCGGTATCTATTCAGAAACGAACCCCGGCAGTAGAAACCCACGCCCTGTGGGCGTGGTCAGATTGATGACAAACTCTAAAATCATCGTAATCGTCATTCCGGCGAAAGCCGGAATCC
>JAEZXS010000179.1 GCA_023442755.1 Pseudomonadota bacterium | reverse complement strand
ATTTGCCCTTCGGGATCAACGCCTCATAGGCGCCGAGAACGGCGCGCTGGAGCAGCCGGTCCCAGACTGGACGGCCGTTTACGAAAAGAAAGAGCGACTGGCTGTTGGTCCGCTGGATGTCGGGCGAAGACAGAAACCCGGTGACGCGCAGACCATTCTTTTCCCTGTCGACGTGGCTTAACGAACGCGCCACCTCGGGTCCGAGCACCTGTCCGGCCCGCTGGGCCAATGCGGCGGCCTTCGGAAAATCATTCTGAAGCCTCTCCCCGTTTGCGAGCTGAAAGTGGATTTCCGGGTGGGCCATGGCGATGCGCAGGAACTGGTCTGCAATGTATGCCGATTCCGTTTCTGCGGTGCGCAAAAACTTGCGCCTGGCAGGAACGTTGTAGAAGAGATCCCGCACGGTTATCTGGGTACCATGCGGGCACCCCCTTTCGCGCACGTCCCTGATCACCCCGCCTTCCACTTTGACGGCAACCCCCGCAATCGAGTCCGGCTCGCGGGTCACAAGCTCGAAGCGGCTGACTGACGAAATACTGGGAAGCGCCTCCCCGCGAAACCCAAGTGTCTGGATCGCCTGCAGATCGTCTGCCGAATGAATTTTACTTGTCGCATGCCGCTCGATCGCCAAAAGCGCGTCTTCGGGGCTCATCCCGCACCCGTTGTCGAGTACCCGGATCTCCTTGCGGCCGCCCTGGAGCAGGCTCACGGATATCTTCGCACTTCGAGCGTCGATGGCGTTTTCGATCAGTTCCTTTACCACGGCGGCCGGTCGTTCCACCACCTCGCCCGCGGCGATCTGGTTGGATAATATTTCCGGTAAAATCGCTATCTTACCCATTCAGCACTCCGGCCTGCAGCCGCCGTCTAATCTATTGACAGATAAGGTCCATTCCAGTATGCAGGAAAGTACTCCATTCCTGTTCGCATTTCGTTCCGAAAGAATACGTTCAGGCCTTTCAGAGCTGCACGAATCGAACTTTTTGCAAGCAAGGATTGGAACGGAAACGCGGACTTTCCCCGTCCCCGATTGTATCATAGAACAAATTCCGGTGTGCGTACCGGATATGGGATTTTTTTACTCTCCCCGTATAACAGTGCAAGCGAGCAGCCTATGCAATCCAACCCGTATCAACCTCTTGTAAGCCTGTTGAGCAACATACTGGAAGCCTACACCACCGCCTTCTTCATCTTCGACCCGAAGAACCGGCAGCTCGACCTGGCGGCGATCCAGACCCTGAGCAAGTTCATTCCGCCTGCCGTATCCCTCCCGCTCGAACAAAGCGGCATCATCTCACAGGTGCAAAAGGTCGGCCAGACCATTCACCTCGACAAGCTGCACGAAGCCACGTCGTCGATCGCCCTCACCCTTCCTTTTTATCGCGAAGGAGAATCGCACATCAAGGGTCTTTTTGCGGTTCCCGTGGGCAGCGGAGCGGGTGTTCTCTATGTCGACACCAAGTACGGGTGGGGATTCAACGATAAGCAGCAAAAGTGGATAAAGGAAGTCGCGGACCTCCTGGGACGGATAATCGAAGACCAGGAAGGTGCCGTCCAGCATATCAACTATTCCCGCATTTTCGAGGTCTGGAACCGGCTTGACGAAGTCGCTTTCAAGGGCTACCCCCTCGAGAACTACTGCGAACTGTTCGTCACGGAATGGGCGGAACTGCTCAAGACCGAGTACGGCTTCATCGCCTTCAAGGAACCGGGCCGAAAGCAGTTTCGGCTGCTCGGATGCACGGCGAATACCCCAAGAGGCCTCATCAACCAGAATTTCCCCGTAAAGGACGGGCTGGTCGCATGGATCTTCCAGAACAGGAAGAACCTGCTCATAATCCGCCTCAACCCGGACACCCCGGACCATTTTCTCTTCATGTCCGGGGAAAACCTTCCGCACAACGGCACCCTGTGGGGGATACCGGCCCAGACCTCGCTCGGCTACGACCTGGCGCTCGTTTTCCTCTCACGGCAGATGATCGACTGGAACACCGATTCCGAACGGGCCGTCACGCACGCCTTCCACTTCCTGCAACTGCTCCTCGAGCAGATTTACTATAAGGAAGAAAACGAGGCTCTCAATTCCTGCGACATCTGCACGGGTCTTTTCAACGCCCATGCTTTCGAGGCGCGGGTGGAAGGACTTCTCAAGGCATCCATGGAATCGAGCGCCCCTTTCACCCTCGGGCTCATTCAGTTCGAGCCCTGGCAGATCCTGTCGACCAAGGCCATGCCCAAAAGAATACGCCAGCTTCAGCGGGATATCGCAACCAACCTGTGCGAAGCGCTGCCTCCGGGAGTTCTTGTCGGACAACTGGCGGAAAACCGCTTCGGCGTGCTTTTCCCCGAGGTGGCGCTCAAGGAAGCGGGCAATATGCTTGCCGAACTTGCCGAATTCGGCAAAATCGCCCTCAAGGGCATAAAGGGTGTAAAACTCCACTCCTATACCGCCGCCGCAGGGTATCCCCAGGACGGTGCAAAAATCGAAGAACTCTGGCCCCTGGCCAATCAGCGGCTCTTTACCGCCTTTCGCGCAAAACCGGAGAAAACGGGATCGTAAAGTGTTGACCACCGTGTTTATTGTCTATAGACTTGACCGCCATTAACCACAAAACTCGGACACGAAGGGTCGACATATGTTTGGATGGCTTTCCTCCTACTTTTCTAAAGACCTGGCAATGGATCTTGGAACGGCCAACACCCTCATCTATCATCGCGGAAGGGGCGTCGTGTTGAACGAACCTTCCGTCGTGGCCATAAACCAGGATACGCACCAGGTTATCGCCGTGGGACAGGAAGCACGCAATATCATCGGAAGGCACGGCAGCCGCGTCGTAACGATCCGGCCGCTCAAAGACGGCGTTATAGCCGACTTCGAAGTCACGGCCGTGATGATCAAGTACTTTCTGGCAAAGGTTTTCAAAAGGCGTCAGCTCTTCCGCCCCAGGCTGGTGGTGGCCGTGCCGACCGGAATCACTTCGGTCGAAAAGCGGGCGGTCATCGAAGCAGCAGAACAGGCGGGGGCGCGGGACGTCCACCTGGTCGAAGAACCCATGGCCGCAGCGATCGGCGCCGGTCTGCCGATAGACCAGCCGTTCGGAAACATGGTTGTGGACATCGGCGGTGGAACGACAGAAGTGGCCGTGATCTCCATGTTTGCGGTCGCCTACAGCGAGTCCGTCCGGGTGGCCGGGGATGAGGCAAATGAGGCGATACTGCGCTACATGCAGCGCGAGCGCCAGATGATCATCAGCGAAGTGCTGGCCGAATCCATCAAGATGAAGATCGGCACGGCCGTTCCAATGGAAGAAGCGCAGACAATCGACATCACCGGCAAGGAGATCCTCTCCGGCATTCCCAGGACTTTTTCCGTCACGGACGAAGAAATCCGGGAGGCGATAAAGGAACCCGTCGGCGCCATAGTCGAGGCGGTAAAGCGCGCACTCGAAAAGACTCCCCCCGATCTGGCCGCGGATATACACGACAAAGGGTTTTGGCTGGCAGGAGGAGGCGCCCTGCTCAAGGGCCTCGACAAGCTTCTTTCCCGGAGCACCAGCCTCAAAGTGAATATAGCCGACGATCCGCTTACCGCGGTAGCCCGCGGAGCCGGCTCCGTGATCGAGCACGTCGACTTTTACAGGCAGGTTTTCATCAATTAGCAGGCGCGAACGCTGAGGCATGGACGGATCGTCCATACCTTCAGCCCGTGCGGGCTCATTTTCAAATTGAACTCTCCCGGAATATTCCCTATCCTACAGTCATAAAATGTGAATACACCTGCGGCGCAGCTGCAGGCGAGGTCGTGAAAACCGGTACGGAACAGAAAACCCCGGTGCAAGGAGGCAGCGTATGTATGTCGGCTGGTATATGAAAGCCAATCTGATTACCGTTACCCCGGAAACGAGCATTTTCAAAGCGCGTGAGATGATGAACGCGAACAAAATCTCCCATCTTCCCGTAACGGACGGGAAGGCACACCTTCTGGGGCTGGTTACCGACCGCGACATCAAGGAAGCCTGGGCATCTCCGGCAACGACGCTGAGCGTCCACGAACTGACCTACGTCCTGCAAAAGCTCACCGTGGGCAACGTCATGAAAACCGAGGTGATCACCGCCACTCCGGACATGAACATCGAACGCGCGGCCCTCATCCTGCACGACAACAAGATAGGGGCCCTGCCCGTCATCAAGGAAGACAAGCTCGTCGGCATCATCACGACCACCGACCTGATGGAAGTGCTGCTCATAGCCGTGGGCCTGGCAAGCGACAGCCAGCGGCTCTCGCTTCTCGCCCGTGACAGAATCGGCCTCATCGCCGATGTGGGCAAGCTGATGCAGCAGGCGGAGATCAATATCCGCAGCATCCTGGTCATCCCGGTAGATGAGAAAAAGAAAATCTGGCAGGTGATCCTCCGCGTGAGCACCGGTGTCTACGATAAGGCCGTCCGAGTACTCGAGGAGGCCAATTACAAGGTCATCACCCGGTACCAGGAAGACCTGACGCCCTTTATGCCCTGATCCTCTGGAGCAATCCGGCCGGACCCGCCCTGTGGACAAAGTCCCGGGGCGGGGGAGACGACACGTAATGGCCGACATCATAGACTTTTCCAGCAGACTCAAGCCGGAAAGCAACCTCATCCGCTCCCATCCGCTCGAATTTCGAAAAGGCGGATGGCTGGCCGGAAGCGCCATTCTCTGCACGCGCCACGAGTCCGAAAAATTCGAAGCCCACCGCCAAAAGGTCCTCCAGGTGCAGGAACGGCCATATATCTCGCTCGTCCCGAACCATTTCACCCTGGACGGAGGCTATCACTATACCACTGCCAGGCTCTTCACCCTGAGCGGGGACGAAATCCTCATGCGCCGCCTCTACCGGCTGTGCGGATTCATGGAATGCATTACCAAAGCCGCATCGCCCGTCCTGCGAACGGACCTGGTGAGAAGGTTTTTCAAGATCATCGGTGAGGAGAGGGATGCGCTGAAAATAACGTGGAAGGGAAACGTCCACAACTTCCTGCTGCCCCTTCAACCCGAACACTTCAACCATCAGGCATTTATCAACAATCTCCAGACCGCCCAGTCGCTCAAGGAGCTTATCACTCTCATAGAGCGGGATACGGACAGGCAGTTCGACATTCTTGCGCAGCACTACGTCTTCTATGTCCCAGAAACCTTCTATGCCAGATGATCGCGAAACCTTCATCGGAGTCGATATCGGGGGAACCCACCTCAGATCGGCGCTCGTGGACTCTTCAGGCAGGATCCTCCACTTGTTGAAAACCGAAATCCGCATCGAACTGGGCGCCGAAGCGGCCGCGGAAAAGCTTGCGCTCCAGTGCGAAGAGATGATCCGCATCGCCGGCGGACTCGGCCGGCCCGCGGCGGCGATCGGGCTGGGAGTTGCGGGAAAGATAGACAAGGTTGAAGGAAGGGTGGTCTTTTCCCCGAATCTTTCGCAGATGAATGGCTATCTTCTCGGCCCCGGACTCCGGGCGCGCACGGGACTTCCCGTTTTCATGGAAAACGACGCAAATGTCTTCGGGCTCGGGGAAAGTTGGGCGGGCGTCGCCCGCGGCATCGAAAACTGGGTCGGGATTACCCTGGGAACGGGCGCGGGGGGCTGCCTTTTTCTAAACGGGAAACTTTGGGAAGGAGATCGCCTCGGCTTCAGCGCGGAGATCGGACACGCGATCGTGGTACCCGGCGGGCCGCTCTGTTTATGCGGATCAAGGGGATGTCTCGAAAGCTTTGCATCTGCCCGCGCGCTGGTGCAGGGCGCCGAACGGATCGCAGAACGGGACGGACCCGGATGCGGACCGCTGTATGCTCTCTGGAAGGAGCGCCGCCTCGATGCGCGGACAATCGATGAATGCGCAAAACTCGGCGACGCGGCGGCGGCTTCCCTGTTCGACAGAACGGGCTGGGCGCTGGGGGTGGCGCTGGCAAACGCCTTTACCCTGCTCGGCATCAGGCATGCGGTGATCGGAGGGGGCGTCAGCGCCTCCTGGGACAGATTCATCGGTCCGCTCCGAAAGAGCCTGTCCGAAAGCCTTTCCATGCTGGATGCAGAATCGGCGGTGGTTATGCCGGGCAGCCTCGGCGACAGGGCAGCCCTCGCAGGGGCGGCCGGCCTGGCATGCGAATCCCTGCGGAATCCGGCGAACCGGTGAGTCCTCAGAACTCTTCCGCGCACCATTCTTAACATTTCTTAACTCCCGGGGCTCCATTGCAGATGCTATATTTACGGCCTTCGACCGTTGATGCCTAACTGCGTAAAAATCCGATCAGCCGGATTCCGGCGGTCTGCTTCCGGATCGGGTCTTTGTTTCCGGGCCGCAGTGTTTTACGGAAAGGGGAAAATGAAGCCAAAGCTCAAGCGCCCGCTCATCCTGATAGTGATCGCATGTATCCTCGTTCTTGCCGTTTCGATGTTCTTGAGATCCGGCCAGTCGCAGCCCGTCTCGTTCCGGACCGTTGCGGTCCAGCGCGGGGATGTCCAGGCAACGATCAGCGCCACAGGTACCGTCGAACCCGAGGAAGTGGTGGACGTCGGGGCCCAGGTGGGAGGAATTATCCTCGCATTCGGAAAGGATGCCGCCGGCAAAACGGTCGATTACGGCTCGACCGTCGAAAAGGATATGGTACTTGCCAAAATCGACGATTCCCTCTACTCCGCGGACATGGCCTCGGCAAAAGCGCAGTTTCAGCTTGCCAAAGCGGGAGTCCAGCGTGCCGAAGCCGATCTCGGGCAACTTAAGGCCAAGCTCGTGCAGGCTGAACGCGACTGGGCCAGGGCGAAGAAGCTCGGCCCCTCCGACGCACTCTCCCAGGCAGACTACGACGCAGCCCTTTCCGCCTTCGATTCAGCTAAAGCCAACGTCGCCGTGGGCGAAGCAGCCATCCTCCAGGCCAGGGAATCCGTATCCCAGGCGCAGGCAACATTTAACCGGGCCCAGCGCAATCTCGACTACTGCACCATCAGGTCGCCGGTGCGCGGCGTGATAATCGACCGGAGAGTAAACATCGGTCAGACGGTTGTCTCGAGCTTCAACGCTCCGAGCCTTTTTCTCATTGCCAGGGATTTGACCCGTATGGAGG
>JAEZXS010000121.1 GCA_023442755.1 Pseudomonadota bacterium | reverse complement strand
ATCAAGGCCAGTTCTCATCCCAGACCAACGAACATGCCGAAAACGACCTGCCCGGGCTGAAAGAAGAAGTAATAAACTCCTGGGTCGATAAGATATCTAAAGCAAGGGCCGCTAACGAACAGCAAATAGAAAGCCGGATGAAAAGCCTCAACGAGAACGGGCGCACGGCCGTGCAGTGGGGCATCATCAGCCTGAGCGCTTCTCTCCTGGTGGGGCTTTTGGGGGTAATCGCCATCGGCTATTCTCTCAACCGGCCTCTCAGGGAATTAAGACGGGGAATTAAGTCTCTTTCAAGATCCGGGTTGACCGAGCCGATCCGTATATTTTCCCATGACGAATTTGGAGAGCTGGCGGGCGCGTTCAATGACATGGCCGCGCGGCTCACCGAAGAGGAACGCATGCGGTCGGACTTCATTTCCATGCTGAGCCACGAGATCAGAACGCCGCTGACCTCGATACGCGAATCGGTGAGCCTGATTGTCGAAGAGGTGATGGGCGACATAAATGACAAGCAACGACGATTCCTCGAGATAGCAAGCAAGGAGATCGAGCGGATCACCACGTTGCTCAACCACCTAATGCAAATATCGCGTCTCGAGGCCGGAGCGGTTGAAATACATCCCCGGGCCGTTGACCCGTCCCAATTTGTCTATGGAGCGATTTCCAGGGTCCTCCCGGCCGCCGAAGCCAAAGAGATCGCCATCAAGGCGGATGTCGCATCCGGTGATTTGAAATGTTCCGGGGACCCGGACAACCTGCAGCAGGTTCTGCTAAACCTTCTCGGCAATGCGATCAAGTTCTCCCCGGCGGGAAGCGAGATCCGGGTCACCGTGGAGGCCGACAGTTCGGGGAATGAGCCTCAACTCGTTTTCTCGGTGTGCGACAGCGGGGCGGGAATTGCGGAAGAGGAGCAGGCCCTTGTATTTCATAAATATTACCGGGCATCCGGTGTTCGTGATGAGGTGGACGGCGTGGGCCTGGGCTTGAGCATCTCGAAGTACATAGTAGAAGCGCATGGTGGCGAAATCACGGTTCACAGCAAACCGGGAAAAGGGAGCACCTTCAGTTTCACTCTTCCCGTCTTTCGGAAAGAATGAGCTATGGATGCAATTAAGACGGTTAGCCGTTCAAGGTGGATTTGGAGCTGTTGCCTGGGCTTCGCCTTTCTCGGGCTCTCGGCGTGTGTGGCGCCCCCGGTCGTTAAGCAGTCTGCCCCCGTATCCATTGAGCCGGGCGCGGAACAGAACGCCTGGGAGGCCGGTATGCGAGCTTTCTGGTCGGGAGATTACAAGCTGGCCGGAGAGGTTTTTGAAGCGCTGAGCCAGACTGCGGGCTCGGATGAGTTTCGCCGGAAGTCGTTGTATGCCGCCGCCTCCGCCATGCTTGCTGCAGCGAAGACCCCCGAGGAGTTCAAGGGCGCCATGGACGAATGGGAACGCTGGAGCAGCCAGGTTCCCATTGGAAGCCAGGGCGAAGACCCCAGGCTGCTTACTCCCCTCCTTCACGAGGTTTCCGCTCACCTGTTCCAGGCGCCCGAAAAAGGCGATGCCTCGCCCGATCAAGTGCGCAGGGCCCTCAAGGATGCAGCGGCCGGAGGAATGTACAAAAACATGCTTCAAACCAAGGAAAAGGAAGTGGAGAACCTTCGGGCCAGGCTCGAACAGCGCGAAAAAGAAGTCCGCAGACTGCGGCACCAGCTTGAATCGCTGGAAGAAATACATAGAAAATATCAGGAAAAGAAACAGGAGGCGACTGCTCCTTAAGGTAAGAGCACCTGCGCTATGCCCCCATGCGGTCAGCGGAGTCGTGCGTGTCGCTACTGAACCGATGCCTGATCGTGGAGTGTCAATTTGGCTGCGAAACCCACCATACTTGTTGTCGATGATGACCAGAACATCCTGGCGGTGCTGGAGGCGAGGCTTGCCTCGATAGACTACCAGGTGCTCACCGCTGCCGGCGGTGAGGAAGCCCTGGAGTTGCTCAAGAACCGGCAGGTCGATCTGATGATAAGCGATGTCAAAATGCCGGGTATGGGCGGCATGGACCTCTTTGCCGCTTCTCAGTCGGTGCGTCCGGGCCTGCCGGTCATCTTCCTCACAGCCTATGGAACCATCCCGGATGCGGTCAAGGCGCTGAAGGCCGGTGCGGCCGACTACCTGACAAAGCCTTTCAACGGCCGTGAACTCATCTCTAAGGTCCAGGAAGTCCTCAAGAAAAGCGTGCAGCGCCCGGCATTGGATGCCCTTCCGCCAATCACCGAATCGCTCTGGGGAGGAAAGAGCGCGGCGATGCGCGAGCTTTTCGACCTTATCGACCGCATTGCCAGAAGCGATGTGAACGTCCTTATCCTGGGCGAAAGCGGGGTCGGAAAGGAGAGGGTTGCGCGATTGCTGCACCAGCGCGGGCCGAGGAGGGAGCAGCCCTTTATGGTTGTCGATTGCGGCTCCACTCCCAGCGGGCTGCTCGAAAGCGAGCTTTTCGGGCATGTACGCGGAGCCTTCACCCATGCCATCAAGGACAAGAAAGGACTCATCGAGGCCGCGGACAAGGGAACGCTTTTCCTGGATGAAATCGGAAACATCTCCCAGGAGATGCAGGTTCGAATGCTGCGATTTCTCGAGGACAGAAAAATCCGAAGAATCGGCGACTTGAGAGAAATACCCGTAAACTGCCGGATCATCTCGGCAACCAATATAGACCTTCGCGAGGAAGTGGAGGCCGGCAGTTTTCGAGAAGACCTCTATTACCGGCTGCGCGTGGTGACCTTGAATATTCCTCCTCTCCGGGAAAGAAAGGAAGATATCCCAATCCTTGTCCAGCAGTTTATCGAGACCTTCTGCAAGAATCAGAATCTTCCGCTCGTCAAGCTGCCCGCCGAGACGCTCAAGTGGTTGTGCGAATACCCCTGGCCCGGTAACGTCAGGGAACTGAAAAATGCACTGGAGGCGGGAGTCGTTCTGTGCAGGGACGGCATCCTGCGACAAAGCGACCTGCATTTGTCCGGCCTTCCAGTGGCCCCGCTCAAGGCCGCAGTTGCAGCCGCAAGCGATTCGCTGTCCCTTGAAGAAAGCGAGAGGAATGCGATCCTGCGCGCTCTCCAGCAGGCCGGCTACGTCCAGAAGGACGCAGCTCAGCTTCTCGGAATCAGTCGAAGGGCGATTCATTACAAGATAAAGAAATATGGAATAGAGTGCGCCGGAAAACGATCGGGCGCAGAAGAGAACGAATAGCTGTTTGGGAAAAATGGTGCAAAAAAGTTGAAAGCGTGACGGGCTTGTGTTAGGAATTTCCAGCACACGGTGAAAATCTTCCATAAACACTTTCGATAAAGGGAGAAAGCATAATGGACTGGGCATGGCGTTTTGGAATGATCATACTCTCCGGCGTTCCCGCGATCCTGGGCGGCGGAATCACCTATGGGTTTACTGAAAGCTGGACCGGCGTCATCGTTTGGGAAGTAATCCTGTTTATTCTGCTGGTGACGGTCCTCGTGAAAGGCGGTTCGACCAGGGAAAAAGCCGTAGAGGCTCACGTCGAGGCGGCGCACTGATGGAATGCAGGAAAGAAAAAAATCTCGAGAAGTGCACTTGCAGTTACGGCGGATGCCCGAGGCAGGGTATCTGCTGTGAATGCATCCAATATCATCTCAAGAGCAGGCAGTTGCCCGGTTGTTGCTTTTCGAAAGAAGCCGAGCGGACGTACGACAGGTCCTTCGAGCACTTTGCCCGCCTGGTTGCGGCCAAAAAAATCTGATCTGCCCGGCAGATTCGCGCAAAGGGCACGGACCTCTCCGTGCCCTTCCAGTTCCCTTCCCGGTTCACTATACGGCTATTGCTTCTTCTTTGCTGAAGCCCAGAGTTTCGCTGCACGGCGTACAGTATCCCGCTTCGTTCAAACATTCATCGCAATGCAGAGTGCCGCATAAACGGCATGTTTTTTCGGCATACGCCTGCAACTCGGCGGGCATGCTTGCGCATTCTTTGCAATCTATCCTCGTTTCTTCCATTTGCGCCTCTCCTATCTCAGATGCATCCTGCACTAATAAGTCCTAAAGGATAATGGCCTTCTTATTGGGAATGGTAAGTACTGCCCGGTGGGTTGCAATGTGGAGATGAATGACGCCGCATCGAAGCCGGCAGACAGAGATTCAAGATAGGGTCGGAATGCGGGGGGCGGTGCTTTCGGAAACGGCCCTGGTGTAAAAGGCGCAGCTGATATCTGAAGAGCCGGCAAAGCCGAGTTCCATATTCAGGAACCATGCGCTCACGAATGTCCGCCGGTCGGAACTCCACAGCATCTTTTGTCTTTTATCGAAATCCGAGCCGATGCAGTCCGTGCTTCCCGGGACAGGGGGGCGCAGAATGGAGAAAAGTTCAGCAATGGTCGGGAGCCTCCACCCGGCAATGCCCCCAAAGCGTATTTCATTGAGGCGAGCGACGTATTGGTGCGCTTCCCGCCAGCTGAGGCGATCCTCCGATCCGGACCTCTGCCAGACAAGACCCGTAGCGGGGTCCGACACGGTTCCATCCGACGGGCCCGCCTGAAGTGCGGCCTCGGCATACTGGTGCGGACGCATGAGTTCATCGCAGTGGAAAAAGGATGGAATAGCCTTCGTGCCGGTTTTGACAGGTACGCTGCGCAACCGCCTTTGTGCTTCCGCCCTGGAGGTTGCGATGCGCGGGTCTGTAAACAGCCTGCAGATATTTTCTTTCCGTTTCGCCCATGAGGAGGCAAGTGCCTCCAGGGCGCCAAGCATATCTTCGGCGGACGCATAGCGATGGTCCGGGTCTGGGTCGAGCGCTTTTTCCAGGAACACGTCCCACTCGGGGTCGGCATCAGGGTGGAGCCTGCTGGGTTTGCAGATGCCCTCTTCGGGAAGTAGTCCGGTAACCAGCCGGTGTACGATGACGCCCGTGGAATACAAATCGGCCCTCTGGTCCACCTTATCGGGATCTTCCTGTTGCTCGGGCGCCGCATAATACGGGGAACCAACGAGCAGGTGGGGAAGGCTGCCCAGTTTCTCGCCGCGCAGCCTCGAAAAGCCGAAGTCACAAATCTTGATCCGGTCTTCGTCCGAGATCAACAGGTTGCCCGGTTTGATATCCCGATGAACGATACCGGCGCGCGACATCCTTGCAATGCCTTCCAGTATTTGCCGTGCATAGTGTATGGTTTTATCCAGGCTGAGAATCCTGGTGGGATGTTCTACCCGGGCGCCTTCGCCGATAAGTGCGCCAAGGTCGTGATAGTAATATTCCATCGTGAAGAACGGCCGCTCTCCATCGAAGTCGAAATCCAGGATTTCTGCGATATTCGGACTGCGCAGGGACGCAATCCTTGTCGCCTCGGAAATAAACAGGCTGCGCACGGCCTGGTATCCCATAAGGCTTACCAGGTTCGGGTGCGGCGAGAACAGCTTGAGGGCGACAGTCCTTTCGATATACGGAAGCCGGACCTTGTAGACCGTCCCCATGCCGCCTCTGCCGAGCAGGCCGCAGACTGTGTACCTCCCAATTCTCTTCACCCGATGTATAAACTCCTGGAAGCGACAAAAAAACGGATGCGATCTCCCTCTTTTCGTACATCGTACCGCTCTCTTCCGATTCAGGCAAGGCTTGAGGCTGGAGGTTTGAGGCCGTCCGTTCGGGAAGCTCTTTTTCTATGGCCCATAAATCTTTCATCCTGCTGGCAGTTGGTCATTCCACATCCAATACGCGCAAAGCGAAACAGATCGGGTAATTGCATTCAGTGAAATTGGCACGGAGGACGTTTCCAAAGATGCTCCGGCTTGCCGGAGGCGGGTATCTGCCCGATCCACGGCATCATCTGGGAGTATCCGTTATGAAGCGAAGCTGGTTCTGCGGCGCAGCGGATGGGCTGGAAGTCGGAAGTCGGAAGATTTGCGCGAAGAAAGATTGCATCCCATTTTAGAAAGCGATTTCGCTGCCTATGAGTACGACCGTTCGCTTTTCAACCTGCTTGATGGGAAAACCTGGGCGACCGGGGCGGAGATCAGGTGGGTGCCCGGAAACCGTCTGGCGCTGCGGGCCGGCTACACCCACGAGGAATTCAGGACGCGCCAGGCTGACGGCACGAACGAGGGCGCTGTCGTTACGGCCAGGGATAGCCTCGTTAGCCTGGGCGGCCAACTGGACTTCGACATTATTCCGGAAAGGCTCCGGCTGGTTTCCCCGGGGAGTTTTTCCCTCGCCAATTCCGAGTGGCGTTCGGTTCCAGCGGCGACGGGCGAGCTTGCAAGGATGGAGATCTTCCTGCAGTACAAATACACCGGGCAGCTTTCTTTAAAGTTCGCTACCTGTTCGAGGATTTCGGTGCAGGACGGAACGGGATATATCTTCGGGAACCGTTTCGGGAAGGAGACATACGTAAAAGCTATGATTCTCACACGGTGCTGGGGATATTGAATTATGATTTCTGAAACAGGAGGACCTCGCACTAAAGAATTGTGCTGCTTAGCGAAAAGCTTTTATATTGCATGTTATAGATAGATATTGCTCGGAATTATCCTATAAATGGCCTCATAAGTATCTTCCATCTATATTTTTATTCCTATATCAATCGTTTTCGCCATGCCTATCCTTGACGGACTTACATATCGTTTTTATCTAAACCCCATATTGCACGTTTCAGTCGTTTGTCCTGTCACCAGTCCCTTTTTTTTCCTCATTCAATCCAGTGGGGAGCCGCATGCGCAGAATCCTTGTATCCGGAATTGTCCTGTTTATTTCGTTGGTTAGTTTCCTTTTTATCCCATACGTAGGTGCTCCGGCCAAAAGCCCGCCAAAGGAACAGTGCGTAGGCATCTCCGTCTGTCAGTGCTGTCATGAAGAGGTTGTCAAACGGCTGGAAAAGACGGCCATGGGGACTCTCTTCATCAAGCATCCGAGAAATTCCCCCGAGGAGCTGGTGTGCGAATCCTGTCATGGGCCGGGAAAAGATCACGCCGATTCCGACGGCAAGGAATTCGGAAACATGATTCGGTTCAAGAAGGGAAGTCCCACCCCGGTTTCCACCCGCAACGATGCCTGCCTGCAGTGCCATGAGAAGAAGCAGCGCCTTTTCTGGCAGAACAGCACGCATGAAATCCGGGACGTGGGCTGTACCGATTGCCACATGGTTCATACCAAGGGGCCGGAGAACGCAACGCGCTACCTGCTTGCAGGCGCCACGATTATGGACACGTGCAATACATGCCACAAACAGCAGGTTGGCGAGCAGATGCGTTTTTCGCATCACCCCCTGCGTGAAGGCAAGATGAGTTGCAACAGTTGCCACAACCCGCACGGAACCTTTTCGGACAAACTCATTAAGGCGAACTCGACAAATGAGCTTTGCTTCACCTGCCATGCCGAGTACCGAGGTCCGGTAATCTTCCAGCATCCTCCGGTTACGGAAAACTGCGCCAACTGCCATCAAGTCCACGGGAGCGCCTACCCTAGACTGGTGAAGACCCCTGAGATCAGGCTTTGTCGGTCCTGCCATGTGAATTTCCACAGCCTCAGAGTCGACAACCAGCGTCTTTCGCACGCTATCGGCAGGACGTGTACTGATTGCCACGTGAATATCCATGGGTCGAACAACCCGGCCCGCGGATCTCTTTTCTTCCGATAGGGGGCAGACATGAAGAGCTTGCATCGAAAAGTATCGGCGTTTTTTCTCTTCGCACTCCTGCTTCTGTCCCTGGCTGTATCAGATGTTCCAGCTCAGGTTGAGTTCGGAAACTACAAGTTGGGAGGCAGTGTCGAGCTTGGAGGCCGGTTTTTCATTGATAAACCTTCCCGGCTGGGGCGCGGCTATTTCGAGCTGTACCGCGACTACCCGGCGGGCTTTGTGC
>JAEZXS010000013.1 GCA_023442755.1 Pseudomonadota bacterium | reverse complement strand
GGGGAAAATGAGTTCAGGTTGCCTGAAAAGTTTCTAAAGGATCGAGACTGGAAGCCTTTCCCACAACAGTTCAGACCGAGTGGTGGTTACGACTCCTAAAGTTGACGGCTATGGGCGAAGGCCGGGAGCCAGGCTTTATTCCCACTTTTGCTCGCATTTCTTCTCGTTGTTTGGATATGACACAGTCTACTGGTCGAACCCCATCGGGAAAGTTCGAAAAAAAGGGGCCTGCAAATGCCAATAGCTCTCTTATATAGATCGGATCGATATCACATGAACTATTCTCATTTCCTGATCATATGTGATTTGGTCCAAAGGTAGAGCGGCCGCTAAGGCTCAAAATTCGGAAAAAATCCCGTGGGATTCTAGTGGGTCTTTTACTGGAAAAAATGGACTATGTGGAAAAACCGGAATGGCCTTGAACAGCTTCTTGAATGCCGGACGCTTCTCCTGATAGGTTTTTGCGACATACTCCTTCATTTTTTGGTTGCTGTCCACAGACTATGCGTCTTAGTCTATAAGCCGCTTTCGAGCGAAAATCTTCACAGGAGGACTATCTTATGAAGTTTAAACCGTTCGTTGGAGTTGCCCTGGCCCTGGTCGCCCTGCTCATAACATCGCCCGCCCTGGCAAAGGAGCAGGCAAAGGCCGGCAAGTCCCTGGGGGGATGGGCCGACACCAGATGGGGAATGACCGAGGCCGACCTGAAGAAGCTCTACCCCGGCAAGATTGAAAAAGCGAGTGAGGAGTATCAAGCAAAGGGATGGGCGCTCAAGATGGAAGGCTACCAGTTTGAGGGTCAAACCTATACGGTCTACTTCACTATGACAGACGGGAAGCTCGCAAGCGTGACTCTCACAACGGGCCCCTCCGAGTCCGCAAGGGATGACCAGTATAGAAAGCTCTCACGCATGTTTGAGCAAAAATACGGGCCACCGACATCGCAGGACCCGCCTGAGAAGTTCCCGCCGCGCCAGTTTCTCTACTCGACGGAATGGGAGCTCAAAGACACGAAGATCGCCCTGGTCTACGTTTATAGCTCCGTGCTTACGTCTAAAGGCCTTTATGCCATACTCCTTACGTATGAGGCACAGGAAGAATCGGACTCCCTCTAGGAGAATGTCGTGATCGACTACGACAGCCCTGAGCCGACCGACCACAAGTTCCCAACAGCATATCCAGAAGCCTCAGTTCTTTCCTCATGCTGGTGAAACGGGTCCGTTCCACCAGCCTTTAAAGGGGGCTAAAAGGCAATTGGAGGCCGGAATCAAGTCTCGACACAGAGGACCTTTCGCGCCCACCTGGAGAGGTCCCTGTAAAAACCGGACTCGTCATTTTCTTCCACCCGGTCCAAAAAACAGGGTACCCAGTGCCTCAAATGACCGAGGACAAATTCATAATCCCGATGCATGTCGGAGTCTTTCCCGGAAAGCGCCCCGAGGAGCATCAGGAGTTCCAGCTCCACGGCTATATGGTCCGGCATTTCATCAGTCAGCAGCCCGTAACTCAGGTGGAGTTTTCTGAGCCTTACAGTCGATTCGCCCATAAGAGAGCCTTCGATGTAAAATGAACCGTAGGGAGGACAGGGAACCTCCGGAAGTGAGTTTATAAAAAGCCGGACATATTCGGCCTGGAGGTTTTTCAGTCGGACTCCGTCCGCCTCTTTCGCCCTGGCGGCATCAGCCTGGCCGCCGGGCAGTTCGTCCGGATAGGCGAACAGTATCGACAGACGCTGTAGCTCCTCAACCGGGATCACATCGCCTTCTTTCATGATTCCACCCTGTTTACTATCGGGAGGCGATCTATGGCCAATATTATCAAAAAACACGCAAAAGCCGCCACGCCCAGGCAGATAGTTATTTCGATTCCGCTGGGAAAGTAATGCCAGTCGGTTACGAATGTATCGAGTGACACGTCGTACCTCCCCGACGATATCGGGACCGACCATTCGATATCCTGAAGCCCCATAGGATTGATCGTCAGCACGATCCTCTCGAAGGCCCCCGGCATTATTAGAAAGCGATGTACAAATATTCCGGATATCAGAAGGCAGCAGCTTGCGATCATCCCCGCGCTTTTCCTCATCTTCGCGTTCAGCAGCAGGATGACACCCGCCAGGGGCGCCACAACTTCGTAAGCATGCGCCCATATATGTTCTCTGAAAATGATGGAAAGGGTGTTCACAGCCTCGCTTGCGCCATACCAGGCGTGGATGAAATAATCGTTGTACATGAAAAAAAGATGAATAAAAAAAGTTGTGGCGATAATGACAGACATGGTGCGATATGCCTGGCGGTACTGCTCCTTCATGCCGTAGGTCAGCAGGGATACCAGCAGCACCACGGCCGTCCCTGAAGAAGTTGCCGCAGCCACGAAATCCGGCGCCAGCAACGCCGAGTGCCACCATTGCCTGGCCCCCTGCGTTGCGAAGAGCCAGGCTGTTACCGACGTGGATGCCGCGACAAGAGAAAAAGGAGCGAGACGCCTGGCCAGCTTTGCCGAAAACTCCTTCGGATTATCTACTTTCAGCGCGATCTTTTGCAAAGGCCCCTTGAGGTCCGGCAGCATCAAAATATAGAGATAGGCAAGCGACAGACCGGCATACAAGTTTAGCACCGCCGCATCCCAAACAAGGGGCGAAGAGAACTTGGGATGGATGAGCATGTTGTATATCCTGCCTGGCTGTCCTATCTCGGGAAATATTGCGACCATCGCGGCGCTCACATTTACGAAAGCGGTGAGGGCGCCGATTTTGGCAAAAGGTTTGAGGCTATCGACCCCGAAAAGGTAGATCAGGGAAGTCAAAACCAGTCCTCCCGCAGCATTTCCGATAAGGAACGCCAGGCCCGAGACGTAGAGCCCCCAGGTGTAGGAGTTGCCCATGTTGGTCAGGACAAGTCCTTCCCGGAACTGCCAAACCCAGGCGGCAAAGCCCGCTGTCATCAGCACGAACGTTATCGTCAAGCCCGTCTTTTTGCTCATGGCTCAGACCTCCTTTCTTTTCGGAGGAAGATAGAAGACGCTGGGCTTTGTCCCTTTTTCCTGGAGCAGGTTGAATCCGTTCTTGTCCCGTATCATCCGGGAGACCTCGCTGTCGGGGTCGTCGAGGTCCCCGACGAACCGGGCCTTGCCGGGACAGCCGCGTACGCAGGCCGGGTCGAGATCTTCGGCAAGGTAATGGACACAGAAGTTGCACTTCTCGACCACTCCCTTGAACCGCACCGGCGCATAGACCAGCCTGCCGTTCAGCCGGTATTCCTTTGGATAGCCGTAGGTATAGCCGTTGGTGTAGCCATATTTATTGACGGATTTACCGGGATCTTCCCAATTGAACTGGCGCACCCCATAAGGGCACGCGGCCATGCAATAGCGGCAGCCGATGCATCTTTCGAAGTCCACCAGGATCGACCCATCCGCATGCCTGAATGTCGCATCGACCGGGCAAGCTTTCTCGCATGGGGCATTCCGGCAATGCTGGCAGCTTACGGGAAGAAAGTATTCTTTCCCCTTCACGGGAGCCACGCCGTGAAACACGCTTCCAGGAGTGAAAACCCGATTCCACCAAGTGCCGGAGGGCTGAGCATTATGCTGTTTGCAGGCCACCGCGCACGAGCGGCACCCGATGCATTTTTCGAGATCGATCACCATCCCTCTTCTCATGCCGATACCCTCCTCACTTCGACCAGGCATTCGTTCCAGACCGTGGTCGGCGACCATATGCCGGGGACGAAGTATATTTCGTGAAGAGGTTTGATCCAGGGCATGGTCAGAGAGTTATAGGATTCGTCGTTCAAGTATTTCGCCCACCATCCCTCCTCTAAAATCACTGTCCCCATCCGGCACCCGGGATCTATCACCGCGTAGGCTTTCGTCTTGCCTCGGTTGTTGTAGATTTCGACAAAGTCGCCGGTTTTGATTCCCCTTTCCCCGGCGTCAGCTTCGTTAAGGAAGACTTTGGGCATATGCCCCTGCAATTCGTTCAGCCACACGTTGTTGGAATGGGTCGAATGCACGCGGTATAGAGAGTTCTTCGTGATAAAGCGCAGCCTGTACTTGGCTCGAACGGCGGGGTCCTGCTTGTATTCGGTTTCCGAGAAGGTCTCCTTGTGGACGGGAAGCTGTTCACCCATCTGGAGAAACAGGTCTTCATCCTTGTAGAACTCGATCCGCCCGCTTCTGAGGAACTTGGCGGTAACCGGCAGAGGCGGCGGGTAGCTGCGGGGAGGGAAAGGGACCCTCTCGTGGACTTGTTCCCAGAAAGGAATCTGCCTGTCGTTTGGTGCGGTGGAATGAAGGCGGACCGGTCCTTTTTTCAACATCCCGAGAGTTATGTCCCTGACTTCCGGCCCACCAGTCTCAAGAAGCAGTTCCATTACTTTCACCGACGCTTCATCTTCGTTCAGGCCGGGATAGAAGAACTTTTCGAATTCCGGGTTCAATCTTTTGGCGAGCTCTCTCATGACCCACAGCCCCGGCTTGCTCTCGAACATCGGTTTGATCGCGGGCTGCTGGATCTGAAGATAGGGATGCAAAATGGTAGCGGTCAGCTCGTAGTTTTCATACCAGCTCGTGGCCGGGAAAACGACATCGGACCACTGACACGAGGTGGTCATCTGGAAATCGAACGTCACGACGAATTCGATATCGCCTGATGAGGCCCTGTCTCTCAAAATGTTGGCCATGTTGTGCTGGTCGAATGGGTTTCCCCATCCGCCTATCATTGCTTTGATCCCCTTTTTTGGATAATTCCTGCCGCCACCCTGGAGGAAATGCAGATAGGGGACCCAGTTCAGCTTTCCTTCCCTCGGGAGCCACCATTCCTTGAGATCGAAACGAATCCTGTACTGGCCCGCATAGGTGGAGATGCCGCCGCCGCTTATGCCTATGCATCCGGTTAATACGGGAAGCAGTGAGAGCGCCCTCCCCTTGAGATCGCCGTTGTACCATTGATAATTGCTGGCACCGTAGATGACGTGGATAGGCTTATTGGTCGCTGCTTCGACCGCGATCCGCTCTATCTGCTCGGCCGGAACTTCGGTGATTGCTGAGACCTTGTCGAGGGTGTAACCCTTCAGCACGCCCCTGAGTTCGTTGAAAGTCGTGCGCACTTCCACCATGTTCCCGTCGGTAAGCTCCACCGTATACTCACCGTCCAGGTCTGCCCCGGTGGGTTTCAGGC
>JAEZXS010000295.1 GCA_023442755.1 Pseudomonadota bacterium | reverse complement strand
AGGGAAAGCTTATCGAAAGCAGGCAGGGAAACCTTTGCGTTCCTGATGGAGTTGGAAGCGGAGCACATCGGGAGTTTTGAGAAAGCCAGGGCGGCAATCGAGGCAGGGGATGTCTCCAATCCCTATCCCGCCCTGAAGCCCTGGAGCCGCAAGAGGGCCAGGGAGATTCGACAGCTCATATTCGATCAGGGCGGGTCGTCTCTACCCGGGCCGCAGGACCTGATTGCGCTCGAAAACGCCCTGAATATCGAGCAGGCCTGTGTCCGGTTCTTTATTCTCAGCCTGGCAGAAGCCTCCAGTCCCATGGAGAAGGAATTCCTCGATCGCATGATCGAAGAGGAAAAACAGCACATGGCCCTTCTTTCCGATCTGGGGCTTCATTTTTCCGTGTTGCAGGGCAACCGTTCGCTCAGCAAACCTTCAACTCTTATGCCGCACTGATCCCCGAAACGCTGCACCTACGCATTCCCGAGCGCCTCCGGAAACCAGGTTTCTTCCTCGTACGGCTCCAGGCCGTCCGTATCGATCCCGGCGACGTACGTCCAGGCAAAACAGCGACAATCATCATGACGAGTGGTGCGAACAAGCACCCTGTTGTAAGTGGAAGGCCAGCCGGGACGGAATTCCTCCAGGCGGTCAAGGGAAGGAAGCCGTTTTTCGGGATCGTTGAAAACGAGAAGTTCGCCGCGTATCGTTTTCCAGGCGGCGCCGGGTTTCACATCGTCATGCCCGCGAGCCGCCCGGACTTCATCCTGGAGCCTCATGTCGGCGCCGACATCCGACGAACCCCGGGCGAATATGGCGCTCTCCGGAACCACCAGTATGGGGACCTCCGGGGTCAGTTTGAAAAGCTTTCCGGTAAGCCGGGCCTGTTCGATGCGCAAAACACCCCTGCAGTGGCGAGCATGATTGGAAAAGCCCTTTTTCAAAGTTCCATAGACAAAGAGCTTCAACTCGACGCTCATCTCGCCTCCGCCATAGTCATGCAGATGGACAATCTATCGTGATCGGAGTACAAGGGGACGGGGGGGATCGCGAAGATTCGGGAAAAGGAAAGGGCGTCCCCGGGGACGCCCTTTGGCCTTACTTCGAAGCGGCTCGCCTGCTTGGCCTCCGGCTGAATTTGCGGGGTGGCCTCGGCTGCAAAAAATCTACTCGGATGTATTCATGCTTGTTCACGAAAGAGACGAAAACCCGATCGATATTAAGCTCCTTCTGTACTACCGCCCGAATCACTGCCGGATCGGAGTATTTACTGATTCCATGTTTTCGGTAATCATCGGTTTTGATGTAAAGGGACATCGGGCGACCTCTCTGCCAAATAAATTCTGGGACCTGCTCTTTTTACGGGATGAATCCAAGGCCGAACCGCATAGGCCGACGGCGCAAAAAGATTTTCGCAGAGCCCCGCTTCTTAATATTCCCTTCAACATGAATGTTAGCACGTTCAGCTGGTTTGTCAAAATTAGGAATTCATTGTCGTAAATTATACAATAGGTGTCGGGGAAATGTTAAGTGTTTTGCATCCGAAAATCTGGATTTGCCGAAAAATATGACTATGGCGCTGAAGGGTCTGGTTGAAAGGATCACCTTCACCAGCGAAGAAGACGGGTACAGCGTGATAAAGGTCCAGGTGCCGGGACGCAGGGACCTGGTCACGGCTGTCGGCAATTTTGCTTCTGTCTGTCCCGGCGAGGTGCTGGTGATGGAGGGAGAGTGGTCGACTCACGCCCGCTTCGGGCAGCAGTTCCGGGTGGAACGCTACGAAACTTCCGCCCCGTCCACTGTTCTAGGGATCAGGAAATACCTCGGCTCGGGACTCGTCCGGGGCATCGGCCCGAAAATGGCCGAGCGCATAGTCAAGCGGTTTGCCGAAAACACTCTGGAGGTTATCGACAAGGAACCGGAGCGGCTGCGGGAAGTCGAAGGGATCGGCAAGTACCGTATAGAGCAGATCAAAAAAGCCTGGGACGATCAGAAAGAGATACGGGATCTGATGGTTTTCCTGCGCTCTAACGGCACCAGCGCCGCCCTCGCGGTCCGCATCTTCAAACAGTACGGCAAGGATTCGCTCGACATCGCCAGAACGAACCCTTATCGCCTGGCCATGGAAGTCCTTGGAATAGGATTTCTCACGGCCGACAAGCTCGCGATGAATCTCGGATTTGAAACGGATTCCCCGTTGCGCGCCGAAGCGGGTATTCTATTCGTGCTGCACGAAGCGGCCGAAGAGGGCCACGTTTGCATGCCCTTCGGGCAGCTTGTCGAAAGGAGCTGCAAGACCCTCGAAATCGAGGCCCCCATAATCGAAGAAGCGCTTCTTCAGCTCAAGGCGGACAACCGCATCAGGGAAGAAATCCTCGGTCCGGTTGCCACCGCACGATTCGGAGACAGCCGCGCGGTATATCTGCGGACCTTTCATGCGGCGGAAACCGGGGCTGCAAAACGCATCGCGGCAATCCAGCGCTACCGCACCCTGCGCACCGGCATCGACCTGAAAGAAGCCATGGCCTGGCTGCGCGCGCACCTGCCCTTTTCCCTTGCCCCGCTCCAGGAGGAAGCCGTGAAGCGGGCGCTCACGGAGAAAACGGTCGTGATTACCGGCGGCCCCGGAACCGGCAAGACAACGCTCATCCGGGCCATCCTGACGATATTCGGCAGGATGGGAGCCAGGGTCAACCTTGCCGCCCCGACGGGCCGCGCGGCCAAGCGGCTTTCCGAAGCCACCGGACAGCAGGCCGCAACGATACACAGGCTCCTCGAATTCAGCCCAATGGCGGGCGGTTTTCAAAGAAACGAACAGAAGCCTCTGTCGGCCGACCTGGTCATCGTCGATGAAACCTCTATGATGGACATCGTCATCGCCCACCACCTGCTCAAAGCAGTACCTCCCGAAGCCGTGCTCATCCTTGTCGGCGACTCCGATCAGCTCCCCTCCGTCGGTCCCGGCAACGTCCTGGGCGATATAATCGATTCGGGCAGGTTCCCGGTCATCAGGCTTACCGAAATCTTCCGGCAGGCAAGCCAGAGCCGGATCATAACCAATGCGCACCTCATTCGGCTGGGAGACTTCCCGGACCTGCGCATCGAACCGGGCAACAGGCAGGACTTCTACTTCATCGGCCGAGAGGACCCCGAGGCGGCTGTGGATACGATCCTGGAGGTCTGCACGAAGCGCGTCCCGCGCCGATTCGGCCTCGATCCGATGGAAGATGTCCAGGTGCTCAGCCCCATGCACCGAGGCACCGCCGGGGCACAAAACCTCAATACGGCCCTGCAGGCCGCGCTCAACCCCACAGGCGTCACCCTGGACAGGGGCGGGCGAACCTATCGCGTCAACGACAAGGTAATGCAGATCAGGAACAACTATGACAAGGACGTCTTCAACGGGGATATCGGCCGCATCAGGCGCATAGACTACGAGAACCAGGAAGTCCGGGTCGATTTCGACGGACGCCCGGTCAAGTACGAGTTCTCCGAGCTGGACGAACTGGTCCTGGCTTACGCGATCAGCATTCACAAGGCCCAGGGAAGCGAATACCCCGCCGTTATCTTCCCCATACTGACGCAGCATTTCATGATGCTGCAGCGCAACCTGCTCTACACGGCTGTAACCCGGGCGAAAAAGCTGGTCGTCGTGGTGGGTTCGAAAAAGGCCCTGGCCATCGCGATCAGGAACAACAAAATGCAGGAGCGCTTCACCCTGCTCAGGGAACGACTGGCTGGGGAACTCTAAAAAGAGGAGACAAGAATGGAAAAGAGTTCCGGGGAATTCAGCGTAAAACCCATAGGATACATAGAAAGCCCGATCGAGGATACCCACTCGGCTCCACGCATGGGCAGCGAGGATTCCATAGCGGGAAGGCTGGTCATCGATGAAGCCTACCGCGATGCCATGCTCGGCCTCGCGCCCGGCCAGAAGATCATGATCCTCTACTGGATGAATCTTGCCAAACGGGAGTGCCTGCAGGTCCACCCGAGGAAAGACTATACCCGGCCGCTAAGGGGCGTCTTCTCCACCAGGAGTCCCGACCGTCCGAATCCCATCGCACTCGACACGGTCGAGATACTGGAAATTGACGGAATGGTCCTCCGCGTGCGCGGCCTGGATGCGGTAAACGGCACCCCGCTTCTCGACATCAAGTGCATTCCCTGACCTACCCGGCCAGGCTCAATTTGCGGGAGCGGCTTTTAGCCGCGCAGACTGTTGAAAAGCCCCCAACCCGTCACCCCGACGAACCCCGGATCGGGTCCGGGGCAGACGTCGGGGTCCAGAAGTGCTTGAAAACATTGGATTCCTCACGCGGAACGCGTGATTTCGCAGGAATGACGATCACGATGATTTTAGGGTTTGTCATCAATCTGAGCGGCTTTTAGCCGCGATCATAAGCGCCCATACGGTTTGAAGAAATACCCGGAGTTGTCATGTGCCGTGTCGGTGGCCGAGACTTCAGCCTCGCTTGCCCCCAGGTGGCTCTGCAGGCCAGGATGTCCGGACGGTTGTGCCTTTGCCGGGCGCCGAGACGATGGAAAAAACCCCTCCGATTATCTCGGCCCTTTCGCGCATGGCCGTAAGGCCCAGGCTTCTTCCGTGCGACTGGGAAAGGCTTCGGTTTACGTCGAACCCGATACCGTCGTCTACTATGGTCAGCCTGACCTGTCCCTCCTCTTCCGCCAGGATGATGTCGACCCACTCCGCCCGGCTGTGTTTGGCGATGTTGTTCAATGCTTCCTGGGTGATCCGGAAAATGACCGTCCGCAGCTGCGCCGGAATGGCGTCTTCTTCCACGGTCGTTTTGAGTTCCACATGATACCGGGGATACATTTTCTGGAAATCGCGGCACAGCCATTGGAGCGTTGCGATGATTCCCATGCTGTCCAGGATCGTCGGCCGCAGTCCCATGTAGATGACCCGGGTCTCCTCGATCGAACGCTGCAGTATGGGCACGAACATCTGGAGCCGTTTCAGTATCTCCTCGCTGTCGATCGTGTTCCATTGCTGAATGATCATCTCCACCCAGAATTTTATTGCGGCAAGAGTCTGTCCTATCGTGTCGTGAAGTTCGTTGGCGATGCGCTTCCTCTCCTCTTCCTGGGCCGTGAGGAGTTTCGATGATAGACTGCGGAGCTGCGCTTCCGACTCGGTCAGCGTCTTTTCGGTCCGCTTCTGATCCGTTATATCCGTTATGGTGCCCACGTAGCCTATCACCTTGCCCTGCTGGAACTGTGGCAAGGCCTGCCCGAGCACATAGGTGATGAAGCCGTCTTTTTCCAGCCGGTACTCGGACTTGAAGGGCCTGCGCGTTCTGATGCTGCTGCGCCACTCGATTTCTATCCGCTCCCTGTCGGCCGGGTGGACGGCCCGCAGCCAACCCTCCCGGAGCGCCTCATTGCGGGTCTGTCCGCATATCTGGCGCCATCGCTTGTTGACGTAAATAAAATCACCGCGTCCGTCCGTTCGAAAAATGCCGACTGGCGAGACTTTTGCCAGGCTTTCGAGGACGGCCTTGCTCGCGCGCAGGGATTCATTTACCTGCTTCAATTCCCTGGTCCGCTTCTCCAGCTCACCCTGTTTTCCGGCCGCTCTTTTCTCTTTTAGGAGCACGTCCCCGGACTTGTCTCGGGCCCTTTTCCCCTCGCCCTTTTTCTCCTGCTCCGCCCTGTTCCACAGGAAATCGCCATTTCCTTCGGGTACTCCGAACACGATGGCTCCGGCTACTTTCCCGGCCTCCTCCCTTTCGGGCAGAAAAAAAGCTCGGTACGTCCGGCCGGCCCCCTGCCCGTTTTTGAAACTCACACACGCATGCTGCGGCGCGCCGGTGCGAAACACCTGTTCCATGATCCGCTGGAGTTCCGCACTCGTTTCGAAGATATCCGTCAGGTTCCGGCCTACTATCTCCATTTTTTCCTTCTGCACGGCAATCGTTGCTTCGCTACTGCAATCGCAGCATGTAAACTTGCTGTCGAACCAGAAGATTGCGACAGGGGAACTCCCGGCCGATTTATTTTTGCGGATCGGATCGATCATAGTATATCCTGCAGCAAGAGTAACTTACATCGATGCGGAATCTTCTGTTTTTCCGGAACCTTGAAAGCTTTAGCTGCCGCTAAAGGCTGTCAGATCCCCTATGATAATAGATGCACTACTTCTGTCCAATACAGAAACATCGACGTTCAAACATCCGCTCCCCAAAATAAGCGCATGTTTCAAACATTAAGATGGTGGGAACTACGGCAGATTCTTACGAGAGACTCGTCTTTTATATCTCAAAAGAATAATCGATGCAAAATATTACTGGATCGATGCGGTATTCACGAATGCAACACTTGAGACTGAACAATGGAAGGCGGGTATCTCTAATACCATGAGCTGTTTTTCGTACACTTCGCGCATTATTCTTTCCGGCATAACGAAAAAATCCCACCCCACCGGAGCGGTACGAAAATATTGTTTTTTTGATTATCGAAAATTCGATCGGGTGTTATAACCAAAGTGCGGCTTCTCCCCGCACTCCTCTCGTTGAAAATAGAAGGAAATACCATGGCCGTACCTCCAGTTGACGCTTTTCGGCGAAAGATAGACTACCTGCGGCTTTCCATAACGGACAGGTGCAACCTGCGCTGCACCTATTGCATGCCCGAACGTGGCGTCCCAAAGCTCGGCCATGATAAAATACTCCGATATGAAGAGATAATCACAGTCGCCAAAATCGTTGCGGGAATGGGCATCTCCAAAATCCGCATCACCGGCGGCGAGCCCCTGGTCAGAAGGGATATCCTGACCTTATGCAGGAACATTTCGATGATTCCGGGGCTCAAGAGCCTGAGCATCACAACCAACGGGGTCCTTCTCCCGGAGTACGCGGAATCGCTTCGCGCCGCGGGCATCAAGCGAATCAACATAAGCCTGGACACACTGCAGCCCGAGAAGTTCGCATCCATAGCCCGGCGCGACTGCTTCCAGCGGGTGTGGGACGGGATCGAAGCGGCGCGGCTGGCAGGGTTTTCTCCGATAAAAATTAATGCCGTAGTGATCCACGGCATTAATGAGGATGAGATCGAAGAACTTGCCGCCCTGACCTTCAAGTACCCCTTTCACATCCGGTTTATAGAATTTATGCCCTTCCTGCCCGGGAGTCCGGAGGCGAATTTTGTGCCCGCATCGGAGATCCTCGACCGGCTGAAGCGCATTGCGCCGCTTTCCCGCTCGGAGGAAACCAACAACAATGGTCCTGCCCAGTACTTCCAGTTCCAGGGCGCACCGGGAAAGATCGGAATAATCAGCCCGGTGAGCGAGCATTTCTGCCCCACGTGCAACCGGCTGCGCATTACCGCGGATGGGAAGCTGCGCACCTGCCTTTTCTCGAAGGATGAAACCGATCTGCGCCAGGCCCTGCGCGAGGGGCTTCCGGCGGAGCGCATCGAAGAAATCATCCGTACCGCGATAAAGACAAAACCGGAAAAGCATGAACTGAGCAATCCCGTTTTCCGGAAATGCATCTCCCGTCCCATGTTTTCCATAGGAGGCTGATGCCCACCCTGCTCTCCAGATTTGCCGGCTCCCTTATCGGCAGCGCTCTTGGCGATGCAATCGGCGAACTGGCCTTCCGCTTCAAATCGAAGGTTCGCCTCGACGCGGAAATCCATGCCTGCAGCCTGCTGCAGTATACGGACGATACGGCAATGGCGATGGGCGTCGCGCAGTGTCTTATCGAAAAGAAGACGATCGATCCCGAACACCTGGGACAGATTTTTCACCGGAATTTCAAAAACGAACCCTGGCGCGGGTATGCTTCGGGTCCGCCCTCCATTTTCATCAAGGTGGAAACCGGGGGGATTCGCTATACCGAAGCCGCCTCGATGCTTTTCAGGGGGAAAGGCTCGTTCGGAAACGGAGCGGCGATGCGAGTCGCCCCTGTGGGGCTTTTTTTCCACGGCCAATCGGACCTCTATGAACAGGCCGCGCGTTCCGCCCTTCCCACGCACAGCCACCCCATCGCCAGGGACGGCGCAGCAGTCCAGGCCAAAGCGGTTGACCTGGCCCTGCGGACGCCAACCGGAGGGCAGTTCCCGGTCACGGCCTTTCTCGAAGAACTCGAAACATTCGCCCTGACCGCGAAATTCAAAGACAAAATCCGGCTGATCCGGGAACTCACGGCATTTGGGGCCCCGGACAGGGAAGCCGCGAGAACCCTCGGCAAATCCGTCGCCATACACGAATCGCTGCCGTTTGCCGTCTATTCCTTCCTCCGCCACCCGGACTCCTTCGAAGACTGCATCTACTGCGCTGTCCTCAACGGAGGCGACAGGGACACCATCGGAGCCATGGCCGGCGCGGTCTCCGGGGCATACCTCGGAACCGAAGCGGTTCCGGGGAAGTGGCGCGACAAGCTCGAAGGCAGAAACGATTTTGAGTCCCTTGCCGCCGCATTGCTGGAAAACCGGCAGTCCTGATCAGTTGCCTGTGGGAGCGGCTTGCGGTCGCATGCTTTAACCCCGGACAACCGGCATTACAAATATAGAGACTGCCTCCCAACCGCCCGGGGACTTTTCCTTTTGAATTCTCCGTCTAAACTTAGTAAAAAAAGAGGTTTTACTTGCAGTGATTTGAAGATCCCGGAGAAACCGGATGAAGCTGGCGTGGGTTCATTTGGAAAACTGGTCGGATGAACTGGCCGTCGCGGCTATCGAAAGCGGGGCGGACGCCCTGGTGCTGCCGGGCGACGCCGCACCTCAGGCCGTTGCTCTGGGGCGGATCGCCGTTGTGGTCTACGAGCCTGACGGCAATCCGCAGGACGATATCCGTTTCGAGTCTCTTAGCTCCGCAAAGGATGAGGCCCGCATCGCGGACCTGCTCCGGGCAGGCAGGACGGTCATTATCACTCCCTTTCGGTCCGGCCGGAATTCCGCTCGATCCTGGGAAGTCATTCCCATCGAGAACCTGATTGCCGCTGGAGGAGGATCGATTCTCCTGCCGGTCGGCTTTCCCGGCGACATAGACCTTGCCCTCGGAGTGCTCGAAAAGGGAGTAGCGGGTGTGGTTATCTCTTCACCTGATCCATCGGAAATCCGGGCCATGGTGGCCAGGGTGAAGAAACTGGGCGAATCGGAGCCGCTCCGGACCGCGCGCATCACCGGCATCAGCCACGCCGGGCTGGGCGACAGGGTCTGCGTCGATACCTGCACCCTTATGGAGCCGGGCGAAGGGATGCTCGTGGGAAATTCCAGCGCCTTTCTTTTCCTGGTGCAGGCCGAAACGGAAGAAGGCCCTTACGTGGCCCCCAGACCCTTTCGCATCAACGCCGGCCCCGTCCATTCCTACGTCAGGGTACCGGGAGGCGCGACCTGCTATCTCAGCGAGTTGAAAGCCGGAAAGAGGGTCCTCCGGTTCAGACCCGACGGAACTTCGGAAGAATCCACGGTCGGGCGGGTTAAAATCGAGAGGCGTCCTCTCGTTCTTATCGAGGCGGAATACGAAGGCAGGCCGGGTACCGTTCTGCTGCAAAATGCGGAGACCATACGGCTTACGCGGCCGGGCGGGGAAGCCTTGTCGGTGGCAAAGCTCAAGACCGGGGACTCTGTCCTGATCGCCGTCGAACAGGCCGGACGCCATTTCGGGATGAAAGTGGACGAGACGATTCATGAAATCTGAGCATTCCACCTACGGATTAGAAGTCCGTCGATGCATAATTCGGTACAGGAGCAGCTTGTGAGCAACGTATTCGGGAAATTCAGGGATGAAATCGACAGGATCGATGCGGAAATATTGCGATTGCTGAACAGGCGCATGGAATGCGCCATGGAAGTCGGCCGGATCAAGCTGTCGAAAGGAATTCCCCTCTTCCATCCCGAACGCGAGCAGCTTGTCGCACAGCGGCTTTCCGGACTCAACACGGGGCCTTTGTCGGAGGAGTCGCTCCGGTCCATCTACCGGGAAATATTTGCGGCCTCGCGCCTCATCCAGTACAGGCTTCGGGTCGTCTACCCGGGTCCCGAGTGGACTTACTCTCACCTGGCGGCGATGGCGATTTTCGGCCATTCGGCCGCTTACCTTCCCTGCAGTTCGCTGGAAGAGGTCTTCGACAGTTTTCTCAAAGGCAAGGCGCACCTGGCGGTTATTCCCGTCGAAAATTCGCTCCAGGGTAGTGTCGGGCAGAGCATGGACCTTCTCTACCAGCGCGAAGTTCGGGTAATCAGCGAGTGCTACCTGGAAATAGCGCATTATCTTTGTGGCGGGGCCGGTGCCGTAACCGAGGTAAAAAGACTCTACGGCCATCCGCAGGCGTTCGAACAGTGCCGCAGGTGGCTCCAGGAACACCTCGGTTCGGTCGAATGGATCGAGTGCTCCTCAACCGCCAGGTCGGCCCTGCTGGCAAAAGACGATGCGAACGGCGCCGCCATCTGCAACCTCTATGCAGCGCACGAGTACGGCTTGAAGATCCTGGCCGAACGGATCGAGGACAACCCGGGCAACACCACGCGCTTCCTTGCCCTCGGGAATTATACGAATCCCCCGACGGGAAAGGACAAGACATCCATCCTTTTCGCGGTCTCCGACAAACCGGGAGCGCTTTACGAGGCGCTCAGCTCGCTTGCCGGCATCAACATGACCCGGATAGAATCGCGTCCGAACAGGCTTTTTTCCTGGCAGTACCTATTTTATGCGGATATCGAGGGACACCAGGAAGACGGCAGCGTCGGCAAGGCTCTCGAGGAACTGGGGAACAGGACTACATTCTTGAAAGTTTTGGGATCGTATCCCAGGAGCGATCCGGCGCAGCCGTTCCGAATCGAAAAAGAGAAAATGCGCACGCCCCAAACGGAGAACACAGATGAACTGGGCTGAAACCGAACAAACCGGAGACGTAGTCGAGCGGCCGGCGAGAGGTCTTTGCGGCTGCCTGCTCGAATGCTCTGCCGCAGATTTTCCGGATTACCTGAACTATCCCGGTATCGAGATGCTGGAATGGCGCATCGATGCATTCACCCGGGATGCGCATGAAGGTTGGATGGATGCGTATCTCAAGGAACTGTCCCGTTCTTCGCGCCTTCCGGTCATTGCCACGAACAGGCCGGAGTGGGAAATGGGCCACTTCACCGGCCCGGAGGACGTCAGACTGCGCATGCTGAGCGAAGCGGCCAAGGCCGGGGCCGAGTGGATCGATCTCGAATACGAAACCGCAAGCACGAACGTCACGCACTTTCGCCGGCACGATTCCAGGATTCTGGTGTCCTACCACAATCCGGTGGAAACCCCTTCCCGCCAGGCCCTGCGGCTCAGGGTGGAGAAGATGTGCAAGGCGGAACCCGATGCGCTCAAGATAGCGACCTACGCACAATCCGACGAAGACAACCTGAGGCTGCTCGAACTGATTCCATTCGCCCGCAGGGAATTCGATATCGATATAGTCGCATTCTGTATGGGGCCTATCGGCAAATGGAGCCGGGCCGTTAGTCTTCTTCTGGGCAGCCCGTGGACGTATGTGCAGCTGCCCGGACAGCCGCCCGCAGCCCCCGGCCAGCTCATGGCCGAGGAAATGCGCTCGATGATGAAGTCTCTTACCTCCATCGTGACTGCCTGAAGCGGAATTGCTGCTGCATGCTCTTGCCTGGAACCTAAAACACCGGTACAGTGTCCAACCAAGTTTGAGTGCAATAACCGTGACTTGTGGGAGCGGCTTGCAGTCGCGCAGACTGTTGAAAAAGCCCCCAATCCGTCACCCCGACGAAAGTCGGGGGCCAGAAGTGATTGAAATCACTGGATTCCGGCTTTCGCCGGAACGACGATCACGATGATTTTAGAGTTTGTCATCAGTCTGAGCGGCTTGCAGTCGCGATTGCTCGCAGCCGGCATCTCACATTTCATTTCCCATGATCTGAAAGTCCTGTTCTCATGATTAAACCAGAACACCACAAGCTTTTCGCCGTAATAGGAAACCCGGTGCGCCACAGCCTCAGCCCGGTGATGATGGCGGCGGCCTTTGCGGCCATGGAAATCCCGGCGCTCTACACAGCCTTCAGCATGGACAACTTCACCCACGACCTGGAAGTGCTGCACAAGGCCGGTTTCAGCGGACTTAGCGTAACCATCCCTTTTAAGGAATCGGCGCGGCAGCTTGCGGTCGAGGTAGACGACACGGCCGAACGGATCGGCGCGGTCAATACCCTGAAGAGGACCGACTCCGGGTGGCAGGGCTGCAATACGGACTGGACGGGCGCGTTGCGCGCACTTTCCCGCGCCGTCGACCTCGATGGAAAACGCGCGCTCGTGCTTGGAGCCGGGGGTGCCGCCCGGGCCGTCGCATTCGGGCTGAAAAAAGCCGGAGCCGCGGTCATAATCGCCAACAGGAGCGCAGAACGCGGACAGGCCCTGGCCTATCATTTCGGATGCGAATTCATTCCACTCGAGACGCTGGAAACCCGCTCCGATTTCGATGCGGTCGTGCAGTGCACCTCTGTGGGCCTGGACGGAAAGACCGCCGCCCCGATCGTTTCCGATTCTTTCTTTCGCCCCGAAATGACCGTTATGGATATCGTGTACCGCCCGAGCCGGACCCCGTTTACCGTGGCGGCGGCGAAGGCAGGCTGCACCATCGTTTCAGGGCTGGAGATGCTTCTCTACCAGGGAGTCGCCCAGCTCGAATGGTGGCTGGGGCAGTCCGTTCCCGAACTTCCAGCCGTTGCGGCCATGCGAGAGGCCCTGGAAAAAGCAGTGAAAAATGAAAAATAACGTCAGATATGTCAAACCGGTAAAGCACGTGCGCGCAAGAGTCAGCCTGCCCGGGTCCAAGTCGATCACGCACCGCGCCCTCATGATGGCCTCCCTTGCCGCCGGCCCGAGTGAAATCCGCAACCCCCTCGTCGCAGAAGACACGCACCTTACGGCCAAGGCCCTGGAACAGCTCGGCGCGACGATCCAGTGGCGGGAAAATTCCGTGCTGGTAAATCCCCCGAAATATCGGTGGAGTCAGCCGGCCGGTCCGATTTTCCTGGGAAACAGCGGCACGAGCACCCGGTTTCTCATCGCCCTGGTCTCGGCCGGGACCGGCACATTCACCCTGGACGGCATCCCCCGGCTTCGGGAAAGGCCGGTGGGGCCCGCCGCAGAAGCGCTCCAGGCGCTCGGGGTCTCCATCCGCTGGCTGGGACAGACCGGCTTCCCCCCGGTAGAAGTCACCAGTACCGGTCTTTCTGGCGGCGATGTCGCAGTCGATGCTTCCAGGAGCAGTCAGTTTCTTTCCGGGCTTCTTCTTGCCGCCCCGACCGCGCGCAAGGAGATGCGCATTACCTGGCCGGAACCCGCAGCCTCCTTTCCCTACGTCGCCATGACGCTCGGGATGATGCAAAACGCGGGCATCCGGTTCGAACGCACCGCATCCAACCACATCTCGATTCCCGCACCGCAGGTTTACGCACCGGGCAGCGTTACCGTCGAAGGCGACTGCTCCACCGCATCCTATTTCTGGGGTGCCGCCGCCGTAACCGGAGGAGAGATCGTGACCTCCCCGATCACGTCGAAAAGCCTCCAGGGAGACTGCCGCTTTCTCGGCGTTATCGCCAAGATGGGGTGCAGGATCGACTGGGAACCGGAAGCCGTGCGCGTCACGGCGCCTTCGCACCTCCAGGCCGTCGACATGGACATGAACGAAATGCCCGATATGGTACCGACGCTGGCGGTTCTGGCGGCCTTTGCTGACGGCGTCACCCGTATACGCAACGTTGCCCATCTTCGCATCAAGGAATCCGACCGGCTCGCAGCAGTGGCGGTGGGACTGAAAATGCTGCGCGTGGACGTCGAGGAGCTAGAGGACGGCCTGGTTATCAGGGGAGGTAATCCTTCCGCTCCGTCCGCCCCGATCCCCGCCCGAAACGACCATCGCATCGCGATGGCATTCGCACTTGCCGGCCTGCGCCTGGATGGGGTTGCAATAGAGGGCGCCGATTCGGTCGCCAAGTCTTTTCCCGAATTCTGGAGCTATTTTGACAGCCTTGAAGATGAAAGCCTTTAAGAAAATACTGCTCGCGATATTTTCCATTTCAGTCCTGTTCCTGCCTGCTGGAGCATCAGTTTCAGCCGACCAGGAACAGCTCCAGGGACCTCTCCTGCAGCCCGCCATGGACCGCATACGAAAATTTGCCGGGTCGGCGGGCATCCAGATTGTCGCACTGCCATCCGGCCAGGTAATTGCGGAATCCCGCGCCGCCGAACCCTTCGTTCCTGCTTCTCTTGTAAAAATGCTCACCGGCTATACGGCCCTCAAGAAACTCGGCCCGTCTTTCCGCTTCAGCACGGCGCTGTACACCATGAATGAACCATCCGGAGGCGTCGTTCAGAGCGATATCTGGATCAAAAGCAACGGGGACCCGTACTTCGTAGCCGACAATGCCGATCAACTGGCAAGAGCGCTCAGGGACCGGGGTGTCCATCAGATCAGGGGCGGCCTCTATGCAGACAACAGCTTCTTCCAGCCAGGCTCCGAACAGGTGTGCCTGGACAGCGACTGCATCGGCGTCTACAACCCTGTCATTTCCGCAACCGCTGTCGACTTCAACTTGCTGACCGTCCGCCTGACCTTTCCGCCCAAGGCGGGGAAGCCCGTGACGATCGATTCCGTTCCGGCCGGGGACTATGCCCGGATAGCCGGCCGTCCCGCAGCCGCTTCAGGCAAGAAAAAAGGCGGCGGTTTGCTGCGCGTTCGTTCGGTCGGCGCTACGGGAAACGGGCAGGAGGAATTCCTGGTTTCAGGAAGCGCGGGGAAAGGCAGCCGGGTTAGAGAATTCCGCTTTCATCCGGCAGACCCGGCGGGGTTTTCGGCACACGCCATGCGCACCGCCCTGGAACGGGCGGGGATAAAGGTGGAAGGGCAGACCGCGAAGGAAGGAACGATGCCGGCCGGCGCGAAGGCCATCGCGGTTTGCGAGTCCCCTCCCCTCCTGGAAATCGTCTCGCAGATGAACAAGTACAGCAACAACTTCATGGCGGAGATGCTCCTGCGTTCGATCGGAGGCCACCTTGCCGGAGCCCCGGGAACTCCCGCCAAGGGAATCGCCATCGTACGGAAAGCGCTCCAGGAAGCGGGCATCCAGGAACAGCTCGGAATGCTGGACTGCGGTTCGGGCCTTTCCCGCTTCTGCCGCATCACACCGGATACTTTTTCCCGGCTGCTCACGGCAGCCTGGAAGGACCCGGCTCTCAGGGACGATTTCTTCTCTTCGCTGGCCGTGAACGCAGAGGAAGGCACGCTGAGACGCAGGATGAGAAAGCCCGGGCTCACAGTCCACGGAAAGACCGGCACTCTCAACAACGTGATAGGTTTTTCCGGTTACGTGACCGGCCCTTCGGGCAGGACGTTTGCCGTTTCGATCATGCTGAACGACGTCCGGGACCGCGCCGGCGCACGCCAGGCAATAGATGCCCTCTTGGAAGAGGTGGCCTTCTCCAGCTGATGAAAACAGCAATTATTTCCGATATTCATGGAAATCTCGAAGCCTTTCGCGAAGTCCTTGACGATATCGGTCAAACCGGGGCCGATGCGGTCGTATCCCTTGGCGACAACGTCGGGTACGGCCCCGACCCGGAAGCAGTCGTACAACTGATTCGCAGCCGCAATATCCCCTCCATCATGGGAAACCACGAACTTGCGATCGTCCTCCCCGAGCGCCGGCACTGGTTCAACGAATCCGCACGAATGTCCCTTGCCGTCACGGAAAAACTCCTGACAGAGGAAACGAAGCAGTGGATCGACCGGCTCGAAACCACTCTCGTTTTCCGCAACTGCCTCTTCGTGCACGGTTGCCCGCCCGACTCGGTCACTGCATACCTGTTCGAAATGAAGGACTCCCGCCTCAAATCCATCCTGGGCCGCATGGACCAGCGGATTTGCTTCGTCGGGCATACGCACACCCTGGATATTGTCTCCCTCACGGGAGGTGAGGTCGTCCGATCCGAAATGCAAAAGGGGAAGATCGGCCTGGCGGGAGGCGGCAGGCACATAATAAACGTCGGAAGCGTCGGCCAGCCGCGGGATGGGGACAAGAGCGCGAAATACGTGATCTGGGACGATTCGGAAGAGACGATCGAGACCCGATTCATCCCCTACAACGCCGCAAAAACGGCCGAGAAGATCATCGCCCTGGGGTTTCCCAAAATAAACGCCACGCGGCTGCTGTAGGTGCCATTCCGGCGGAAGCTCATGGCAGTCAACTGAAAGGAACCAGCCGCGAAGAAAGACTCCTGTTTTATTGGGCGGCTTTCATCCGTACTCCTTTCTCGTTCGCCGGCAGTGCCGGTTACGCCATGGAGTGATTCTGCCTGGATGCAGATTGCGACGCGAAGAAAGGCTTAGGCAGAAGATGTGTCCAGCGCACGCTTTTCTTTCAGGTAGGCTGACGCGCGGAAAACATGGCTGCGCTTTTAGATCCCGAGTATTCCAGGCCGGGGAAAGGACGGCTTTCGTCAGCAACAAACGTGATGATGTAGAGGGGGGCAAACCGGTTCAGGGGAATGTCCAATGCCAGGGAAAGACCCCGCCGGGGCGGAACCGGCGGAATCGATCACGGGCTGTCGTTACTGCCCATGATGCCACCTTTAGGTGGGCTACGACCACTTTGAGCGATCAATGGTTTTCCAGCGGAGACATCTGACTAGTCCTCGTAAATGCCTTGCTCCGCCGTTTTATGACATGCAATACAATTCGACTTCGAATTGACATCGGGCCTTTTCCATTTTTCAGCTTTCACTTCACGGTGTTTTTTCACCCAACGTGGTGTATCCGTGATGCGAAGAGGCGTCTGATCCGCGGCAATGTTCTGCAAGAACTTCAGACCTTCGCGGCCGGCCCTTGGACTATCCGCGGCATTGGCGGTAAGGTAGGCCAGCACGGCCTGGCGCTGTGTCTCGCCAAGACTCGCGTCTTCCCCGAAGTGATTGGACAATGTATCCACCAGCTTTTGCCAGGAGCGCGCCGGGAGAAACTCCGGGGGGAACGCCATATGACAACTGCCGCATTCCTTCCTGACCACCGGGTCCGTGACCGGCGATACATTCCCGGCCGTTGCGGGGGCAGCCGCAACAGCGGCCATCACCAACACCAGCAGCAAAACAATCCATTTACCCATTGCCATATCTCCTTGCGCGGGAGGATTACTGTCCCATCATGAAAGTGATAAAATCACCCTTTTCCCTTGCTGTGCAGGCCCGTCCAACTACATTGTTGCAGTTGCGGGTGAACCACTTCTCAACATCATCCTTGTTCGTGAAACGCGCCGGGTTTTTGGAAACCGCCATCGGCTCGATGACCTTTCCGGCCCGCGTCTGTCCCTTTTCCACCGGTGAATTGCCGTGGCAGGACGTGCAGGTGTTGCCGTCCGCGTGCTT
>JAEZXS010000305.1 GCA_023442755.1 Pseudomonadota bacterium | reverse complement strand
AATCAACCTTAAATCAACAACATTGGCCCCGCTCCCGCCCGAACTTCGCCATTGAATCCCGATCTCTCTGATAGTAAATTCCGCCGACAGGCATTATCGTGACATATGAATTCCGGACTACGCCGGAAGGGGAAGGTTTCGACTACATTAATCGCTTTATGGAGGCTATCTGATGCGCCTGTATGTCCTTTTGCTGGCAATATCATTGCTCTGTCCCATCCCGGCTTCGGCCAGCGTCCACCCCGTAGTGACCGAAGACCAGGCCAAAATCGCCGAGATCCTGGGCCATATGCCGAGTCAGGATGGGAATTTGGGGAATACGATTTCCAAATACGGATTGCGGGTTGCTTCGATCATAATATCCGAAGCCGATGAGGAGGACATTGCAGAGGCATCTTCCCAGTACAAAATTGGCGACAACTTCGTCGATATATACTTTGCCGAGCCTGTTCCCAGTCTCCCATGCAAGATCGGGGATAAAGCCTCTTTTGTCTACAGAGAAGGAAATTATTTGCCGGAGTCGGCAACGGCGGTATGGTTGATGAAGGGGGAGTGCAAGGACAATTGAAAATCTCATTGACGCTTCAGGTGATCCTGCCCCTCTCACTTTATCATGGCGGGTCAGAAGGCTTTCACTCCACGAACATAAACGGCCTGTACTGCACCCAGAGAGGCGGGGAGCCCCTCTGGCGATCCTTTGACTGCAAGAAAACTTGCCGGCATGCCTTTTTTTACCTGCCCCAGTTCATCCTGCACCCCGAGCAATTGGGCCCCTTCAGCAGACGCGCAGCGGATGGCGCCTTCCGTCGAATAGCCGGCCTCCATAAGAATACGCATTTCTTCCACAACGGCCGAGGCATGCCGAACCCCAATCGTTCCCGCATCGGTTCCGAGAGCCACGCGAACGCCGAGTTTCATTGCCGCGGCAATCTGTTCCACCTGGTGATCGGAAGTCCTTCGGGCGATATCCGCCTCCGTGCTTCCAGCCGGCAGGCAATAGGACAATGCCTTCATTGTGAATGCCGTTGGAACCCAAAATATCTGGCGTTCCGCCAGTCCAGCCAGATTATCCGGCCCCATGAAAAAGCCGTGCTCGATGGAACTGCAGCCGGCTTCAACGGACAATCGCACCGGATCGACGCCATTGGCGTGCACCATAACGGGAAGCCCTCGCCTCCGGCCTTCCTTCACGACTGCTGTCATCTCGTCGCTTGTAAACTGCGGGCGGGTTTGCCTGCCGAATTCCGTCACGCTGTTGATGCCCGAATTGATGATTTTTATGTGGTCTTCACCGTTTTCCTGGTCCCAAACACTTCGTCCAAGGCTGACACCCGTCAGGGGTGCTCTTCCGATAAACCCGCCATAGCGGCCAAGGGCATGCCAAGCCTTTCCGGCCGCCCTGATCGTAACGGGCGCATTCCCGTCCGGGCGCACTTCGCGGGCGCAGCGTAGCGCAAAACCTCCCGCATCTCCGCCGTCTCTCACCGCCAGTATCCCCATCTGCAGATATCTGTAGAGCCGATCCGCCATGAAGGGCTTGGTCTGCTCGTAAGTGTACCCGAGTTGATTCGAGCGCAGCTCCACGTCTTCCGATCCCGACAGGGTAAGGTGGACATGTGAATCCACGAGCCCGGGTAAAAGCGTACACATGGAGAGATCCACATACGCCAGGTTTCTTATTTCGGAGGAGTCTCTCACGGAACGCACCCGCGTAACCATCCCGTCTTCCGTCTCGATGAGCTGCCTCCTGGCTGCAGGACTGCCGGAGCCGTCTATGAGCCAGCCGGCATAAAAATAGAGGCTGTCAGCCATTTCTATGCTCTTTTCCGGTAATTTATAGTTTATTGTACCAGTAGACCATAAGGCAGGCTTGATACCAGAAAATCGGTGGAAAATCTACCGGCAGGCCAATGCACGTCTTTCCAAGGATGCCGGAAGAATTTTCTGCTATATTGGACTTTGGTCCAATTGCAACAGCTGCGAATATCCATTACTTTCATTTCGCGATCAAAGCAATCCCCCCACCCAAAAGAGCCAGCTCCCGTTTCTGGCTCTTTTTCTTTTGGTACAGAAATCTTCTTTCGCTGCAGTTTCCCCACAGTCTCCATCGTCACGAAAGGCCGAAAGCTCCAACCCGTGAGATTCACAAACGACGAGGGCGCAGGCTTCGAAGCCTGCGCCCTCTTTCAGGTTGGGTTGATAATTGTTTCAATAACTGCTTTGGCAGCTAGGGGCCCGCGCCGTAAACGAGATCTTCGAATCTTTCTTCCCATTCCCCATTATTGAAGCGAACACAACTTTTCGCGTCGCAGACCAAAAATCCTGCCTTCTTCGACCGCTCGTTTTTATCGCTGAATTTCATTTTGCGCTCCTTTCAGTCCCCGTTTCCAGAAGGATAGGAGGCTTTGTTGCACAAACATAAGCACTGTAATGCAATCGAGCAATGATTCTCAAAGGCCTGTAAATGAAGAGACAAAAGCATAAGAAGAGAAATCGCTCCCCAAAAAAAAGAAAGCCAGGGACGGGGGACCTGGCTTTCCGGGGCTAAGGGGTGTTACGGGGTTTGGGAAGAATTACTGAGGGGCTTTCATGGGTGCTGAATTTAACAGATTCTGCGTAATTGAAAATAAGGTTGGCAATGTATTTTTAGGGGTCGGATACTGTAGGGACTACTACTACTGCAGGGTGACGAATGGGGTATTCTACTGCATGCCCTACTACTAAAAAGGTACGGTCTGCAGCATCTGAATACTGATCCCCACATCCTGAAACGCAATCTTGTTGCGCAACCTTCCGGATTGGAAATCGTATTGTCAAAACCGATTTCCGTTACATGGCTTATCCTTCATTAGGCTGATCCAAACGTAGGAGTACACTACAGGATTTTGAATTGACTATCCATCTTGCCTTTCCTTCTCCCTAGTATCAGATTACGTGCAGCGCTTCACCCAAATACTTCCCTGACCTGATTGAGAATCAGGATGGAGCCCATGTATTCTGAAATTCTCAGACAAGCCCGTGAGGAGATCAGCATGCATCTGTGCATATCCTGTTTGAAGTGGCTCGTCGTGTGGATGTTATGGTCGGGAGGTGCATTTCTTCTTTGGGAGGCCTGGCAGTACCAGAAAGCTTTGGATGACCCCCTGGGCTCGCTCATAGAATTTGCCATAATGTTTTTCGCAACCTGCTATCTCTTTGCATTCATCCCGATCAAATGCGGGGTCGACAAATTTCTCGGCGGGCTCAAAGAGGCATCCAAAGCATTTCCGCACTGAGCAGGCAAAGGCTTCCCCGGTTTCCCTTGAGACTTAAACACCTGTCACACTCCTAGGCCAGAATTCTACCGAACTGCCTCGACCGAACTTCTGGGCTTGCCATAGATGCAGCCAAGCACAGAAATCTGCGACCGGTCGAGATGCCCGAATATCTCTGTCGGGCGGACAAACTCTCTCAGGAGGCTCCCAAGCACGAGGAACTGCGATCTGTACGAAGCCAGAGCGTTCTTTTTTACGAAGAGTTCTTTTGCACACAACTGGAGATGCATCCACTGAATAGATGAAAGGACTTTTTCCGACGGGGAATCCGATTTCCCATTCAGGGTGCTCAGCCATTTGCCGGAATCCGGATATCCCGGGAAATGCACGAGGTAGGAGAAAATCTCCGTACTTTGAAGGAGTCTCTTGTCCCTCTGGCCCAAGCCGTCCAGGGCTTCGAGCACAAAGGAACCTGTAGTCGCATGATCAGGATGCCGGTCGCGTGGATCGGGTAAAACGATCCAGTTTGGCCTGAATTCATCGATCGTGGTGCGCAACTCCCTGTAGAGATCGGCGCCGTCATACTTGACGGAAGCTTTCACGGAAGACATATACGGGTGATCACGATTCGTAAAAGGAGAGGTGTAGGGATACTGCTTCGACCAGTGCTGTGCTCTCAACTGATCGATGCCCTGGTCGGGAAAACCGAGAAAAATCGCATCATCCGGCCTCAAGCCGAGGCTTTGTGCGGCCATGAGGGCTTCATGATGCCGCATGATGCGGTAATCGATAAAATCATCCTTCAGAAATTTGGTGTGTTTGAAGCTCAGCCGGACTCCTTTCAAGTATCCGTCTCCATTAGTAATGAACACTACCCGGACCTTGCCTCCCGTGGCGAGCACTCTTTGTATCAGTCCTCCTGCGGCAAGCGTCTCGTCGTCCGGGTGGGGGCTGAAAACCATGAGCCTTATCCCTGCCGGAATCTGCATGGGCGTCTCGACCTGGTGGATGGAACGGGCAACCGAATCGGTCCGCGCCGGTTCGCGAGCGGGCTTAACCGGAGTGCTATCGGCTTGTAAAATGCCGATCATAATAAATACGAAAAGGAAGAATGCTGCAAGGCGTCCTGCCATCATAGAATTCCATTCCTCAACCAACAATTCGTGTAGGTCACATTATAATCGTTCTTCTAAAGTAAGCATAATCCGTCCTTGGCATCCCACGACAAACCGCCACACCGGCATTTCACGTTTTAATAGTAGTGGACAGAATTGAAAAAGCTTTACCTTCTATCGGAGGGAACAGGAATTGTCATCGGGCGGAGCTAAGGATATCATGGGGAAAATACTTTCTCTTCGGGTTCGATCGAAATATGCAGTTTAAAGAAAACAGGCTTGTATCTCTCGATGCCTTCCGAGGCCTAACCATCGCTGCCATGATACTCGTAAACAGCCCTGGCACCTATTCGGCGGTTTATGCCCAGCTCAGGCATGCCGAATGGAACGGCTGGACCTTTACGGATACCATATTCCCGTCTTTTCTCTTTATTATGGGGGTCTCGATAGCCTTTTCCCTGGCAGCCAGGAGAGCGAGGGGATGCACCGATCTCGCGATAGAAAAGCAGATACTGAAAAGAACCGTTATTCTCTTCACGCTGGGGCTCTTCATGAACACCTACCCCATATTCCACCTCTCTACCCTGCGCTATCCCGGAGTCCTGCAGAGGATCGCCCTGTGCTACTTGGCTGCCTCCCTGATAACACTGAAGCTGGATTCCAGGTACCGGGCATACTCGCTCGTGGGCCTTCTCGCCTCGTACTGGCTTCTGATGAGGTTCTATCCCGTTCCGGGTCTCGGTATGGGTGTGCTGGAACCCGGCAGCAATTTCGCTGCCTACGTCGATTCGTTGCTTCTGAGCGGCCATATGTGGACGCACTATGAAACCTGGGACCCGGAAGGCCTGGTCAGCACTCTCCCGGCGATAGCGACGACCCTTTTCGGCGTGCTGACCGGAAGCTGGCTCCGATCTGATTGCTCCTCCGGAAAAAAATCGATCCCAATGCTAGTTTCCGGCATTCTGCTCATTTTTACCGGCCTCGTTCTCAGCCCCCTAATGCCCATAAACAAGAACATATGGACCAGCACATTCACCATATTTATGGCCGGGATAGCACTGACAGGTTCGGCGCTGTTTTACTGGATAATCGATGTGAAAGGCTATAAGCGGTGGGCAGGTGTGTTTGTGATGTTCGGAATGAATTCCATCTCGCTCTATTTTCTTTCAGAAATTATCGATACTTCTCTGCGCTTTATTCGCCTCAATCTCCGCGATGGGACGAACCGAAGCATTCGGGCCTATATCTACAGGACGTTCTTTGCCCCGTATGCCTCTCCCGAGACTGCCTCGCTCCTTTTCGCAATCACGTTTCTGGTGCTCATGCTCGTCATTGCATGGTGGATGTGGAGAAAGCGGATATTTATCAAGGTGTAAAACGCCCGGCAGATTTGCATCATACGATGCCGGGAAGTACCTGGATGTCCGGATCTTTGGGCAATACCTTTATATCGTCGGGGTTTTCCGTATCCACCATATTGCACTCTATTACCAGGTCACCCTCATTCCCACAAATCACACAGTCACATTCTTCCCTGATGTACGCCATTATTCACCCCTGTATTCTGTGTTCGGATAAAAATAATCTAACCATCCTCACCGCAGGGGTGCAATTGGTCTTTTATTTCTCTAAAGAGTGCGGAATCCAATAACGGATCGGGCATCGGGATACGTTGTCTGAAGTTCCCGGACTCAAAGGCTCACACGCCACTTGGTGCCTTGGGGAGAATCTTCGAGCTGTATGCGCTTTTCCTCAAGCTCACGACGAATTCGGTCCGCTTCGGCAAAATCCTTCCCCTGCCTGGCTTGGCGCCGAAGTTCGATAAGCCTCTCGAGTTCTTCCTCAGTCAGGCCGGTTTGCTTGAGCTTGAGTTTTCTCTGTTGGTCGAAAAAGGTCTCAGGGTCTCTGGCAAGAAGCCCCAGAATTCTGCACTTTGAGATGAGGGTTTCGGCAGCCATCCGGGCAAGCACGGCGGCTGGTCCCTTCAGGTTTTTCCTTCCGAAAGAATCCAGGAAGCGCTGCAGATTACGCTGAAGGGAAAACAGATAGCCTATCGCCTGGGCGGTATTGAAGTCATTGTCCAGGGCTTCGTCGAATGCATCGGCCAGAGAAACGGTCCTGTCATAGAGTTCCGCATCCTGTTTTTTCAACACCTCTTCAGGAAAAGAGGCTGCCTCTCCGGATTGGGGCGCCCTGTCCTTTACAGCCTGTACCGTTCCATACAGCCTGTCGAGACCGCGTTCAGCCTCAGCGATGGTTTCGTCCGAAAAATCTACAGGGCTCCGGTAATGCTTACTGATCACAAACAGCCGCAACGCCTCCGGGTGCACCTCACGCAGCACATCGCGTATGGTGAAGAAATTTCCCAGCGACTTCGACATTTTCTCGTTATTGATGTTTACAAACCCATTGTGGACCCAGTAGCGGACAAAGGCCTCCCCGAATGCCATTTCGCTCTGTGCGATCTCGTTCTCATGGTGAGGGAATATGAGGTCCTTCCCGCCCCCGTGAATATCTATCGGCATACCAAGATAGCGTGTTCCCATCGCGGAACACTCAATGTGCCATCCTGGTCTGCCCGGACCCCACGGACTGTCCCAAGCCGGCTCGCCGGGCTTGCTGCCTTTCCAGAGTACGAAATCCAGCGGATTGATCTTATTGGTATCCACCTCGACACGGGCCCCGGCCATCATATCTTCGAGGTCTCGCCCGGAGAGCTTTCCGTACCCATCAAAGCGATCGACCTTGAAGTATACATCCGTTCCGGCCTGGTATGCGGCTCCCTTATCCATAAGCTTCCCGATGATATCGATCATCTCGGGAATATGGTCGGTGGCGAGAGGCTCTTTCGTCGGGCGCAGAACATCCAGGACGTCCATATCCTCGTAGAATGCCGCGATGTATCGATCGGCAATGGTCCGGTAATCGGTTCCTTCCTCATTTGCGCGCCGTATGATCTTATCGTCGATATCGGTGAAATTCCGGACGTAGGTGACTTCATATCCGAGATGCACGAGGTAGCGATAAATGACGTCGAAAACGATGGCAGAGCGGGCATGCCCGATGTGGCAATAATCATAAACAGTGATCCCGCATACGTATAGCCGGATTTTTCCCGGCTCGAGAGGAACGAACTCCTCTTTGGATTTTGTCAAAGAATTATAAACCTGCAACGTCATTACCCGCTGATCTCCTTTTCAGCTTCCCGATCTCCGCTCCGCCCTTCGGCAAATCCAATCGCCGCATTCAGTCGCTCAAGAACCGTATCCGTTTTTAGCAAGGGCAAAATGCGGTCCAGCTCAGGTCCGCTTTCCATTCCGGTGATGGCCATCCGCAGAGGAAGGAAGACCTCACGGCCGCTTTTTTGCAGTTCCGCGCGCACCTCCGCCGCCATGGCTGAAAAATCTTTTTTATCATTTGAAGGATTTAATTGAAACCGTTTCCGGCAGGCAAGAAGTACATTTTGAAACTCAGTCGCAGCAAGTTGCTTGCACACCTCCGGGCCGTAGACCGGCAACGCATCGAAAAAGATGGGTCCGTACGCAGAGGCCTCTTCGAGAGACCGAACGTTTTCGGCGATTACCGAGCAAACCTCGTCTGTCCACTCCTTGGTTTTCCCGGTAAAAGAATACCCTCCCTTTTCCAGAAACGGGGCAAACAGACTCGCCAGCACCTCCGCCGGCTTATCCCGCAGATGCTGCTGATTCACCCACAGCAATTTTTGCTGGTCGAAAATCGCCCCGCTCTTTCCTGCCTTTCGAAGGGAAAAAGAATCCACAAGCTCGGATGGGTCGAAAATCTCGCGGCCATCGACGAGATTCCCGCCCAGGAGCGCGAAATAATTGATCAGCGCCTCGGGGAGAATACCCATTTTTCGGAAGGCCTCCACGGTGACCGCGCCATGGCGCTTGCTCAGTTTGGAACCATCCGCCCCCATAAGAAGCCCGTGATGCGCATAAGACGGCATTGTCCAGCCGAACTCACGAAACAGCAGGGACTGTCGAGGAGTATTTGCCAGGTGATCCTCTCCGCGGATCACCATGGTGATTTCCATATAGTGGTCGTCGATCACAACGGCGAAATTGTAGGCAGGCATCCCGTTGGAGCGTACCAGCACAAAATCGCCTATATCTTCCATACGGAAGGTCACCAAGCCGTGAATTTTGTCGTGCACACGGATTATTCCCGAATCGGGCGTTCGATAACGGATACACGGCGCTCTCCCCTGTTCCTCGAGCGCACGCCGCTGTTCAGCGGAAAGATTGCGGCACGTTCCCGGATACTTCGGAGCGATACCGGCGCTCAGCATGGCCTGCTTGCCCTTCTCGAGTTCCTCGTCGGTGCAATAGCAGGGATACGCCTTCCCCTTGTCGATGAGTTCGCGCGCATGACGGGCGTATAGGTCCAGGCGTTCGGACTGGCGGTATGGCCCATGCCTTCCGGCCCGGTCGGGTCCCTCATCCCACTCGAGACCCAACCATCGCAGGGATTCGACAACCTGGCGCTCGTAGCTGCGCGTTGACCTTCGCTCGTCCGTATCTTCGATTCTGAGTATGAAGGAGCC
>JAEZXS010000272.1 GCA_023442755.1 Pseudomonadota bacterium | reverse complement strand
CCTTTGTTTGCGTGTTTTCTCTTATCAAGTCAGCACGTTACAGGATGTCCGTTGCTTTTTTCAAGCACTATTATGAATTATCCGGGCTAGGCTAGATTTTGCGAGAAAAATACAAAAATTTTCGCTTGTTGTGTATTTCTATCTTGATGACGATCTTGATCGCGTCGGCGGCCCCGAACGCCTCAAGCTTTTCAAGCATGTCGCGAACACGCTTCACGCGGCGCGCGATGGCAAAGAGAAGCACCCCGTGAAGAGGTCGACCCGGACGTCCTCGCCAGCCCCGAAGATTTCGTCGCGGTGTTTTTTTCATGAGCATCCGGAGTTCTTTTTCCTACTTCTCCAGGGCAAGCTTCACCGGAGCGATCCGTTCCCGGTAGCTAATAACGATTGCATCCACTTCCGCCTGGGATCGAGACTGGAGATTTTCGACGATATCGGTCAATCCCCGAATATCCAGGAGCAGCCCGTCGGCATGCTCGTGGGCCGGGGTCGGGTAATCAATTTTTCGTGCAGGTTCTCCCATCGTGTTCTCCTCGTTTTTCGGGCAGCTTCAGGAAGACGCCCAGGGTCCGCCTGAACTCCTCCCAGCTACCGGGACGGCAGGCAAGGCACTTTTCCCCGCCGATCCGCATCTGCCCACAGCAGTCGCATAATCTTGATTTCGCCTGTTTTCACCCCGCCCGGCCCATTCATTCCGCAGACTGAACCCGGTCCCTCGAAAGGTTCAGATCGCCGCTGGACCTGAACGCGAGGCATTTGGCAGCATCCGGCTCGATCTTGAGATCGGCGGCTTTGAGCCCGAAAAGGATTAGCACGACGCCCAAGTTGAAGAATTACTCTACTGAACTTCCATAGGGTTCCGGGGCTGTTTGATCGAAAAGCCTGTTCCGGGGCGTTCGCCCCCCCATAAGCAGTCCAGGAGGCGGAATACCCGACCGCGTTTTCCTCCGGCAGGCAATTCTTCCTTTTTCTGTAGACTTTGGCACTGCGCTCCGATAGAGAGGAAAGTACCCGTTATTAAGAGTGAACCGATCTTTCTTCGTACCAGGTAACGCGAAGGACTGCCTGCCTTCTCGCAATCTGATCCCCGGCGGCTCCACCGATTCACCATGGATCAGCATATCGAAAAGAGGCTTTTGCGTGTTCCGGCAACGCTGCCACGGAAGGCAAAGCCGTAAGTCCGGAGCTGGAGGAACTTTTGCCCCCGTCATCGGGTCAAGTAGAGGGTAAAATGAAAAAAATCATCTGGCCGGCCGTGCTCTCCATAGTGGGATTTTCAACCTATCTTTTCATTCGGTTAACCGGTACCGGCTTCATTTATGGAAACGGCCTCAAATACCTGCTGGCGGGCTGTTATGCCTGCCTGGGCATGTCTGTTGTCAGATTCCTCGGCTTCCTCTTTTTCAATATCCTGTATCACAGGCGGACCAGGCGCGAGGCCCCGGCGCTCCTGCGAATCATGTTTTCCATGTTCGCCTATTCCATACTCTTCACCCTGATACTGGGCCTGGTACTGGAATACGATGTGACCGGCCTCGTCGCGACGTCGGCGGTATTGTCGGTGGTGCTCGGCTTCGCTTTGCAGGATACGCTCGGCAACTTCTTTGCGGGGGCGTCTCTTCACGTAGAACAGCCATTCAAGATAAAAGACGGCATCAAATTTCGCGAACACTCGGGAGAAGTGGATGCGGTCAGCTGGCGAACGACTACGATACATACAAACAGCAACACCTACCTGATATTTCCAAACAGCCTCCTGGCACGCGATTCCATAGAGGTATTCCCGTACAACGGGCTCCACAGGCATTCGGTCGGTTTTTCCGCTCCATATTCGATATCTCCGCAGACCGTGATCACTGCTGCAGAAGCATCGGTGCGTGATCTGACCCATGTTTCGTATGAAATCGATCCGACCGCACGCATCACCGGGTTTGGAGAATCCAGCGTAAATTACGAACTCCTCTACTGGATGAAGGATTACATGAAAGTAACCGAGACCGGCGCGCAAATAAGAGAGCGGATATGGTACGCATTCTACAGGGATAACATCAGTATGCCTTTCCCGACCCGCCATGTTCTGATCGAGCGGGCGCAGGCGGAATCCAGGGGAATTTTCTGTGATGTGGACTACAGGGGAGTAATCGATAAAATCGACGTTTTCGAACCGCTCAGCTCAACGGAAAGAGCATCCCTGGTGTGTTCGAACGGAATCTGTGTCTACGGGCCCGGAGAATACATGGTCCGGTGCGGAGAAGCCGGGGAATCGATGTTCATAATCGGTAAGGGCAAAGCGGAGGTTCGCGTATCTTCCAACGGGGCCTTCTCCACTGTGGCGGTCCTTGAAACCGGAAGCTTCTTTGGGGAGATGTCCCTTTTCTCGGGAGAACCGAGGTCGGCCGACGTGGTGGCCGTGGACGAAGTGGAGGTCCTCGAGATAAGGAAAGCGAGCATCCAGAAGCTGCTCGTCGAGAATGCGAAGCTCGTCGAGGTGTTCAGCACGAAAGTGGCCGAGCGGCACGCCGGCCTGGAAAGGCATGCAAATTCGGTTCAGCGGGAAGAGATCGAGGTCGAGCAGGAAAATATCCTGCAACGCATGAAGCGCTTTTTCAACCTGAGCTGACAGCGGCGGGAATCAACTCGGCCCCACTCTGCATTGAAGGACTGCGGCGCATCTATTGCTCACCGACCGGACGGAATTCGAAAACGAAGCACCCGCTCCCGCACTCCGGGGCCTTTCCGAAGGAAACGCCCTGGTGGGCCATGGTGAGCCGCAGGTATTCCTCCCTGGGAGCCGGGAGTTCGAAACCGGGATTGTCCAGGGGGGTCACACGGAGGGATATCTTCTCCGGCATGCGATCGATCCGGATTTCCACGTGCCGGCTGCCCTGGACTGCTGTTTCCTCGAGCAGGGCAATGAGGATATCCTCGATCACCGCGGGCTCCAGGACCACGAACACATCCTCCGGTCCGGGGTCGAAATCGAAGGCCACGTCGTCGAAGAGGCGATTATGGGCGATACGGGCGGCAAGCTCGCGGATGAAGAGTTCGTCGTCCTCGGCGGAATCGAAGAACTCCTGCTCGCGGAAGGGGACCCGGGAACATGTTTCCACCGCCTTCCCGACGATTTCGCCAAGATTGAAAACCGCCTCCTGGTTGTCGAAGCTCCTGCCGTTTACGGCATTTATGAAGTCCGTGAAAAGGGCGCTCGTCCTCCGCAGAAAGGACGGGCCGACGAGATAGGCCAGACCTTCGGCCCTGAAGGCCGAGTTCAGGTTGTTCACGAATTGGATGGCTTTTTGGAGCGCCAACCCTTTCATCCCCCTGCTCCCTACGTCTTCCATGAAAGCGTGGAAGTCGTGGATGAGCCCGTCGATCCTTTCGAATTCGATCAGTTGCATGACGCTGCGGGCGGCCTCCTCCTCACCCAGTTCATCCAGGTAGTACTGGACCTTGAGAAGACGTCCCGCAAGTATCGAAAAGATCGTTCCCGCCTCTTCGAGCAGCACCTCCGCATAGTGCAGCAGGTAATCCATGCGCTCCCGATCGAGCAGGCGGATATTTCCGAGGCGGTTCACCTTCTCGCCGACCCTGGCAAGGATTTTTCGCGCCTGGGGAACAGCCCAGGGTATGCCGTGGCCCGGGATCACAAGTGAAATCCCGCAGTCTTCAAGCATCGCGTCCATTCCGCGGATAGACCTGGAGAGCGCTCCCGAACTCCAGCCCACTACGCCCGCAACGCCGGGCTCGGCGGCAAAGGGCACATCCCCCACGAACAGGTAATCGCCGATCCGGAAAGAAAGGCTGTCCAGCGAGTGCCCCGGGGTATGAAAAATCTCCATTACGTCCTGCCTGCCAAGCCTGAGAACGTCGGTGGGAAGGGGCGAATCCTTCGACCGGCCGAAACATCCGGCATCCGTGCTCCAGCCGTGAGGCTCATTCCCAGGTTCTCCCAGGGTACAGGAGCCCTTGAAAAACCAGCCATGGACATCGCACCGGGGAAGCCGCACATCGAACAGGTAGGCGAGGGAATGACGCGCATCCCGGTTCAACAGCACCCCTTCGCTGTGGGGATGGCACAAAAGCCGCCCTTTCACGGGTTCGTCGAGAAGTCCGGGCATGGCCTGAAAATGGTCGATATGGGTATGGGTCAGGCAGACGATTACCGGTATGTCTCTTCCCGTGAGCGCCTGCCGCACCGTTTCCTCGATATGCCCAACCTGTCCCGGATCGCCTCCCGGGTCCAGGATCACGATTTCGGAGGGGGTCCTGAAGATAAAGGAATTTGAGCTTATGATGCTGGGCTTTCGCAGGATGGGATAGATTTGTACTTCGTCTGTGCCCGGAACGCTTTGCCAGATGCCGGATTCTATCATTCGGGTTATCTCCGCAGATACATTTGCCGCCACCGGCCGGACCGGTTCCCGTTTTGATTAAAGGGCCACTGGATCAGGCTTTGGCACGGGCTCTGGTCTTTTTAGCCGCAATGGAGCGCAATGCGCTGCACACATACAGCATGCAATTGCATGTCTATTCAAGGTTCTTTTTCTTGCTATACAGAATGACCTTGGCTTTCGCAAGAGTCTGATGGGAATCGGCTCTCGCGAACGCGCAAAGCGCGGGAGAGACGCGAAAAAGGCTCAAGAAAGACGGGTGCGCGGTTTGATTTGGATCACTGGATTCAGCATGCACTTCATAGACATCAGCAGCTTTCTCTCGCGCAAAGCCTGCTATGTTACGGCAAGGCCGCGAAAAAAGATTTCCTCAGGTATTGTTGCTGTGGGAGCGGCTTGTAGCGGCGATGCATGGTCTTCGAAGGTGCGCATGGATCTTCTCCCACGCAAATCCCCCGAAGGACAGGGTAAGGCGCGAAGAGAGGCGGAAACAAACGGGAGCGGGTTCCAACCGCAATGGGTTTTCGCTGGCCCGTGGGATTTGGTTTTTTCAACGCGAAGGCGCGAAGCTTGCTATGTTGAGGTAAGGCCGCGAAGGAAAAGATTTTCCTTAGGCAGTGTTGCTGCGGGAGCGCCTTCCAGCCGCGATGCGTTGTCATCGAAGGTGCGCGTTGATTCTTTCCCACGCG
>JAEZXS010000270.1 GCA_023442755.1 Pseudomonadota bacterium | reverse complement strand
GACGCGGTTTGAACGAGGATGAAACTTCTACTTGCAGTGAAGTTTCATAAGAGTGCTGTTCAAATTCTCCTGGACCCCGGCCTTCGCCGGGGCGACGACCTTTGACTTGGTTGACCTCAAATCAACCTTAAATCAACAACATTGGAGGCTGCTCCTCCCCCTTTTTTTGGAGCGGACGACTGCGGAAATCGGCTCGCGCAGCAACTATATTGGAAAGGGTACATAGGGATTGTTGAAGAAAGCAGGCGAAGATAATTATGTGCGATGTAATAGTCATGGGGGCGGGCATTGTCGGTGTTACGACAGCCTATATGCTCGCGAAAAGAGGGAAGAGCGTCTGCGTCATAGACCGCCGGCCGACTGCCGCTTTGGAGACCACATATGCGAACGGGGGCCAGATATCCGTATCGCATGCCGAACCCTGGGCTCATCCCGGTGCACCGATCCAGGTATTGAAATGGCTTGCCCGGCGGGACAGCCCTCTCTATTTTTCGCCCAGGCTCGACTGGAGGCAGTGGGTGTGGCTCGCCGACTGGCTCCGGCAATGCAGAAGACCGGCGGCGGACCGGAATACGCTCGGGATAATTGACATCGCCCTGCGTTCGCGTGAACTCTACCGGCAGGTGCGTGCGGACGAACGAATCCTCTACCAGCACAAGTCCCTCGGCATCCTGCATTTCTACCGGGACGGGAGGGCCTACGAGGCCGCCTGCCCGGTGGCCGAACTGATGGCCATGCATGGCTGCAAGAGAAGGGCGGTCACGCGGGAAGAGATCGTGAGGCTTGAACCTGCTCTTTCACAGGCCCGGGACATAGTCGGCGGAACGTATACGGAGGACGACGAATCGGGGAACGCCAGGATATTTACTCAGGCCCTTGCCGGAATCTGCGAAGCCCGATATGGCGTGCGATTCCTCTACAACACGATAATAGACGGGCTGGTCGGCGGGCGCGGTGAGGTCGAGGAAGTCCAGGTGACGGAACCCCAAGGCGCCAAGGCCTCGTATCACGCAAAGGATTTCGTCTTGAGCCTTGGACCGTACTCTCCCATGCTGGCGCAAAGCCTGGGCATCTTTCTCAACATTTACCCGGCCAAAGGATACAGCATCAGCGTACCTCTAGACCGGTCGAACGAGGCTTTCGCCCCGAAAATATCCCTCACGGACGACGAGAACAAGCTGGTTTTCAGCAATCTGGAGACCCATCTGCGCGTTGCCGGCACGGCCGAGCTGGCAGGCTGGAACACCTCGCTTCCTTATCACCGGGTACAGCCGCTTGTCGAAAAGTCGGCGCAACTCTTTCCCGGACTTTTCGCAAACATGCCCTACCGGGAAAAAGACTGGGTGCTGTCCAACCTCTCTCCCTGGACTGGCCTGCGTCCCGCAACACCGTCAAATCTGCCCTATGTCGGGCGCAGCAGGAGATTTCGAAACCTTTGGATCAATACGGGCCATGGAACCCTCGGTTGGACCATGGGGATGGGTACGGCGGATATGATTGCGGGAATGCTGACAGGTGAAAAATCCGAACAGGTCATATAGGTCTTGCAGGCCCATATGATTTCAGGCCAATATCTTCATCCTTTCCTCGAATCGTGCACTCCCAGGCCGCCGGATGCAAACTGCTGCATGATGATCTCGTAGAACTTTCTCCTTTGCGAAGGGGATAAAAGGTCCCGCTCCTCGAGAATGTGCTCCACGACTTCCCGTTCCAGCTCCGACTGGTGCGCTATAATCTCTTCGGACACGCGATGAATCCGCTCCCTGTCCACGGGTTCCTCAAAGAGCAGTTCTGCCAGCCGGGCGCGCTTCACGCGCATATCCCGCCGGATTTCCTCGACCCTGGGAAGGAACACCCTTCGGATGTTTCGGACCTGTTCCCGCTGCTGCTCCGTGAGATCGGGGATGAGGTCGAGATATCCCTTTATGTTGGCTTGCCTGTTCCTGGACCGTTTCAGGTGAACGTATGCGGTACCCAGGACCAGCCCCGTGATCAGGACGGCGAGTGTAAAACCCAGAATAAAGCTGGTTGGGGCCATGATTTAACCTCGGGAAAGTATTCTGAAATAGGCATAGCCGATAAAAGACGCCGGAACGTCGCCGAATTCATCGAGAACGCGGGCGCCCCCGGGCTTCTGCCCGGCCGGCGCGCCGAAGAGCGTCCCGATAAAGCCGAGCAGGCATTCCTCGGCCCGCTCTGCAAGGGTCTTACGGCCGGGCGCGCGCAAGCTGTCCGACTTGCGAAGGACATCCCGGGTAAATGACGCCGATACCTCGAAATCGGGCAGTCCTCCGATCAGCGCATCCATTTTCGAAATGCTGTTCAATTCGGCCCTGCAGGCGGCGCATGATTCGATATGTTCGGCAATCGCCTTCAACGGCGCAGGTTCCAGCTCGTTGTCGCTGAAAGCGCTGATCTTTTCCGTTACTTCCCGGCAATCCACTTTTCTACTCCTTTTCCGCCTTTTCGAGTGCCTGCTTCAAATTCCTGCGCGCCCTGAAAATCAGCGATTCCACGCCGGGAACCGTGAGTTCCAGGACCTCTGCAATCTCCCGGTACGACAGGCCCTCGTTTGCGCGCAGCAACAAGGCGGCCCTCTGCTTTTCCGGCAACTGCCCCAGCGCGGCCATCACGTCCATTTCCGCTTCGCGGCCGGAAGGAGGTGCGACAAGTTTCCCGGCCGCTTCCGGATCGAGCGCCTCTACCCTGCTGCGCCGCTTCACCTCGTTCATGCACAGATTGTAGGCGATTTTGAAGATCCAGGTGGAAACCCGGGCCCTCGCCTCGAACCGGGCCGCGGCCCGGTAGACCCGCAGAAAGACTTCCTGTGCGAGATCCTCGGCCGTGCCCCTGTCTCCCACATACCTGAATATAAAATTCAACAGAGGCGCCTGGTACCTCCTGACCAGGGCCTCGAATGCCTTCCGGTCACCACGTGCCGTTGCTTCGACCAGTGCAAAATCCGGATCACGCATAAGGATCGATCGGTGCGCTCTGTTGCTGGATTCATCCGATCGGGGGAAATCCCCCGCCTTCCCTCCGGTTCCCCGCCGGCACGAAGCCGTCCCCGCCCCTCAGGAGCGCCGGGTCTTCCACAAAGACTTATGCCGCAGGATCAAACTTTTATCCACTCTCTTCTCAGAGCGTTGTCCAGAATTATACCAACCAGGAAAGCAACGCCCATATTCCACATGGCAAATGCGCCGACGATCAGCATCACGTAAAAATCCGATTTCTTGTTTCCGACGTCCCGCACCACCAGGGCCAGCTCGGAGCCTGCAAAGAACAGGATCACACCCAGGATCGCATTGGGGAATATCTTGAATATGATGGACACGGAATCGCTGAAAAACAGGGCGACGACGATGAGGATGCCGCCCAGGATCACGAGCGCTCCGCCCGTTTTGGCCCCGAAGCGGACATGCCCGGCCATGCCGCCCGCTCCGTGGCACATCGGAACGCCGCCGAAAAAGGGCGATACGATATTCATGATGCCCTGGGAAATGGCGATCTTTTTCTCCGTTACGGGCCGGTCGGGAAACAGCTCGTTGTTTTCCGCGGTAATGGCGATTACCGCGTTGCCCAGGGTGAGCGGAATCTGGGGGATGGTAAACAGCAGCGTGCCCGTGACGATGCTGTCCCACGTCATTCCGTCCAGGCTCAGGGCAGGGAGCCTGAATCCGACGTGGATTTTGGCCAGTTCCGACCATAATTGCGGGTTCATGATTATTGCGGAAACCACCCCGATGATGAGAAGCACGAACATGGCCGGAATCTTCGGGTTCGTCAAAAGCAGGTAAGTGATGACGAGAGCGATTCCCGCCAGCACCGGCGCAGTCTTCATGCGGTTGATGCCGTCGATCATGAAAGAGAGCCCCAGGCCGAGCATGATGCCGCGAACGACCGGTTTGGTTGCGAGCTTGGAAATCGACCGGATAAGCCCGGTGCTGCCTGCCAGCAGCCAGAAGATGCCCGTAGTGAGACCGGAGCCGAAAAGCGCCGCCGGGCTTATTCCTCCGGCGATGGCGGCGGCCCCTATGGCTTTCATCGGTTGAATGGGAATCGGAGTCCTGTAGTAGAATCCGGCAACGATCACTGAGACGCCGAACATAAACAGCAGGCCGAGAGGCTCCACTTTAACGATGGTGATATAGGCGACCACGAAAGGAATCAGCGTGCCGATATCCCCGAAGGCGCCCGCCCATTCCATCTTGTTGTACAGGTTTTTGGTTTTCACCGTGCCCGTGTCCCCTTCCCGGGCAACACTCCCGCCGTCGATCCCGCTTGCCTGGCCGTCCAGTGACATCGCATCCGCCTCTCTGAGTCTGAAGACATCTCCATCGCCGGAACATACCCTCTGCCTGAGAAAAACTGTTGGTCATCCGGTTAAACAACTCGATGAGGCAAAACTTGCGGCGGGAATAAAAAATATTAGCACTTTGATGTGAAATCCGGGAACCTCCTCGGCATGAAAAGCTGGTTGGCGTCTCACGGCCATGCTAAAGTGAAAATGAGTTCAAGGCGGTTGACAAAACTACTGATAGCCAGTACTTTCTATGATCGAGTTCGAATGGGGCAACAGGAAGGATGCCGCGAACCGGCGAACCCACGGGGTTGCCTTTCAGCAGGCAGCCAGGACATTTCGCAATCCTTTCGCCATTGAGTGGATCGATGACCGCCTGGATTACGGCGAGGTACGCATGAATTTGCTGGGCCTGTGCGAGGGAACCATTCTCCACATAACTTACACGGAACGTGGGGAGCGTATTCGGATTATCTCGGCAAGAAGGGCGACGAAGAGTGAAAAAGAGTACTACTATCGCGAGAATGGGTTCTGACGGAAAGATTGTAGAGGTGCTGGAGGGCGGCAAAGAACGCCGGTTTCCCGAGATGCCCATGCGTCCGATGACGGATGCTGAGATCGAAGCCGCCGCTGCTGCCGATCCTGACGCCCGCCCCATGTCTACCGAAGAGTTGCGGAGAGCGAGGCGCGTGCCCCGAATCAAAACGTTGCGCCGCGCGCTCAGCCTGACTCAGAAAGAGTTTGCCGCCCGTTACCACATCCCATTGGGCACTCTGCGAGATTGGGAACAGGGGCGTACGGAACCGGATCAGCCGGCCTGCGCCTATTTAAAGGTCATCGCGCGCGATCCCGAGGGTGTCTTTCGCGCCCTGCACAGCTAACCGCGTCCACGAGCAAAATCCGAGAATCCTCCTCGCCAAAGCGCAACCTCATGTCGCATCTCGCAGGTGCTATGGTGAACTCAGTACTAAAACATCATCTGCACTCCGGTGGTAATCACCCAGTCGGTGCGCATCTGCAACCCGTTCACGTTTTCGTAGATCGGGATTCCGCCTTCAACCCCGAAACTGAAGCCGCCCAGAGCGAGGCTCACGCCGGTGAGAAAGTCGATCCGCTGTCCTCCGTAATTCGCAGGATCGCCATCGGGCATCGGCGCTCCCACCCTCGGGTTGTAGTTCATCATCCGCTGAATCTCGGCGTCTTCCCCTCGTATTTTTCCCGTATCGTTGAAGACCATGCGCACCCAGGAAGAAGCGGGTCCGAAGGCGCGCTGGAGCCATCCCGTCAGTTTGAAGTTGTCGCCGCGGGCCCAGCCGTTTTCGTTTTCCGCCGGATGCCACGTGAAGGTCGCCTGGGCGCCCCAGTTCCAGAGCGAGTCCGAGCTGAGCTGGTTATAGGTTATGGAGGGCTTGAGGTCGACCGTCCCCGATCCAAGCTGCATATCATAGGGAGCCCGGTACACCCTTCTCATCGTCGTAAAGGTTTCCTCGATGCTGCCGGTCGGGATGCTCAGCCCCATGGTGCCGGTCAGAAAGTCATTGAACTTGTACGAAAGGTCCAGTTCCGTGTCGCCCCAGCCACTGGTCTTCATGGGGGGATCCGGCCTGGCGCCCATTCCCATGTCCATAAGCATGCCCATTTTATTGTACTGGTAGCCGCCCATGGCCATGACCGTCAGCCGGTCCGTAATTCCGTACATGACCATGAACATGTGCATGTCCATGGTCATCCCGGTGGGGATCATCATGTAATTGTATTTCTTGCCGCGATTGAACCCGACATCGCCGAGCCCCACGTCAGTGCCGCCCGCGCGCAGTCCATTCATCTCCATGCGCATGAATTTGTAATTGATCATCCATAAGCCGGCCGGGTGGGTGTGGTAAATCTGATCGCCGAAAGCGGGGTTGTAGATCATCGGTGAGCAGGTCCCCGTATGATGGTGTTTGCCCATGCGGCCGCTCTCCTTTTTCGCCGCTTCCACTACCTGGTCGAAGCCCGCAGGTTCCCCGCCGTTTTTGGCGATATACGCCTGGGCCGCATCCCTGTCCGCAAAAGCCGGTTTTGCGCGGGAGGTCATGACGCCCGGTTTATCGGAAATCACCCATGCGGCGGTCCGGGCATCGATGAGTTCCGCCGTGTTGTAGTCTGCCACCAGGATGCTTTTGGCCGAGCCGCCCGCATATTCTCCGGCTGCGCAGGTGATGCTGCAGAATCCCGCCCGTCGGCCGTCTGCATATTCGATCAAGACGCGGGTGTTTTTGTACTTTGCGATGTCCATGCCGCACGTTTTGCACGCCTTGAACTGCGAGATGTCGTCCTGCGCCGCCGATACCGCGCAGGCACAGGCGAAGAGGATCGCAATGGAAACAGACACTATGAGATGCCGCTTCATGATCGAGACTCCTTAAAAATGAAGGACTGCAAAGTGGTTGTGTAAGGTCCGGTGGCTTAACTATACCGGAAAGGTAGAAATTGGCGGCGGAACGATACTCCGGCACATGCCTGGCGGGTATCAGGGAAACCCTGAAACAGGGGAGCTATTTCCCTGATTTTTGCTCGTGGGATGGTGGGCAGTTCAGAGGGGCGAATATCGTAAAGCAACTTCCTTCGTGGGGTTTGGATGTGGCTTCGAGCCTTCCACCCGCATGGCTCAGCCGTTCCCTGATGCTGAAAATGCCGTACCCTCCGCAATCCCTCAGCCTGCAGGAACCGGGATCGAACCCAACCCCGTCGTCGGCGACGGAAATAACGACCTCGTTCCCCTCTCGTTTGGAGGCGACCCGGACACTGCGGGCATGCGCATGTTTAACGACGTTTACCAGCAGTTCGTTTACCGAACGGAAGAGCAGGATCCTGATGTCGTTGCCGACCGGCTTGTCCCGGCCGTCGTCTTCGTAGGAAACGTCGAGACCGTGCTCGCTTCCGGTTTGTTCGACAAGAGATTCGAGGGCGGATTCAAGGCCAAGCTCGTACAGTACGGGGGAACTGATCTTGAAGATGAGCGAGCGTATATCCTTGATGGCGCGATCGACAAGGCTGCGTATCTCCATGACCGACTGGCCGATCTCGGGTGAGGGAGCCGACGAACGGAGCATCCCGAGTTTCATCTTGCATATTGCAAGGGTTTGCGCGACGCGGTCGTGGAGTTCGGTGGCGATCCGGTGCCTTTCCCCTTCTTCCGCCAGCGAGAGTTGGGATGCCAGGGACCGCAGCTGTTCCTGGTAGCCCTGCAGCTGTGCCGCGCGGTTTTCGAGCCCGTCGGCCATTTCGTCGAAAGCCCGGGCCAGGCGGTCCAGTTCGCTGTTTCCGTAGACAACGCCCGTCCTGGCCTTCGCGTCTCCCTCCGAGAGCTTTCCTGCGGCCCGCACCAGGGCATTTACCCGCGAAATTATCATCAAGCGGCTTCCGAACCAGACAGCCAGGAATATGACCAGACAGACCAGCGCCAGCCCTGCAAAATGCATGGCCAGTATCCTTCCGGCTTTCCCGTAGAGCTTTTGATGCGGGATGCCGATGGCGACGTACAACCCCGTTTCGACAACTCCGGAAAGAGGTGCAAAAGCATAGAGACGGTTTACTCCATCGAGTCCGGCGGTGTCGGCCAGGGATTTCTTCCCGCCGAGGAGCAGGTCTAGAATGGGGATCCCGCGGGGACTCTTTCCCACCCAGTCGCCGGACTCGGGAAAATGACACAGGATGACGCCCCCACTGTTGACCAGCAGGAATTCGGCGTCGGGCGGCAGCTGTTCCCGGAAGGCGAACTGGTTCAACTGTGCAAGGTCCAGGACTGCAAAAATGACCGCCATCGGCCGGTTGTCCCGGTCCTGAACGGGGCGGCTGAAGGTCAGGGCGGCAGGGGTGATTCCGGTGCGGACTGCCTGGTAAACGCCCATTGCCGGTTCATTCGAAGTCGCAGTTTGGCGGAACCATGGCCGGTCCGCGAAACCGGCCGTATCCGTAATCGGAGCAGCGCTGCAGAGAAGAGTCCCGTCTAGGTCTATAATTCCCAGGTTGGCGATATCGGGGTTTTCCCGGAGAACTTCCGAGAACGGAACTCTGCACTGGTTCAGAGTCCCGGTCTGAACCTCGCACAACTTGGCCAGTGCGAGCAGAAGCTGCATTGTTGCCTCGATGCAGTGTTCGTGGGTTTCTGCAGCAAAAATGGCCAGGCGCCTTACGTTCTCCTCGAGTTGGGTGTTGAAGAGTTTACGTTCCTGGGTATAGGTATGATAGGTCAATGCGAGTATAAGGCTCAGGGCGATCAGGAGCAGCAGCGCCAGGCGGGATCGTATGCTTGAGAGAAACTTCATGTCGGACGGATTCCTTTGCCCCGGTCTTGCCGTACAGCAGTAGAACACTGTATAGGCATAGCCGTGAATTGTACGGAAAAACTTCCCGGCTCGCCATTTTTCCTTTGATCCTGTTGCATCTTTACAGTACTGACTTAATTAGTAAAGCCGAATGATCAGCAAATGGGCTTGTGAGTAACGGATGAAGAAGCCACGATCCCAGTCCGTAGAATTGCATTTCCTTCGAATCGGAAGAATGCCGCCGTGAAAATACTCTTGTTCTCGATTCTGCTGCTGTTTTTTTTCTCAACCGGGTATGTCCTGGCGCAAACGGATATCGCAGAACATAAGAGCTGCAGGTACTGCAATATGGACAGGCAGCGGTATTCGCACAGTCGCATGTTTATCCGGTATAGCGACGGTTCGGCGGTTGCCGTCTGCAGCCTCCATTGCGCCGCTGTCGACCTTGCCCGCAACACGGACAATGCTCCCCTGTCCATCGAGGTAGCCGACTACATCAGCACCCGGCTCATACGGGCGGAAACCGCTTTCTGGGTAATCGGCGGAAACCGGCAGGGCGTCATGACGTCGAAAGCAAAATGGGCCTTCGAAAAGAAGGCCGATGCGGAGGCATTTATCAGGGAATGCGGAGGGCGCCCGGCTTCATACGAAGAGGCGATCAGGGAGGCCTATGTAGACATCTACAAGGATTCCAGGATGATTCGCGGAAAAAGGATGATGCACCGGATGCAGAGCGGCTGTTGCGCCGATCGTTGATGGTGCGGCGCATCCAATCAGGAGTCCAGCTCGGTCAAACCCTGGCGAATCGCATACTTGACCAGTTCCGCCACACTCCGGATTCCCAGTTTGTTCATAATCTGGAGGCGGTGGGTTTCAACCGTTTTGATGCTCAAATAAAGCTCGGCGGCAACTTCCCGCGTCGTCCGTCCTTCCGCAAGCAGCTGCAGAACTTCCCTCTCCCTTGGAGACAGTGAAGGTTCTTCGCACGAAGCGAATTGCATCCGATTTACGTAATCCTCCACGACGATCCCGGCGATCTCCGGGCTCAGGTAAACCCGGCCGGCCTGGATCGTGCGGACTGCCTGGATGAGTTCTTCGAAAGCGCAGTCTTTCGGCAGGTAGCCTGAAGCGCCCACCTGGAGCATCTGGGAAACGAATCTCTTGTCGGAATGCATCGAGAGGGCAATAACCCTGGCCCCCGGGTTGTCTTTCAAAATCTGGCGCGCCGCCTCTATGCCGTTCAGGTCGGGCATCCCGATATCCAGGATGATGATGTCGGGCAGGTGCTGCCTCGCCAGCTTGACGGTGGCCCTGCCGTTTTCCGCCTCCGCGACCACGTGCATGTCCGGTTCCCCGTGAAGCAGTGCCCGCAGTCCGTCCCGAATGATCCTGTGGTCGTCGGCCAGAAGAATTTTCAGACTCATTAGCAGCCCCCTGTTTTCCATGCAGGTTTTTAGACTGCCTATTACCTAATCAGGAAAGTCGGATAATTAATATAGGGCGAAGGCAGTATTCCGAGTGGGGAAAGTATGTAGTTTGTATACTTTGTCAATATCTGCTGTGGTGTTGGAGGAACCGGGCGGCAATTATGGACGGTGTGCAACGGTTCTCGAAATTGAGAGCGGGCAGGTTTTTGTTGAGGCAATCAAACTTCCCTGTCGCCGGCATACGGCTGCCAGGTGATCTCCCCGGTGCGCCAGTTCGGAATCCCTATCTCTTTTTTCATAGTGTCATAGTAATACGCGCATCCGGAGTACGGGTCGAAGATGTGGAAAACCGGCATAGCCACTACCTTGGTTCTTTCCAGGGGCAGGCCGTTCATGACCGTCACATTCTTGACCGCTTCGAACGCCATTGCGCAGTTGACGAGGGAGACGAAAATCTTGCACGACCGGGCGGCAAGTTTCCCGGCCAGCATGTCGCTCCGGACATCTGGGTAGAGCTTTTGACTGCGGCCCGGGTAGAACGACAGGGCCTGGAACTTGGGCACAAGCGAGGGGTAATCGATTTCGGCCAATTCCTGCTGTTCCGTCCCGTAGCCGGCGACCTTTTCAAAGGTTATATCGTTGTCGTGGACGAAGGTGGAGACAACGTATGCGCCGCTCGATCCCGGCCCGACGATCATGCGCAACCCCAGCCGCGAGCAGACGCGGCTCACCACGAGGTTTGCTTCCAGGCTGGTGGTGCCGAGGAATGCCAGGTTTGCGCCGGACAGGAGTTCCGTGAGCCAGGGGCCGTCACTTCGGCATACCGCGCGCTGATGCGTTCGGACCCGGCATTCCGGGTTTATCGCCTTGAGGTAGCGTTCCCATGCTTCGACCTTGGGCGAGCTGATCTCGGCCATGGTGAAAGGGAGTCTGTTCAGGTTGGTATCCTCGACGACGTCCGGGTCGACCAGGATGAAGCGCTCGAAGCCGATTCGCACCAGGTGGTCCAGAATGACGCCGTTTCCCCCGGTGCCCACGGCAGCCACGACGGTCTTCCGCATGGCCTCTGCCAGTTCTTTGGTGAAATTAACGAATCCCGTCTGCCTGTCTATAATCGCATTCCACATGGCCTGGCCTTCTACACAGCGGGCAGGTGCTGACGCACCGCGCGCTGATCGAAAGTACGATGCAGAATTCCCCAGGGCGAACTGCCCTCCGGATAAGGGGCCGCCTTGAATGCGGGTTTCGTGAGCCTTTGGTCGAACACCAGGATTTCCGAGTCCTCCTGCGCCGTGAACGCCGGGGGCGGTGAGGCCGGGTCGCACAAGGAATCGGCCCCGATAAAATCCCCCGGCAGCGCGGTGCGTTCCGTTTTGCCTTCTTTAGCCTGCATAGCGCCGCTCAGCAGGACGCAAAGGAAGTTTTCGCTTGCCGGTGCGGCATGGGAAAGACCGGCTTTGATGTAAAGGGGGCTCGCGAGTTCGAGCAGCGGCCCGATCTTCGCCGGTTCAGGAAGCACCCCGAGCCGGGTGCGAACATATGCGAGCCGGTCGCCGGGGGAGATGAGACTGAATGCGGAGCGGACGCCGAGTTTTGAAAAAGCAGGCTTGAGCGATACGGTCTTTCCCCTGGCGGAGGCCGACCCGGCGATGGGTGAGCCGACGCGTCGAAGGTAGGCTGAGTCGTTCAGATCGATGAGCATGGGCGTGCGCAGGAGTCCGGTCGGCAAAGTAAACGGTTCCGCATAAAAAAGGTGGCCGAGATGTTCGTAGCGGCTGATGAAGGCTGCCGAGCAGAAGTGAATGGCGCAGTCGAAGCCGTTTTGAAGATAGCTTTCCAGGATAAACCGGTAGAACAGGGTGAACAGGCTGCCGGTCCGGTGATCGGGATGAATGACCATCCGGGTGGAAACGACTACTTTGTCCAGGCCGAACGGCGCGAACCGGTCAAGTTTGAAATAATCGTTCCATGCGGCCGGAATCCCCGGGGTGGAGGCGGCGGTCGCCGTGCTCACCGCACAGAGTCTTCCTGCGGCGTCAAAGGCGCAGTAGTGGGTCGAGCCCGGATCGTGCGGTTCGAACAATCTTTCGTGTTTTCGGTCCAGGCCGGGGTAGCCGTCCGAGAAACAGCGAAAGAAATGCTCGTAGCGGAACCGGAACACCGCCTCCAGTTCCTCTTCCTTCGCGGTCCTCAGCAGGTAGGACTGTTTCGGAGTTTCCGGACTGCACCCCATCAAACCTTCTCCACCCGCACCGCGCAGTGTTTGAGTTCCGGAATCCTTGCCGCTGGGTCAAGGGCGGTATTGGTCAAAACGTTTGCGGGGCTGTCGGGAAAGTGAAACGTCATGAACACCATGCCCCGCTGGACGGTTGAAGTCAGTTTGGCCCTGGCTTCGGTGCTGCCGCGCCGGGTTGTGAGGCGGACGGTGTCGCCCTCAGCTATCCCGAGGGCGGCGGCATCTTCCGGGTTTATTTCCACGAAACCCTTGTCTGCTTCCAACTGCAGGTGTGGAGAGTTGCCGGTCATCGTCGCGGTGTGAAAGTGGGCGTACATGCGCCCCGTGCTCAAAACCATGGGATAATCCGCATCCGGAGACTCACTCTGCGGCGCATGCCGGATCGGGGAAAAAAGGGCCTTTCCCCTCGTGAATTTTTCGCGGTGCAGGACCGGGGTCCCGGGGTGATCCTGCGAAGGGCAGGGCCACTGCAGGCCGGAAAGCCCGAGGCGTTCGTAGCTCATCCCGGCGTAGCTCGGTGTGAGCGAGGCCATCTCGGAAAAGATTGCATCCGGCCCGGCATAGTCCCAGGCGGCGCCCATTCTCCCAGCCATCCGGATGAGGATCTGCCAGTCGGGCAGGGCTTCGCCGGGCGGTTCCACCGCCTTGCGGATGCGTGAGCAGCGGCGCTCGGTGTTTGTGAACGTGCCGTCCTTTTCCGCGGCCGCTGCGGCCGGAAGGACGAGGTGCGCCAGTTCCGCCGTCTGGCTCAGGAATATATCCTGGACCATGAGAAAATCGAGGCGGGAGAGGGCTTCTCGGACGTGGGCGGCGTCCGCGTCGCTCAGGACCGGATTTTCGCCCATCACATACAGGGCCTTGATACGCCCGTCGAGCATGGCGGGGATCATCTCCGAAACTGTCAGGCCCGGCTCGTCGGGAATCGTACAATTCCAGGCCCGTCCGAATTTATCCCTGTTAGCCGCGTCGGCAACCTTCTGGTAGCCGGGAAAGACATCCGGAAGCGCCCCCATGTCGCAGGCGCCCTGGACGTTGTTCTGCCCGCGAAGCGGGTTGATCCCGCCGCCGGGCACGCCGATGTTTCCTGTGAGCAGCGCCAGGTTGCAGCAGCTCTTCACCCTGTCCACCCCGTTCGCATGCTGGGTGATGCCCATGGCGTAGCAGAGGGCTGCCGGCTTGGCGGTCCCGTAAAGTTCGGCCATACGGCGGACGGTATCCGCCGGGATGCTCGTGATTTCCTCGGTGCGCTCCGGCGTGTATTCCTCGACTGCCGCCGCCAGGCCGTCGAACCCTTCCGTGCGTTCCCGGATGTAGGATTCGTCGTGCAAACCGCTTTTGATGATGACGTGCATCATCCCGTTGAGCAGGGCGATGTCCGTACCCGGACGGGGCTGTACGGCCAGGTCGGCGAGGGCCGACAGCTGGATGCGTCGCGGGTCGGCCACGAGCAGGACCGCGCCTTTAGCCCTGGCGCGCATGATGCGCCTCGCCACCAGAGGGTGGCACTCGGTGGTATTGGAGCCGATAACGAGTATGCAGTGCGCCTGCTCGATATCGTCGATGGAATTTGTCATTGCCCCGCTGCCAAGGGTTGCGGCAAGACCTGCCACAGTCGAGCTGTGTCAGAGGCGCGCGCAGTGGTCTATGTTGTTGCTCCCGACGACCCCGCGCATGAACTTCTGGGCCAGGTAGTTCTCTTCATTGGCGGCCTTGGCCGACGCGAGCATGGCGAAGGCGTCCGGGCCGTGGGACACAAGAACTTTGCGCAGGCTTTCGGCTGCCAGGCCGAGCGCGTCATCCCACGAGGCGGGGACGAGTTCGCCGTTTCGCCGCACGAGAGGCTTCGTGAGCCGGTTCGGGCTCGTGACGTGCTCGTGCAGGTTCCAGCCCTTGATGCAAAGGCATCCCTCGTTCACGGGATAGGAACGGTTGGGCAGGGTTGCTGCCAGGCGCCCGCCGGCAACTTGGTAGATGACCCCGCACCCGGTTCCGCAATAGGAGCAAATAGAAGGAATCAGGCGTTCGTTCATGCGGCCGCTCCTGGTTTCGTCATTGCGGCCCGCTTTTCGGCGGGTGTTGTTTTCTGCCAGCGGAAGCGGATCTTGGCCGCGCCGTGCGGGCAGGAATCGATACAGCGAAGGCACCCGATGCACTCGCTCATATCCAGTTTCGGGCTCACTCCCTCATGCAGATCGGACTCGGGCACGACCCCCATCGGGCAGGTCTCGGCGCAACGCATGCACGAAAATTTCTTGCACCGGGAAGCCCCGATGACGATCTTCACCAGTCCGATTTTGGCGCACAGGGCGAGAAGAGCGCCTACCGGGCAGTAATACCGGCACCAACTCCGCTTTTCGCTCGCTTCCAGGGCGGCAATGGCCGGCAGAATGGCCAGTTCGGCTCCTCCCACCACTCCCTGGAACCCGTAGGACCGGCATATCGTGCCGATCGGGCAGACCGTGCAGAAAGCCTGATAGCCGGCCGCCCCGCTCACTCCCACGGCCGCCGCGGCAACCCCGTATTTCGCCATGCGGGTGCGCAGGGGCGCGGGCAGCCGGAATTTGCGGGGTATGACTTTCCCGATGAGGTCGAGGAAAAAGCCGAAAGGACAGAGCCAGCCGCAGGCAAAACGCCCCGCCGCCAGGGTCAGGACTATCAGGAACAGGGCGGCGACTATCGTGGTCAGAAGGATGATCTTGCTTGCCGCGATGTTTTGCAGGAGTCCGAGGGGGCAGGCAAAGCTCAGGCTGCCCACGCTGAGCGAGCAGACCGTGCCGATCAGGATGACGACGAAAAAGAGGAAAGCCAGTGCCTGGACAGGCCAGCGCAGGAGCTTTATCCAACCCAAAGATTTGCCGGGCGAGTAGAGCAGGGCCTTTTCCGTGCAGGCGGGTACGCAGGCGGGATTCCCGCCGCACATGTCGCACTTGACCACCCGTCCGTCGGGAGTGCGCTGGGGCGCCGCTTCGGGGCATGCCTCGATGCAAAGGCCGCAGTGCGCGCAGAGCCTGTCGTCGACCCGCACGATCCCCGCATCGTCCCTGCTGATGGCGCGCTGGGGGCAGGCCTTGATGCAGAGCGGATCGAGGCATTGCTGGCAAAAGACGGCGAATTCCGTCCCTACGGAATCCTTATGCAGCACCTGTATTCTGGAGGTGTCGGGATGGGCGGCGTCGCGGCCGGCGCATGCGGTTTCGCACAGTCCGCAGCCGTTGCAGCGCGCCGGGTCGAAAACCATCCTGGGCTTTCGCCGGGGTTTCAGCCGTTCCTTCCAGTATGTCCAGGACAGCCTGGAGGGCTTGCGTTCCGGAACGGGAGAGGGCAGCATCGCATGACGGCGGTGTCCCGGCCCCGCCGCGGGCGGGGTTGCCGGATTTGCCGGCCTGGGTTGTTCGGAGAGTTCCACGCTTCAACCCCTTCGCTTCAACTGTTGTTTCTGGCGTATGCCTGCCGTCGGCAGGCCGGACACAGTTGCAGGTAGTGTAGTTCCGCTTCGGGCAGAACGGATCGGAGATAGTCGAGAACCGGTTTTGGCGGCAAATCGGCCCCGCACGTGGTGCAAACGCCCGCTCCGGGAGCGCCGGCGAGCCTGGCTAGCGGCCGCAGCCGGTTCACCAGTCCGCAGCAGTCGACGCCTGCCGGACAGGTTCGAGTGCAGGCGCTGCACTGGGTGCAGCACCAGACTGCCTGCCCCTTCAGAAGATCCCGGCCGCGCAGGGCCTGCTGGACGATGCCGCGCGGCGAGAGGTCCCAGGAAAAACCGGGATACATTTCGGCCATGGGGCAGGCGGCCGTGCATTTGCCGCACTCGACGCAGAATCGGGCCGAGGCTTCGGATATCGCACGTTCGAAATCATCCTGCATGTTCGCCTCCTTCCCTGCGGCCTTTCAGGGTGTCTTCCCACAGAGGCGCGGCCGAGCCGACTGGGCCTTCTTCCTTGCCGGCGGACAGCAGGGGGGAGATTGCCGCGGTGCCGCTGGTATAGCCGGTCCGGTCCCGCAAGGCCTTGCGAACGGCCAGGTGCAGGCTGAGCAGGGGGAGCCCCGCGGGGCAGCTTTCCTGGCAGGCGCCGCAGCCGACGCAGCGGTCCGCGAGGTGCATCGCCCGAATGAGGTGAAACGCGAGCGGGTCCGGTGGGACCGTGCCCGAGGTCACATATCCGTCCTCCTCGAGTTTGCAGGAAGGGCAGACGCAGATCGGGCAGGAGTTTCTGCAGCCGTAGCATTTGATGCAACGCGAGAAGTTCTCCCGCCAAAGGTCAAGCCTGCCCGGCTCGAAGCAGAGTCGCTCCAGGTCGGGCGCGGCAAGAGGGTCCACCCCGGCAGCGGGTTCTCCGCCAGGCGGAAACGGGGTCTCGCACAGGCATGCTTCGGCCTGAGCGGCCGAGCAGGGGACCCCGATCGCGCGCACTGCCCCCGGCCGGAGCTGGCCGGCCTTGACGAGTTCTTCGAGTGCGCGCATGTCGCAGCCGCGGCAGACCAGGCCGATGCTCTTCCCGTCCGGAAGGTCCCGTGCCATGCGCCATACGGTCTTGGCAAGGGGCCACTTGGGGTCGAGAACAAGCCCAGTCGTGTCCGCGACCGAGGTGAACAGGTGAGGCGATGCCGCGCCGTCCTGCTCGCGAAGGGCAAGGACGCCGAGCACCCCTGTTTCGGAAATCAGCTCTTTTATCTTGTCGTAAACGGCGCTGTTCATTGATTCCCTCGAAGACCGGATCAGCGCGGCCTGAGCAGGTTCGGATCCACGGCCGGCAACCCGGCCAGGACGGTCATAAACCCGCGAACCAGGTCGGCAAACTGGTGCCCCTCGTGCGCGGTCCCCCAGGACAGAAGAAGACGGCGGCGGTCGAGCCCGACGGTGTCGAGCAGGTCCTGGAGAAGCGACAGGCGCAGCCTGGCGGGCCGGTTCGCCTCGTTATGGCGGCAGCCGCCGATATGGCAGCCGAGTACGGCCACCCCGTCGATCCCGTCGGCAAAGGCCCTGAGCACCAGGTCGGGTTCGACGCTCGACGCGCATTCCACGGGAATGAGCCGGAAAGAAGCCGGCAGGCTCATTCTTTCCCTGCCGGCGCGGTCGGCCCCCAGCAATGGGCACCACCGGCAGGCGATGATCGCGGCCCGGATTTCCCGTGCCGGTCTTTCAACAATTTGGGTCATGGTGTAATCCTCGGAGCGAGTGCTCGCAGCATTGCCCGCAAGGGAACGTTGAATTCGGGGATTCGCGCCGCGCCGCTCGGACAGACCGCCGTGCACAGGCCGCAGCCCCGGCATCGGGCGGCGGGAACCGACACGCTCCCGTCCTCTGCGCGGCTGCTCGCCCCGTAGGGGCACACCGCGACGCACTGCCCGCACCGGCTGCACGCTTCCGTCCTGATGGAAGCCATTCCGGCCGACGAGGCATTTCCGAACTTGTCCCGATTCAGGAAAGCCGCTGCCTTCATTGCGGCCGCGCGGCCCTGGTCGACTGCCTGTTCCGCGTATGCCGGCCAGCGAACGGCACCGCACAGGAATACCCCGGGTATCGGCGATGCGAGGGGCTGGACGGGCTCCCGCCCGCATGCGAAGCCCATCTCGTCGAGCCGCACGCCCAGGCCCCTGGCCAGAACCGAAGTCTCGGGCCGGGGTTTTACCGGGGTGCTCAGAACCACCCAGTCGGCCGGAAGCACCACGCGGCGGCCGGAAAGGGCATCGGAGAGCGCCACCGTTTCCGCCCTGCCGTCTCCCTGCACTTCGGGAGGCGCGTCGGGTGGGTAGGCAATGAACCGCACCCCCGTGGACATCGCCTGCCGGTAGAGTTCTTCCAGGGCGCGGCCGGGCGCCATGATGCCCCGGTGCAGAACGGTCACCTCGATTTCCGGGTTCAATTTCCTGAGGCGAATCCCGTTTTTCAGCGCGGTCGGGCGGCAGATGCTGCTGCAATACGGGTGGGCGTCGTCCCGTGCCGCCACGCACTGGATAAAGACCGCAGA
>JAEZXS010000254.1 GCA_023442755.1 Pseudomonadota bacterium | reverse complement strand
GGAGATATGCTCTTTTTGAGTTCGGATGGGCTCCACGACCTTATCCCGGACGAGGAGATAGCCTCAGTTCTGAGTACCCGGTGCGGACTCGGGGCAATGCTCGATCGACTTGTCGCCATGTGCCTCGAAAGAGGAGGAAAGGACAATATTTCGGCAATCGTTGCAAGAATGTGAGCGGCATCGGCCGCTATTTTCATGCACTTCCCCCGTCAATAGAAAAGGTCATATTCCCGCGGTACAACCGGCGAACATTCACACCGGGGATGCGAATAAATCATCCGCGACATTCGGCCTTTCCATCCGGCGAACCAGGATTTAGCTTTCCTACCAGTTTCGATTCGCCTAAACCGCAAAACTATCCGATATCTCGAAGCCCGCAATCGCCATTCAAATGAAAAGGGAGAAACGCCATGGAAGGACCTATGGACCAGAAATGCCGGCAGGCATTGGAACTGAACGGCCCCGCGCCGGATTTTGAAGCAAACACCACGCACGGAGTTCTTAAGCTTTCGGAGTGGGCGGCCGGCCAATGGGTGATCCTATTCTCCCATCCTGCCGACTTCACGCCCGTCTGTACCACCGAACTCATTGCTTTCGCAAAGCTTTTCGAGCAATTCGAGCAGCGCGGCGTCAAACTCATCGGCTGCTCGATCGACAGCAATTTCAGCCACATTGCCTGGATGCGAAACATCGAGGAAAAATTCGGCGTACGGATCCCCTTCCCGGTTATCGCCGATATCGATCAAAACGTCTCCGGGCTATACGGCATGATCCACAAAGCCAGCGCGACCACGGCCGCGGTGCGCTGCGTATTCTTCATCGATCCGATGATGACCATTCGGGCGATGATTTATTATCCTCTCAGCGTGGGACGCAATTTCGACGAGATCCTGCGGGTGGTCGACGCCCTGCAGACCGTGGACCGCCATGCGGTCGCCTGTCCCGCCGACTGGAAGCCGGGCAGGCCGGTCATCGTTCCTCCACCCGGCACAACACGGGAGGCGGAGGAACGCATGAGTGAACCCTATCTTACCGTCACTGACTGGTATTTTTCCGAGAGGGAACTATAGCGGCAATCCCGGGGCTCAATCCCGGATGATCGGGCACCCGAGAGCCATGCATGCTGCCATGGAGCCGAGACTGTCTTCGACCGCTTCGAAACCGCTCTGTTTCAAGATGGATGCGGCAATAACACCCCGGCTGCCGTTTTCGCAGTAGGCAGTGACCGGCCTGTCTCTTGGAATCTCATCGAGGCGCTGCCTCAGTTCGCCCAGGTAGATATGGACGGAGCCGGGAAGACGCCCCTGCCTCACCTCATCGATACCCCTCACATCCAGCAGGGTAAAATCGTCTCCCAACTGGATGCGCCGAACGAGTTCGTCAATATGGACGGCGGGAATCCTGTCGTAGGATCGCCCGCTGCTTTCCCATACTCTCATGCCGCCGGCTATGTATCCCTGTATGTCGTCGTAACCGAGCCGTCTGAGATACAGCACCGCAGTGGCGACATCCTCATAATTCTGAACTACCAGGACGATTTTCCTGTCGTATGGCAGGAAGTAGCCGGCAAAGGCCGGTATCATATCCAGGGGAATGGACGTGCTTCCGGGTATAAACGCTCCGGCAAAGGCTTCGGGGCTTCGCGTATCCAGAACCAACGCGCCGTTTTCTATCGCCTTCACGAATTCTCCCGCCCCAAGCGGCCGGGGGCCGGCAATTCCGGACGTTGCCGGGGCGATCCCTTCCAGGTTCAGCTTTTCCATCATCCGAAAATAGGGTGGTTTGTAATGATGCTCCTGCACTTTGTACCGGATGAATTCCTCCCGGCTGCCGATCTGCAGGACGGGATTGAACCCCCGTTCGTAGCCCAGGGTGGAGAAGTCCCGGGCCGCCATGCCTTTGCCGCAGATCGAACCCGCTCCATGACCGGGATACAGAATCACATGGTCTCCGAGCGGCAGTAGTTTTTCGAAGATGCTGTCATAGAGCATCCCCGCCATTTCCTCGACATTTTCAGGAAAGAAATCCGTTCGGCCGACATCTCCGATAAACAGTGTGTCGCCGGAAAACACGGCAACGGCTTCTTTACCGAACTTCGAATCCTTCACCGCGATCGAAATGCTCTCAAAAGTATGGCCGGGAGTTTCAAGCACCACAAGCCTGAGGTCTCCCAGGTCGAACATGTCGCCCTGGTCCACCGGGATACCATACCGGAAATCCAGCCGGCTTCCATGATAGACCTGCGCTCCGGCAAGACGGGCCAGTTCCTGCGACCCTATTACATAATCTTCGTTCCGGTGGGTTTCGAAAATTGCGGTAATGGCAGCCCCATGCCTGTAGGCAATTTCGAGATAAATGCCGCAGTCGCGACGGGGGTCGATCACCGCTGCCTTCCCTCCGTGACCCAGAATATAGGAATTGTGGCCAAGTCCTTCGGAGCGAACCCGCTCGAGAAACATCTGTCCTTCCATCGAACACCTCACCCGGCAGTTGGATTGTGGCGGCGCCTGTGCACCCGAAAACGAGATGGCGCAGCAGTTTTCGTCGCTGCATATCTAAGGCGTGAAGTCCCAAAGTCTATGGGGCAAGGGCTCTATTCGGGAAGTAGGGAGTTGAGGCAGGTTACAGGAAATCCCCTATTCTTCGGGCGCAGAAATCCGCACCGGGAGCATCGATAGGCGGCGAGTTCCGGGTCATCGAGAGGATTTGTCCAATGGCCTCTTCCCAGTTGCCCCGGTACAGGTCTCCGGGATCGAGGAAAACGGAAGGCAGGTTTTCCCGTATCCCATCAACCAGGATCGGGTATTCGGGGAAGGGGCCTCTGTCGGTATAGATGACCGGGGTTCCGTGGGCCAGGCAGTCGGATACGATTCCATATCCGGGCTTTGTTATGACGCTGTCGGCCGCGGCAACCGCATCCACGTATGAGATGCCAGTCCCGTCAATCGAGAGTGCATTGGAGACGGGAAACTCCATTGGACTCTTGTACAGGAAGGTTACATCACGGATTTCTTCTATCCGCCTCAGCGCCCGCTCGTTCATCTCCAGGGTGGTAAAGGCCGCCAGGAATACCTTTCTGTGAGGGTCGAGGCCCAACAGCCTGCGAACCTCGCTGCGATTCCGGCCGGAGACCCGGGCAACCAGCGGGCTGTCCTCTATCACGGGACATGCGGAGCAGTCTCCGTGCATGGGAAGCTGCAGGAACAGGCCGCACATGGCGTAGTATTCGCGCACCCAGGACCGGATGTCACCCCATCGCGGGTCGGAGCCCTCATAAGATTCGTAGATCCAGTCCCAGGTAAAGTTGCTGATGCCGATCGCGGGAATGCCGCAATCATGCGCTGCATGGAACGGCAGAAACGGAATATCGCATATTACCGCATCTATCCTTTGTTCCTTTAAAAAGGCGGATTCTTCGCGAATGATCCGCCCCGATTGCGATTTCAGATCGAGTAGCGCAGAAAGAGTCTTTCCGAGGTCGAACCGGATACTGTCGTACTGATAAAGCCCGATATCGAGTCGGGTTTTTCGCATCTTCAGCTCCCGACCCGTATTTTCTTCTACAAGTGAAGCGGGTATATCTGTTATAAGAAGCACCTCGATGTTCGGCTTCAGGTTCAACAGGCAGCGCACGATTTCGAGCGAGCGCACCGCGTGCCCGAAGCCATGTGGCGTAATGTAGTAGGCTATTACCGGTTTTCTCTGATGCAATTAATCCCCCCACAGAATGTCTTTAATATAACATCTCCATTATCGTTATGGCCAAATATTTGCCCTTCACCTGCCTGCCTGGGGCATAGCGCTGATTCCAGTTCCGGCCATTTTATACCAACCGCAATCCAGGTAGACGGAGATATGAATGAGTAAGGTTAAAGTGACTTTTCAACCGGGAGGCGTTCATGCCGAAGCCGACCCCGGGGAAAAACTGATCGATATCGCTTCAGATGCGGGAGTAGAAATCAACAACCAGTGCGGCGGACAGGGCGTATGCGGAAAGTGCCGCGTCAAAATCAAACACGGAAATGCAAAGCTAACGGGCAATGCGGCCGGCCCGCTGACCGCAGCGGAGCTTGCGCAAGGGTTTGTCCTTGCCTGCAAGGCTGAAGTCCAGGGAAGTGAAATCGAGGTATGGGTGCCGCCGGAGTCACGGAATAACGTCGACCAGATCCAGATTTCCGATTACCTGGTGGCATCGGGCGTACCGATCGATGTCGATCCGGCGGTTCCCGCGCCTTTTTTCAGGCCGCTTTGTCAGAAGCTTTACCTGGAGCTGCCTCCGCCCACCCTGACCGACAGCCTATCGGACCTCGACCGCATTTACCGCGCTCTGAGGAAGATAGTCCCCGAGCTGCCCAACCTCCAGGCCCACAATTCCTGTCTTTGGGGGCTCGGCAACCTTCTTCGCAAAAACGACTGGAAGATTACCGCCACCATCCATTTTCGGGACTCCGGATGTCCGAATATCCGGGAGATCGAGGGAGGCGATACCAGCGAGCACAACTATGGGATGGCCATCGACATCGGAACCACAACCATAGTCGCCCAGCTGATCGACCTGCACACCGGAGCTGTCGTTGCCGTCCAGGCGTGCAACAACAGCCAGGCCAGGTACGGTGAAGATGTCATATCCCGGATGATCCACGCGGGCAAAGAGTCAGGGCTCGAGCGGCTCACGGAAGCAGTCATCTACAGCATAAACTCCCTGATCGACTCGCTTGTCAAAAAGAAGAAGATCCAGCACAAGAGCATCACCGCATTCGTTGCCGCCGGGAATACCGTCATGAGCCACCTTCTGCTGGGATTGGACCCCTCGCACATCCGCCTCGCTCCCTATATACCGGTAGCGGCGCGATTTCCCCAGTTGCAGGCGGCGGAAGCCGGGCTCAGATCGCACAAGAAAGCACTGCTCCATTGCATGCCCTGCGTCAGCAGCTACATAGGAGGAGATATCACGGCCGGAGTTCTGGCCTGCGGCATGAGCGACCAGCCGGAGATCAGCGCCCTCATAGATGTCGGCACGAATGGTGAGGTCGTTATCGGCAACAACGAATGGCTCGTCTGCTGCTCATCTTCTGCCGGTCCGGCCTTCGAGGGAGCCGGCATTAAATGCGGGATGCGTGCGACGCGCGGCGCAATCGAAAAGATCTATTTCAAAGACGAGCAGGTCCTTTTCGAAACCATAGGACAAACCAAGCCGGTCGGCCTCTGCGGTTCCGCCATAATCGACATCATTGCGGAACTTCTCTCTGCAGGCATCATCGACCAGAGCGGCCGTTTCATCAATCTTGACCATCCCCGCGTGAACGTCAACGGGGACATTCCCCAGTTCACCATCGTACCGCCCGGCCGAAGCGCCTCAGGTGAATCGATAGTGATAACCGAGGATGATATCAGCAACCTCATCAGGACCAAAGGGGCGCTCCTCGCCTCTCTCCGGGTTCTTCTGCAGAGTATGGGCCTGGGCTTCAATGATCTGCAAAGGGTTTACGTCGCCGGTGGTTTCGGCGCCCATCTCGATATCGAAAAGGCCATATTCATAGGGCTCCTTCCGGACATACCGATCGACCGGATCAGGTTCATAGGAAACAGCTCACTGGCGGGGGCCAGGTATGCGCTGCTGTCGACCCATGCTTTCCACAAAGCCGAACAGATAGCGGCCGGCATGACCTACTTCGAACTCAGCATCAACCAGGATTTCATGAACGAATTCATCGCTTCTCTTTTCCTCCCTCACACGGACATGAACCTGTTCCCGTCCGTGAAGGCAAAGCTGGAAAGACTGCGCGACTGCTCTCAGGACCAGGAAATATGCGCCTGCGAAGGGCGTATTGCCGGGGCAAGAAGATAAAATGGACCTGCTTTTTCATATCGTATTCGCCCTGTTCGCCGTCTCGGCCGGAGTGTCGCTCCTGACCTACGCCTTTTTCTGGTACGAGAATTATCCACGCTTCCGCGGCCAGGGTCCGGACGCGCCGGACCTTGCATGTTCGCAACTCATCGAGGGAATCGTTTCGAGCATTGCGAGCATGATCCTGGTAGTGATCTTCTTCCCGCTCGGCTTTTTGCCCCGATTCCGCCGCCCACAAAGGATCTCGCCGTTACAGCCGGTGATAGTCCTGATTCACGGCCTGTACCATAACGCAAGCGCATCGACCATTTTCCGGCACAGGCTCGGGCGGGCGGGCTTCGACAATCTCTATTCTTTTCAGTACCGGAGCCTCTTCACCTCCTTCGAGCGGACATATTCTCGCCTGGATGCCTTTTTGAGGCGGCTTCGCGCCGAATTTCCCGGCCAGGATATCATCCTGGTCGGCCACAGCCTGGGAGGTCTTCTTTCGAGGGTTTATGCCGAAAGATGTCCACAGGACAGCCCGCCCAGGGCGGTGATCACCCTCGGTACTCCTCACAAAGGCTCCAAGATGGCGGCCTTCGGAATCGGAACCCTCGCTTCCAGCCTTATCTACCGGGGACCGCTTTTCGAAGAACTCGAAAGGTCTGCAAACCGCCTACCCTGCACGGGGGTTGTGCTGTACTCTCCTACGGACAACCTGGTCATACCCTCCGAAGGGCTCGAAACCCCCTACCCCGGCTGGCTCTCCCGCCGCACGCCCGCCATGAGCCACGTGGCAATGCTTTATTCCCCGGTGGTTGCCCGGGAGGTCGTCGAGTTCCTCAAGACGACGGAGCAATCCTCCTGAATTTGCTCTCGCCCTGATTATCCGCTTTCTTCGGCTTGTGCGGCAAACCGGAAGCGTGTAAATTCTCCTGTAAATTTTTTCTTCTTTTTTCCGTATTATCTTATGAGTCGGGGTGCTTTCAGCTCCGCAAACTCATTTACGTAAGCATATTCCCTGATAAATCCGGGTCATGGCAGACCGATCGGCCTTTCACGATGCGGAAATTGCATCGGGATGCCCGGCTGCACAGACATGGGTTCCCAGGCAAAAAGCGAAATTTCAGGTTGGATTTCCGGGTCGGCAGATTTATTTTATGGTGCAATAATTCACGCCGGCTCCGTTAATTTTCGATCCGAAACTCTCAGACAGTTGACTCACAGGTTTGCGTATGCTAATAGACCCGCGGAATTTTTCATATCAAGGGGATCCAGCTTTGAACCAAAGTCCTGAGGAGATTCCTGCCCTGGAGCAGGAGTTTATAGTCGCCAACAAGCTTGGGATCCATGCGCGTGTGGCAGCCCAGATTGTTAAGGTGGCCAGCCAGTTCGAATCGGAAATACTCATTTCCAAATGCGGCGTGACGGTAAACGGAAAAAGCATTCTAGACCTGATGACGCTTGTCTGCCCCTATGGAAGTCGTGTATTGGTTTCAGTCAGGGGCTCCGACGCGTTGCAAGCCCTGGCGGCGCTTGCTTCTCTGTTCCAGGCCAAATTCGGCGAGCTTTGATGGCTCGATCACCGATATTTCTTCCCTGCAAGGTGAAAATGGAATAAGTATAATAAGCCCCGTTGAGGGCTTATTTCTATTTTTGCGAGCGAGATGAATCTTCCATGAGTAACTCCCCTAGCATCATCAACGCAATTGGAGCCTCACCGGGAATCGCCATTGGGAAAGCGTACCTGCTGGACCAGGGACGTATCCCCGTCCGGCAGTATCATCTTTTGAGCGACGATGATGTAAATTCCGAATGCAACCGGTTCCGCAAAGCGGTTGAAAAAGCCGAGGCCGATCTCGAAGAGATCAAGGGCTCCATTCGTTCAGAATTCAAGGAATACGCTCACCTGCTCGAAGTGCAGCAAATGATCATGCGGGACCGCTCCATCTTCGACGAAACCCTGCAGAACATCGTCGACGAGCGTATCAACGCGGACCAGGCTCTGCTAAAATCACTCGCGAAGGCCCGTGAACTCTTCAGTGCGCTCAACGACGAATACGTCCGGAGTCGGATGGCCGATGTGGATGCTGCCGGAGACCGCGTGCTTCGAATACTGGCGGGTCAGGAACACACCCCCTACAACAATATCAAGGAACGTGTGATTATAGTGGCCCACGAACTCTCTCCGGCCGATGCGATCCAGCTTCAACTGGATCGCACATTCGGCGTTGTCACGGAGATCGGCGGCCGTACTTCCCACACATCGATTATCGCCCGCTCCTTGAGCATTCCCGCGGTTGTTGCGGCGGAAAGCGCCACACGTCAGATTTCCACAGGCGATATGCTCATTGTCGACGGGACCGCGGGCAAGATCATCATCAATCCATCCGAAGAAGAAATCGGGTTCTATTACGAGCGTCAGATCGAACTTGAAAGTTATATGAAGGAAATTAGCAGAAAAGCCCATCTGCCCGCCCATACCCGAGACGGACATAGAGTGAGTGTCGAGGCAAACATCGAACTGCTCGAGGAAATCGTTTCCGCCAGGGACAATGGCGCGGAGGCCATAGGGCTTTACAGAACCGAATTCTTCTTCATGAACAGGGCGGCCCTCCCCGATGAGGAAACCCTTTACAAGGACTACCGGGACCTGTCGGAACTCATGGCCCCCAACTGGGTTACAATACGCACCCTGGACCTCGGGGCGGAAAAGCTCTCGGCATGGTTCCCCAGGCTCGAAGAGGTCAACCCTGCCCTGGGACTCAGGTCGATACGCCTCTGCCTGCATTATCCCGAGTTGTTCAAAACCCAGCTCAGAGCTATAATTCGTGCAAGCGCCGCCGCGAAAAATATCCGCCTGATGTTCCCGCTCGTTTCGGGAATTGCCGAGTTGCTCGACGCCAGGCAGTACGTGCGCGAAGTCCAGGAAGAACTTGCCGCAAAGCGAATTCCTTTTGACCGGAATATGCCGGTAGGCGTCATGATCGAGATGCCGTCCGCTGTCGCCATAGCCGACCTGCTTGCCACGAAGGTAGATTTCTTCAGCATCGGGACAAACGATCTCATTCAATACAGCATCGGGATCGACCGTTCCAACGAACATGTGGCATACCTGTTCGAACCGCTCCACCCAGCAGTGCTCCGGTTTATCAAACACACCGTCGACGCGGGGCACAAAGCCGGGATTCCGGTTGCGCTTTGCGGGGAGATGGCGGGCGAACCGCTTTATGCACCGTTTCTGCTCGGGCTGCAGCTCGATTCCCTGAGTATGAACCCGCAATCTTTGCCGCGTGTGAAAAACCTGATCCGGCGCTCTCTCATGAAGGACTGCATCCGCCTCGCCCGAAAAGTACTGCGCCTGAGTACGGCAAAAGAGGTGAGTGAGTTGCTCACACTCGTCATGCAAAAGAATTTTCCCGAAGAATTCAGGGTATTTGCCCCGAATTCCCTCGGTTTTCATTGAAGGAAGAGTTTTACAGCTTCATGACAAAAGACAAGAGTCCCGAAAACATCCGCATCATCAGCCAGAACAAGAAGGCTTTCCACGACTTTGAGATTTCCGACAAGTACGAAGCGGGGATCGTTCTGCTGGGGACTGAAGTGAAATCGTTGCGCGAGGGACGGGCAAATCTCAAAGACAGCTACGCCAAGGTGAAGAAAAACGAGGTGTTCCTCTATGATCTCCACATCAGCCCGTATTCCCATGCTTCGTACGAGAATCACGACCCCGAACGGGTCAGAAAACTCCTTCTCCACAGGCTGGAAATAAAGAAGCTTCTCGGCAAGACTCAGGAGCGCGGCTTTTCACTCGTCCCGCTGAAAATGTATTTCAAGGACGGGAAAGTTAAAGTTGAAATCGCCCTTGCAAAGGGCAAGAAGGAATACGACAAGAGAGAAAGCATCAAGAGGAAGGAAGAAAACCGCGAACTCGATCGCCTGAGAAAGCATAACAAGTTATCCTAGGTTGTTCCGCCCCGTTTTCCCTGCTGTACTGCAATTCCTGCATCCGATTCCCCCGGCCGGCAATTCCGAACACCACAGCATCAGGCTGTTTTGCCTTGTGAGGTAGTCTGTCCTCCGGTCGAGTCCCTCATCATTGGACCTAAGTCCAATAGCAGAGCGCCCGGGAAGTGCTTAAAAGTATTTCCACGGGGCACAAATGACTTGAATGTTCGTAATCGACAACAAGGGGGAAATCATGAATCCGATCAGAGCAAATCACATATTCGATCCAAACAAGGTGACACGCAACGTCGAATGCCGCCACTACAACGAATGCCTCAATACGGCAATCAGGCGCGAATGGAGCGGGTTTTCCTGCTCGGAATGCAGTTCTTTCGAACTGGAAGGCGGTCAGGATCCGGCGTACTGGCAGGAACAGGACATGCGTGCCGCTTACCTGCTCCTGGAGGTTTCGGCAATTTCGACGGCGCACGCCATCGACTGCCGCGCACCACAAGTTATGTAGCAACTGTAACAAATTTCAACGGGTTTCATTCATGAATTTATCTACTGATCGAAGTGAAGCACATTCTTTTTCCGAAATCACTATGAACGAGGCGGAGATGCGGGCCTATGCCGCAGGGTACAACTCGGCGGCAAGGCTGCTGAAGGGGTTGATCGACCACTGGGCGGAGCTGAACGAATCGCACAGGTACTGCAACTGCGCACTCTGCGTCACGCTCCGTGACGTTGCAAACGGCAGGTTCGGCACTATGGAAATAGCGCCGGTCCCCGAGAATTCCCCAACAAACTGACCGACAGGTTTGCTATTTCTTTCGAAATGCGGTGGGATGCATGCGTTCCAGCTTCTTGAATATCTTGGCGAAATGGCTGGGATCCTGGTATCCGACCTCCAGGCAGATATCCATGATGCTCATGTCCGTCTGCTTCAGGAGGCTCTTGGCAATAGAAATCCGCACTGATGTAAGGTATTCCAGAAACGACGTCCCCATCTCCTTTCGAAACAAATGGCTCAGGTAATAGGGATTCATCCCCACCGCCTCGGCCAGTTTGTTGAGCGAGATGTCCTGGTTGTAGTTCTTCCAGATGTATTCCTTTGCTTTCGTGAATACCGATGTATGCTGGATGTTCCGGTTCTGGTAGATGCATGCGAAAAGCTGATCGAAAGCCTTCATCAGGAAATAGTACAGGGTCTCTTCCGAATCGTCCCGTGACAGATTCTGCACACACTGGTATTTGAAGCCGAGAATTTCCTCCAGGTTGGCACCCGCCTCCACGGCGGCCCTGGCAACGGCAAAGACGATCTCGAGGGCACGGGCTTTCAAAATGCCGAGGTGTTCCCGGCTGCGAAAAAGCGCGGGCCCGAGCAGTTCGTCCATGAGAGCCTTGGCTCTTTTCCGGTCGCCGATCTTGATCAGATCGATCAGTTCCTTTTCCTTGTAGCTGTCTCCCCGCCAGGATTCCGCCGGCGGTGGCGGACCGAGTTTTTCGCCTCCCAATGCCAGGATTTTGCTCAGGAAGAGTTCTTCGGCGAGGAGTGACTGCTGCCGGGATATTTCATGCAGTTGATGCTGGGAAGAGAAGTCCACCTTTGAAAAGTAATTCGCTATCAGAAACAGCAGGTCGGCGGCGGCCTGCACCCTGCGCTCGGAATAAACCGGTATCCGATTGACGCACTTCATCGGGACGGCACTGTCCAGGGGCAGGCTCTTTATCTTCTCCAGGACATGCTGTTCGATCAGGATATCCGGATGCCTGAGCAGTATCGGACCGCAGACGAATGCCGCCGACTGGTTTCCTCCGTTCCTGAGTGCGGCGGCAAATTCTATGACGTCGGCGTGGCACTGGAAGATGTACGGTTCTCCCGTCGTCATGGATATCTGGATCGCACGGTTTATATCCGTGAGGCACTTGGCCCTCCCCTCGGCACATTTTCGAATCGCGCGGCAAAACGGATGGCTTCCCGCGTCAAGCGAACGGATTCCTGCGTCCGTCTCGATCGGATAGAGCCGAACCTCCATCTTCATCGCTTCCCGGTAAGAGTCCAGGATCCGGGACAGGAGGCCCTCCTGCAAAGACTCGGGTTTGGATTCCTTCTGCCGGTTTCGCTTCAACTGCGCAACCTCTCCGCTTGGGATCGACTCTTCAGAAGCCCCGTCGCCACTTTCACCCCATCCACGGCATCGATTCCGAACCCGTCGGCCCCGATGCTGTCGGCAAATTCCCGGGTGATGGGCGCCCCACCAATAAGGGTTTTGATCTTTCCCCTGAGTCCCGCTTTGTTCAGCGCAATGATCGTATCTTCAACCGCATGCATCGTGACAGTGTAAAGGCAGGAAAGGAGCAGCAGGTCGGGCTTTTCCTTCTTCACCGCCTTTACGAATTGCTCCGGGGCGACATCGATTCCCATGTCCACTACATCGAACCCGGACGCTTCCATGAACATCAAGACGATATTCTTACCTATATCGTGCACGTCCCCCTTCACCGTACCGGCCACGATCTTGCCGATCGCGCGGCTCTTCGAGTCCTTGAGCGCGGGGTGGAGCGTTTCGAGGCAGAGTTTGGTAGCGAGGGCCGAGACCAGTACGTTAGGGATGAAGTATTCGTAGGTCTTCCATTTTTCCCCGACCGTATTCAGGCCCTTCAGAATGCCGTGTTCGACGATACTGGATGGCGAGAGCCCGGCCTGGAGGCATTCCTGCGTGACTGCGGCCGCCTTTGACGTGTTGCCCTTGACGATCGCGCACACCAACTGCCGTATGGGGGAGGTCTTCTGCTTCTCTTTCAAGCTCTTCCGGGTCATGGCGGAGACCTTTGCATGTTCCAGTGCATGGTGCGGGAACCTGAACGTCAGTATACACGAGATGAACTGGAAGGGGGAGGAAGTTCCCCCCTTCCGGAACAGCTTACAGGTATTTTCCCGGAGCAGGTTTGTACTTCCACAAACCGGCCAGAATCGCGGCAGAGAGGAATGCGGAGATGATCCAGAACCAGAACGCGGCGGTCCAGCCGTACGTATCCGTCAGAAAGCCGCTGAAGATACCGGCCATGCCGGCTCCTATGTAGCCGAAAAAGTCTATGAACCCGGCCGCCGACCCGGCCGCTTTTCGCGTCCCGAAGTCCATCGGCACCGCGCCGATCAGGATGACTTGCGTCCCCAGAACGCAGAAGCCGATAAGCCCGAGGACCACGAAGCTCAGTACCCAAGCCCCCTGGGGAACGCCGTAATAGAAATATATGGATAGCACGCCCAACGCCCCCATTAGGATACACGCAATCGGCGGGCGCCTGCTCTGGAAGAACCGGTCGCTGGCCCACCCCGAGAAGATGGCTCCGGCGATTCCGAAGGCCGGCACCGCAATTGCCGTATACGATGCTTTGGCAATCCCGGCCTTCTGCACCTCGAAAAGGTACGTGGGCGCCCAGAGCAGGAATCCGTAACGGATGACGTCCACGAAGAAGAAAGACCAGGAGACGGCCCATATCCTCGGATTACCGACCGTTTGCTTCAGGGTGAACGCAAACCCGGCGTGTTCTTCTTTTTCCTTCTTGGGTTTTATCTTCGCCCGGATCTCTTCTACGCTCATGCCCGCAAATTCACCGTGCTGCTCGTAAATCTCGATGGGAGGCAGGTTCGCGTCCTCAGGCCTGTTTTTGGCCAGGAGCAACGGGATGAAGGCAATCGCCGCAAAAATGATGGGAGCGTAAGTGAAGGCGCCGCGCCACCCGCCGTGGCTGATTGCCCATCCCGCAAGCAGCCAGGCCATGACATTCCCGAACTGATAGCACGCGCCGTACAGCCCCATTCGCTTTCCACGCGCTCTCGGCGGGAACCACTGAGACAGGGTCTTGACGCAATTCGGCCATCCGCCGGCCTGGAAAAATCCGTTGAGGCCCCAGACGACCCCCATCGCATAGAAGCCCCATCCGGCGGCCGGAATCATCAGCAGGTTCATGGCAGCGGACAGGAGCATCATCACGAAAAGATAATGCTTCGATGAAAAACGCTCCGAAATCTGTCCGTGAGTAAACTGCCCGACCGCGTAAGCCCAGAACAGCGCTGTGCCGACAGCCCCCAACTGCGCCTTGCTCCAGCCGAATTCCCTGGTCATGTCGGGGATTGCCACGGAAAAGTTTACGCGGCACAGGTAAAACGCGCCATAGGTAATCCAGAACACGATGAATATCTGGTTGCGCCAGTGCCGGAAACCCTGGTCCCACGCGAGCCATTGGGCCCTGTCGTCGAGTGCTCCAGCGGACACACCTACCGCCGACGGTTGGACCTTCTCCTGGGGTTTCACTGTGACATCGATAGACATATCCGTCCTTTCCTTGGCTGACGAACTTCACAGATGAGCTTCTCTACCCCAATTTCCCGCTCCTGAATGCTGCAATGTATTTCATGCAAAAAGAGTCTTTGTTCAGAAACACATCCGTACTCCTGATCAGGGCCGTGAGTTTTGTATCCAATGGGTTCATAATCGCCGCATCCAGTCCCGCTCCCAGCGACAGAACGAGAAATGACTGGTTTAGCCAGCTTCTTCCGGGAAGTCCGAATGATATGTTGCTCAACCCGGATATCGTTTTCGCTTCCGGGAAACAGCGCTTTATTTCCCTTAGGGTATCGAGAAAGACGATGCCGTTCTGCGTATTCGAGGAAAGCGGCAGGACGAGCGGATCGAAATAGAGCCGGTCCGGTCCGATTCCGGCTTCGGACATGCCTTCCATGATCCGCTCGGCAATCCTGACCCGTCCCTCGACTTTCGAAGGAATTCCCTTCCTGTCGGAGGGCAGAGCGACGAGATCGCATCCGTACTGCTCGACGAGGGGCACTATCTCCCCCCAATGCTCCGGGTCTCCATTTATGGAATTGACGATGGCTTGCCCCTCGTGCAGCTTGAGCGCCCTCTCCAGAACAACGCCGTGGGCGGTGTCGATACAGAGAGGAAGGCCCGTTGCCTTTTGCACGAGGGGAACTAGCCATTCGAGGTCGAGCGCCTCCTCTTCGGGATAAATCCGCAGCCCCGAGTTCACCTCAAGGTAATCGGCCCCGCAAAATTTCTGATTGCGCGCCAAGGCTTCGATGAAAGCCTCGTCTCTTTTCAGAACGGCTTCGCCGACACTCTTTATGGAAGTGTTGATCTTTTCGCCGACAATCAGCATCGATCGTCCTTTCCGCCTCAACGCCTCAGTACTTTCCAAACTCGTGGTAGGCTTCGAAAAGGGCAACCACGTTTTCGAGCGGCGTATCCACCTGGATGTTGTGTGCCGTGCAGATGATATAGCCGCCGCCTTGCTTGGCGGAGTCCAGCGCGTACTTGGCCATAGCCTTTACATCTTCGGGTTTCCCGAGAGGAAGCACGTGCTGAATATCCATCGCACCCTGAAATACGATGTCTTTACCGAATTCCTCTTTGAGTTTTTTGATATCCATGTTGGTGGCGCGAGGCTGCAGGGACTGTAGAATATCCAGGCCGCATTCTATGAAATCGGGGATGAACTGCTTCACATCGCCGCACGTGTGGTACATGACCGGAATGCCGTACTTGTGGGCGATATCGATATATGTCTTGAACCCATTTTTGAAATACTTCCGCCACATGCCGAGACTGAGAAGAGGGCCTGTCTGCCCGCCGATATCGTCGCCCATCATGAAGATGTCGATTTCTCCGCCCGCAGCGCCGAAGACCCTGTGATTGTAGGCAATGAAGTATTCGACGATATGGTTGCGCATCGCTTCCACTATTTTGGGGTTCATCGCGAGGTCGATGAAGGTTTGCTGGATTCCTCTCAGGTACATCATCGGTTTGAGCTGCGCAGTCCGGTCGAGCCTGTCCCCCACATTGATGACGCAATACCTGGGATGGCAGGTCTCGCACGCTGCCTTCAAGGTGGAATAATCCCACCAGTCGGCGCTTGCCCAGTGATCGTATTTCTCGATTTCCTCTATGGTCTTGAGTCTTTCGAGGGGGGACTCGGCTACTTCCGTGTAGGTCCCTTGGTGCTCTGTCCCTTTTCCGTACACGACCACCTTCCGCTTCACGCCCCAAAGGTCTTCGACCGTCCCGTCCGGATGTTTTTTGAACGACTGTCCCACATAGCTCGGGCCGTAGTTGTTTCTGAAATCGACTCCGAGAAAGTCCAGGAGTTCCTGGTAAGAGTCACACCCGAAATAGTGCATGGTCTTTTTCTGGATTTCGGGCACCATCCAGTTATCGATCGGGATGCGGTCGGGTTCCTCATGTTTGAGGGCCGTCAGGACCCTCTCCCGGCTGGTCATCTTCTCGTTCTTGGCCCGGAGTTCATTAATCCGCGCCCTTCGCTGCTCGAATATCTTATCCTCTTTCATGGCTCCTCCTCGTGCATGCCCGGCATCGCCGTTCATTTTCCCAGCCAGTCGATTACCTTCTTCACACCGGCAGGCGCATCGGGTGCGTATCCGTCAGCCCCGATCATATCGGCGAAATTCTGATCGATGGGAGCGCCCCCGACGATTATTCTCACCTTATCCCGGAGCTTTCTCTCCGCCAGGGACTGCATCACGTCTTTCATGGCCAGGCGTGTGGGAGTGTAAAGACAGGAAAGCGCAAGGACGTCCGGCCGTTCTTTTTCCACGGTTTCGGCAAATTTCTCTGCAGGAACGTCGATGCCCATGTCGATGACCTCGAAACCCGAACCCGTGAACATCATCGAAACGATATTCTTCCCTATGTCATGGACATCCCCCTCCACGGTGCCGATCACCAGCTTTCCGATAAGCGGCACATCGCTGTTTTCGAGGGCAGGCTTCAGCAGGACGAGGGCATCCGTCATAGCCATGCCGGCCATGAGCAGTTCGGGGACGAATATTTCCTGTTTTTCGTAAAGAGTGCCTATCGTATTTAGGCCCCTGATCAATCCTTTGTTGAGAATGTCGTTCGGAGGAACCTTCTGATCCAGAGCTTTCCGGGTCAGGTTCTTTACCTCTTCAATATTCATGGCTGTTATAGCCTCTTCGATGCTTCTCAGAATCTCCATACTGCCTCCTTCGTCCGGATCGATTGAGCATTGTCCCGACATTAAAGCTCCGGGCAGAGCTCCAGCCATTTTCGATGGTGCCAGACAGAATCACCGGGAGATTGCTTTGCCGCGCTCGATCACCTCCTTTCAGCCTGTTTGAAGGGCCGTATGGTCGTAAAAGAAATGAAAAGACAAAAGGAACATAGTGCGAAAGGCTCTGAGCGTTGCAGGAACAGGACGCCCAAAATCGGACCGAGAGGAGCCGGTCCTTATACAAGGGAAGAAACATTAAAAGGAGAAGGGATTACAACTTTGGAAAGGACGGGAATAGACTTGTGAACTTCTTCCCTTCTTAAGCGGCAAGACACCCGGCATCGTTTGCAAATTCCGGAGTCTTCCACATCTTGAGACGTTTTGATGGTTTTACGATCCGCTTACAGTACCGAGTCTATGGTAAGTGACAAAATTCGTCTAGGCCGGACTTGCGGGGAATAAGGCGATTTTGCGAAATTTTGCTGCGCCAAGACAAAAAACCGTGTAAAGCATCACTCGGGAAGCTCCAATGTTGAAGCAGCCTGGAAATTTTAACCAGCAAGCTTCTGGAGTTAGAGCGGCATTCAGCACCGTAATTAACGACCTTGCTCGATCTGAAAAGCCAATTTTCCCATACTCCCGAAGTCTGGCTTCCATGCGATTTTTTTGTCCGGGGGGCTTCGATTCGGTATACAATGCGTTCCCTGCCGCTCATCCAATTCCAACACGATCAGCAAGGATGAATATGAAGATCCGGGTTGAGAATCGCCCATTTTCGGCTCAGCCGGGCGCAACCATCATGGAATGCCTCGTCTCCGCCGGCTTTCTCCTTCGCGCGGACTGCGGCGGGCACGGGCGTTGCGGAAAATGCCTGGTGCAGGTTAACGGTCCTGCCGAGTCCGGCCTCACGCCTTTTGATGATGCCGAGGCGAATTTGATCGGCGAAAGCGAACGGGCCCTGGGCTATCGGTTGGCATGCCGAGCCAGGGTCGTCGGCCCGGTGAGCATCAATATCCCCCTGGAGAGCCGTCTTGCGGAAGAGGTGGTGGGAAAAGGGCCTCTGTTCCCGACGCAACCCGAAGCATTCAGGAAACCACCCGCCCGCGATCTGCCGGATGCATGGGGAGTTGCCGTCGATATCGGCACGACCACTCTCGCCGTCTATCTCTGCGATCTTATCCGGCCCGGCGTCATATTCTCTACCGCTGTCAGGAATCCCCAGTCCATTTTCGGCGACGATGTGATAAGCCGCATCGACGCTGTCCGCCAGGACCCTTCATCCCTGTCGCGTATGCAGAAGATGGCGGCGAGCGCGATTGACTGGGCGGTCTCCGCCCTGTGCAGGCAGGCGGGTCTCGAAGCCGGCCGCATTTCCGAAATGGTATGCGTGGGAAACAGCATCATGCTTCACCTCATCCTCGGAGAGGACCCCTCGCCTATTGGCGTTTCCCCTTACACTCCGCGGTTCCTCGAAGCGAAGGAACTCCCAGCCGGCGCCGTCGGACTGCGCTTTTGCAAGAATGCGCGCCTGCGCACCCTTCCCCTGATAAGCGGCTATCTCGGGGCGGATATAGTAAGCGCTGCGCTTGCGGTCGATTTGGAAAACACCGCCCCCGGCACCCTGCTGGTAGACGTTGGGACGAACGGAGAAATCATCCTCTCGACCCGGAACGGCTTCTCGGCCACTTCCTGCGCCACGGGTCCGGCCCTCGAGGGTGCGGCAATCCATCACGGAATGCAGGCCACCTCGGGAGCCATCGATTCCGTACGGTTCGTGCCCGAAAAAAGCAGGCTGGAGTACACGACCATCCAGAGAGGAAAGGGGCTGCGCAAGCCGCCCGCGGGCATCTGCGGTTCCGGGGTCATCAGCATTGCCGCGGAATTGTTGCGGGCCGGGATCATTCAAAACAGCGGCAGGCTCAACCCGGCCTTCAAATCGGACCTGTTGAGACCGGGTGAAAACGGAATTCCTGAGTACGTCATCGTACCTGAGGATGCTTCCGGCCCCGGCCGTGCGATAGCGTTTACACAGGCCGACGTGCGTGCCGTGCAGTTGGCGAAAGGCGCCCTGCGCGCCGGAATAGATCTCCTCTGTCGGGGCGGAGGTCTGCAGCGGCCATCCAGAATACTGCTGGCGGGCGCTTTCGGCAGCTACATCAACCGATCGGATGCGCTCCAAATCGGGATGTTCCCGGAAATGGACCCGGCTGAAATCGAGGTGGTGGGAAACGCCGCCGGGGCCGGCGCAGTGCTTGCTTTGCTCAGTGAGGAGTATTTCATGAGGGCATCGGAAATCGCCCGGAAAACGAGAGTGCTCGATCTCGGTTCCCATGCCGAATTTCAGAAGACCTTCATCGACGCCCTTTCGTTCTGATCGGCGGAATCCGCCTCATTTACGCACCAGGTCGATAATGGTGACCTCCGGCGGAGCAAGGACCCGTATGGGTGGTCCCCATGTTCCCGAACCGCGGCTCGTATAAACAACCGATCCCTTTTCCAGGTAATAAGGGCCGTTTTGCATGGGATAGATCCGTTGTGACAGATATCGGAACGGGTATATCTGTCCGTAATGCGTATGCCCGGACAACTGGAGGTCGAAAAGGCCGAGGTATTCTTTCTTCACCTCCGGCCGGTGCTTCAGGAAAAGCGTAAAAAGTCCCCTGTCGGCCCGAT
>JAEZXS010000233.1 GCA_023442755.1 Pseudomonadota bacterium | reverse complement strand
GTTAATGGAAACCACCTCGCCCCGCGACACGTCCCCGAGTTCCGGCCGGGTCTGAAGAAATATGGCAGGCGGAAACTCGGGCAGGAAGGCATCCGGGATGTCGAAATCGACGTCGAACCGCTGCAGGCGGGGGAACATGTCGATCTGCACCTTCGGAAATACCTGTCCGCCGGCGACCTGCTTGGGATGCGGTAAAGAAAGATATGGAAACAGCCCTTTTTCGCGAATCTGCTCCGGCGGCATGTCGCCCAGTTGTTCCCAGGTCACGCCGGAACGGAGAATTGCAGTCGGCCCCACTGGAATCGGTTTGCCGCGCGACATTTTCACCACGGGATCGAGTTTCGGGGTGAGGTTGTACCGCGAATTGAGAAGTTTTGCCTGGGTGTCCATAACGCCCTGTTTGGCCGCTACGTCGGCATTCATGATTTCTTCGAAGCTCATCATGGGTTTGCTGCTGTTCAGCGGATCGCGATAGAAATCGAAGCCCAGGATGTCGCCCTTTTCAGGCTGATTGTCGAGCGCCGCAGAAGACGACATGGCGGCGTACTCCGTGAACATATTGGCAAGATCGTGGTCGTTCTTCTTCTGCTCAACTCTTGTCTGGGCAACGGTTTTTGGCGTCTGTGCCTCCATCACGGCATCGCTGGAGGCCGTCTTTCGATCTTGGGCGAAAGCGCTCGAAAATAAAAGCAAGGCACTCGACAGAAGCAGGATTGTCAAGAGTGTGAGACGGGTTCGGCAGGTTGACATCGCAATTCCTCCTTTCGGATGGAGCGGGAAGGGAAACGGAGATGAGGTCTACCGGCCGCCTGCAGAGCGGACCCCGACGCAGTGGACGGTGATGGCGGCTGGCGGGACTCACGGCGCCAGCCCGGCAGCTCTGGACGTTCCCAGCGGGGAGCTTTGGATGAGGAAGTGCAGAAAGAACGAGGCCCCGGCTGGGGTTTCCGAACGCGGCCGGCGCTGGACAAACTGTCCGGAAAAATAATCATAGCCAACATAAAGACAAGCTCAACAGGCATGCCTCTCACACCGGCATATCCTTTCTTCGCGCACGGGCCGACCCCGTCGGAAATACATTCGATTCCTTTTGGAAATACTTCCTGGGCTCTATTGTAATTTTGTCCTCCCAATTGCTACTTTCCCGCACCACATCAGGCATTTCGCCCACCTTGTCTCGAGGTCCGGCCCACAACATACCCGGAAGGAGCACTGCAATGAAATTCAAAGCGTTTTGGCTTGTTTCGGCCCTCGCATTCCTGCTCGGCCCCGTCTCCGCCCAAGCATCGTCCAAGTACCTTTCCGCTTTCAATGCCACCTACGGCACGAGCGGGACTCGACTGGATACCTGCATTCTATGCCATCCCAGGGTGCCATCCCTGAATCCGTACGGCACGGATTTCATGGCATACGGTGATGTATTTTCGGCAATCGAATCTCTCGACTCAGACGGCGACGGCTATAGCAACATCGACGAAATATTGGCGCTCACATTTCCCGGAGACCCGGCGGACGTGCCGCCGATCGCACCGTCCCTGGCCGCCGGAACGGATTTCCTGCGCTGCACTCCATCCGGTTGTCCCGGTTGGAAGACATTATCGGGGGCTTGGGCAGGAAGACAGGGACTGTTCTCCTCTTCCGCCCTGTTCAACAACGCTGCCATCATTTCAGGCCCCCCGGCTCTCGACGGGTTCACGACCGGCCGCATCGAAGCCGGAATTATGCTGAACGAATCGGCCCCCGGGGTAAAGCCGAATGCGACAATTATTTTCGGCTTCGTCGACAGCAACCATTTTCGGTATGCGACATTTGAGCCGGATCGTATTCTGATCGGCCAGGCAGGTGATTACGCGGGAGAAGTCGACGGGATCAAAACAGTTCAAAACATCTCATTTGGACTTGACGTAATGCGCCAGGTGAGACTGGATATACTGGAAACGGGCGATCTGAACGTTTACATGGATCACGAAGGCGATGCCGCTCCCGCGGCGGCCTACTCGTTCCAGTCCCCCGTTGCCGGAAAAATAGGCTGCCATGCCGGGCAGGCCAAGAGTTTCTATCTGAACTTCACCGTTTGGGGAGAAGCGGAATTGCCGGCGGAACCCAAGGCGGAGTGATTCAGGATGTGACCGAGAAACCGGCCGTGTCGGGCACGGCACGGCCGGTTTTTGGCGGTTGCTACCACCCGGCTTTTTTCAGATTCTCATAGGTTTCGGATGCGTAGCTGCTGTTCCAGTAAGCCCGGTGGGCGATTTCTCCGGCAAGTTTTCTTGCCTGGTCGACCGTCTCGCCGAAAATGATGACCCGGGCGCCGTGGTCGGTGTAGGGCAGGCGCCCATCCTGGTTTGCCGCCTCGATTTCGTCCGGCTGGATATTCACTGCACCCGGCACGCTGCCCGATTTGAATGCTTCCCGGCTCCTGGCGTCGACGAATACGGCCGTCTTGTCCGCAGAGAGGGCATATTTGAATCCCGGCAGGCTGGTTTCGGCCGGGTTGCCGAACGCGCGCCATACGGGCAGGCCCACCTGGTATTTTTTCACATTCTCGTAACCCAGTTTGGCAAGCTTTTCCGCTACCCTGCCGGTTTTGTGACAATACGGACCGTTGCAGTACAACACGGGACCTGCGCTCTTGTCTTTACAGGCCTCGGCCATCCGCTCGACATCCGATTCGAAAATGTGAATGCTGCCCGGAATGTGGGAAATCGCATATTCCTTTTCCGGACGCACGTCGATCACCGGGATCTTCCCCGCCGCCAGAATCTGCTGCAGTTCTTCAGTTCCGATCTCGGTTCCAGCCCCCCCGGCCGCAATGCACACTGTCCCGAAGCTCAGGCAGACCCAAACCGCCGCGATAAACATCAGCGCATATCTTTTCCTCATTCTCCCTCCTTTGCCTCACACGTTCATAAAAAGAAGCATTTTCTCTGTTACCTGCATGATACGCCCATCAAACCCGTTTCAGGCGCCCCCCGCAGTCCAGCAAACCGGCTGCATCCGCACGGCACCGGGCGCAGTGTCGCATCTGCGGGATATACTTTTCGGCCGCCCGTCTCAGTTTGCGCAGCACGGAAGGAGGAACCGGAGGAGCCCCGTACAGCGGGGTGCCCGGGACCGCAATCACGGGGATGACGTTCATCAGGTCCGCACCAAGCACGGAAACCCGCCTGGCGATCGGCTCGATTTCCCCATCATTGACGCCGGGAATAAGGACGGTGTTCACTTTGACGGCGATCCTCCCGGCCCTGAGCGCGGCAATGGCCTCCATTTGCCGCTCCAGCAACAACCGGGCTCCCTCGGATCCCCGCAGAATCAGAGCCCCGCCCCGCACATATTCATATATCCTCGCGCCCGTCTCCGGCCTCGCTGCATTCACCGTGACCGTAACAAAGCCTACCCGCAACCGGATAAGTTCATCGATGTACGGGCCGATGCCCAGGCCGTTTGTCGACAGGCAGAGGTTTAGCCTGGGGTGGGCTCTGCGGATAAGTTCCAGCGTTTCCAGCGTCCGTTTCGGATCGCAAAAAGCATCTCCCGGCCCCGCGATGCCGGCCACAGAAACGAATGGCATCAGGCGAAGTGTTTTCCGCAGATACGCTGCCGCTTCATCCGGTTCCATGACAGAGCTGGTCACCCCGGGCCTGCTTTCGTTCGGGCAGTCGCAGGCCCTGCTGCAATAACCACACTGTATGTTGCAGCCTGGAGCGACCGGCAGGTGTACCCGGCCGTACACACCCCTTGCATGCTCATGAAAACAGGGATGGGGAGGGAGCTGTTTTTTCAGTTCGACAATGCCGCCCATCAGGACGCTTTCTTCTTTCCAAACCGGATTGCATCCACGGGACACACATCGATGCAGTCGCCACAGTTCGTACAGTTTGCCTCACCGGGGCGGGTCCCGATTTCGCAGGCTTCCAGACATGCATTGCAGCCGTTGCAGGCCGATGTTTTGTGGAAACCGAAGAAGGATATACGCCTGATCAGGTCGAGCAGGCTGCCCGTCGGGCAGGCAAACCGGCACCAGGCATTGGCCGCTATGAGCCCGGCGGCCAAAAGCCCGATGACGATGAAGGTGCGCACCAGCCAGAGCGCTCCGGAATGTTCGAAGGTGAGACCCACCGATTCGAAAAAACCGCCCACCCGGATAGGGATATTGGCGCGGAACTGCCCGTAGACGAAGTAGGCGGCCAGTGTGGCCGCCAGTCCCAGGTAAAGTCCGGCGGGCGCCCAACGCATCAGTATGTTCCTCACCCGCAGTTTGAACGGCGCGACCTTACCAAGCAACTGGCTGACGAATCCTCCGGGGCAGGCCCAGCCGCAAAAGGCCCTGCCGAACAGGATGGCCGAGACCGGCAGCAGCAGCCAGAATCCCCAGAACATGCTGAAAAGTCTGCCGTGGCAGGTAATCACCGGGCAATCCCGGCAGCTGATGTAGGGAACCAGGAAAGGACAGCGGAAAATCCCGTAAAATGACCATTGTCCCAGAAGGAGGAGCATTGCGGTCTGGGACAGCCTCCGCAAAACGGTGAGCCGGAACGGGGCGCTTTTCGCAGCAGCGGGAGAATCGGGAATTGTCGTCTGCGAATCAGGCATCTTTTACTCCAAGTTTTTCGATCAGCTCGCGGCCTTTTTCGGATATAGCTGGTATGAATCCCCGGTGTTCGAAAACAACCTGCGCCTCCGGCGATGTGACGTATTCCACGTACGCATCGGCCAGGGCGCGATCCTGAGCATCCTGCATCACTCCAACGGTAAAGGTGAGAGGCGGAGGAGGGAAAAACTGCTCCGGGATGGTTATCATATCTATTTTGCCCTCAAACTTCGGCAGGCGCGTTATCCGCAGCTCGACAATGGAAACGTCGCCCTTTCCCGCTATCAGGTCGCTCGTCGTGCGCTGAACGCAACTGCCGGCGATCACGGCGTTCTTCATCACCGCCTCCTGTATCCCCGCCTTCTTGAGCAGTGCCTGCACCGCCGGCCCGCCCGGATTCGATGCTTCCGGGGCAAGGACAACCCGAATCCCGGGTTTGGCCATGTCTTCGATGCTCCGGATCTTTGCCGGATTGCCCTTCGGGGTCGCCATCACATAGCTGGTGAAGCACAGGGGCTTGAAATAGACCATCTTGCCCGTCTTGCGCAGGTTTTTTGCCAACTCGAGCACCCGGCCCGCAAACACCTCCGTATGGCCGCTGCCCATCAGGGACTTTCCGAGAGCGGCCGCGAAGGCGCCCGTATAGGCTATCCTCACCCCCGTCTTTTTCTCGAAGAGCATGTTGACAGGCATCATGGCCTCGGCCAGCCCGCCGCAGGACCAGACCTGAAGCTGATCCCGGCTGAAGGCGAAGCCCGGCTGCCCCCCCGAAACAGCCGCTCCAAACGTTGCGCCCAGTGCGGTTTTCAGAAAAGTTCTTCTCGACGTGCATTTCCCTTGCTTTTCCATACTCATCCCCGCGCCATGATGAGAGCAAAATCCCTCACCGGCCTGCTGGAACAGATTTTGGCCATTCGCCGCGAATACGAAATCCCATTACTGGTGAATGTTTCGACTGATAGCAGCCATTACGGATTCAGTCTAATTGATTTTTATAGATATGACTTATTCGGAGTATAGATAGAAACTATCGAACCAGGCTTCATAGGTACTCATTCCGGCGATAGATATGAAACGGAGAAAATGTTCAACAGCTTTCGATCGCAGCCGTCCGACATCCTTGACTTTCCATGAAGGGTGCATATTTACATTTGCAGCGCCCGGGGTCGGCTTTCGTACGAAATGTCCCGAATCCCGCTCCTATGCAGGATTTACAGCTTTTCCGCGATTTGTTCGCGTAAGAATCGATTCTTTCGTCTTTTTGCCCGAGAGAAAAACCCGCAGTGCTCTAAGCGAGACTATCTGAAGCAAAGGTTGCCCGCGCCCCGGCCGGGAGCCCCAAGAAATCACTGCCAACTCCTCACGGGCGGGCAGTGTGAGAATCTCCGGTTACAAAGCCATTCGTTCAGCTTGGTCATTTCAATGACAATCAGGGGGGATGCCGCCATGATGGAAAAAATCGGTGATTTCCTGAAAAGGAGGGGGATTGCACTTTTCGGAACGGGAAAACCTTATCCCCCGATGGTGATACCTGCCCAATTCACAGCCCGAAGCATCGTCAAAGAGGCGCAGTCCCTACTCTGCTACGCCGTTCCGGTTCCGAAAGGCATCGTGCAGGCCGCAGCCAATTTCGACCTGCTCTACTGGCGTTTCTGCAACGTGACATACAGATACCTGGACACGGTTTCCAATCAGCTGTGCGGACTGATCGAGGAGCGCGGCTACAAAACGGCTCCGATCTACTCCTGCTTCCCCTGGAAGGTGGAGGAGAAAAAATTCTACGGACTGCTGTCCCTGGCCCATGCGGCACAGCAATGCGGAATCGGGAAGATCACGAGAAGCGGCCTGGTCGGAAATTTTCCCTTCGGGACGAGATTGCTCCTTGGCGGGATAGCAACGGCTGCCCCGTTGCCCGAAACCGAAAGCCGAAGCGGGACCCCCTGCCCTCCCGACTGTTTCCGCTGCCAGGATGCCTGTCCAGTCAGGGCAATCTCCCGGGAAGGCAAGGTCGACCACGACGCCTGCCTCCGGAGGTCGGCAATCAATCCCTTGCTGGGACAACTCCTGGGATCGTGGGACATCCGGGACAGGTACGGATTCGAGACATTGCTGAACTGCGCCGGCATCGACGATCACGCAATGTATACCTGCTCGGAATGCCTCCGCGTCTGCCCGCAGAATGCCTAGCGCACTTTGGCGCGCTGGTACTGTTCCGGCCATGTGATATCCGCGTGGAGCGCCCGGGCCGCTGAAAGAGGCCAGTAGGGATCGCGCAGCATCTCGCGGGCAAACAGCACGGCATCGGCCTGTCCCGTCGCAACAATCTGTTCGGCCTGGAACGGCTGGGTGAGAAACCCGACGGCGCCGGTCGCAATATCCGCCCCTTTTCGGACCGATTCAGCAAAGGGCACCTGGAATCCCGGTCCGGCCGGGATTTTTGCATGCGGCACCAGTGCGCCGCTGGAGCAATCGATCAGATCGACGCCGAGTTCTTTCAGGTTCCGGGCAAACTCGATCGACTGAGCCAGGTCCCATCCCCCTTCGACCCAATCCGTACAGGAAATGCGAACAAAGACGGGCAGTCTCGGCGGCCAGAAAGCCCGCACGGCTTTCGCCACCATGAGTGGAAGACGGATGCGGTTTTCGAAGGAGCCTCCATATTCGTCGGTACGCAGGTTCGACAGCGGAGACAGGAACTCATGCAGAAGATATCCGTGGGCCATGTGGATTTCCAGCACCTCGAACCCGGCTTCCAGGCTCCGTCCGGCGGCGGCCGCAAATTGCGAGACCACATCCGCCATATCGGCGCCGCTCATTTCCCGGGGGACGGGGGAACCCTCACCGAAGGGGATTGGACTCGGAGCGATCGGCTGCCAGCCTCCTTCGTCCTCACCCAGGGGACGGTCGCCGCGCCAGGGCACATCCACGGACGCCTTGCGCCCCGCATGGGCGAGTTGGATGCCCGGAACGGCTCCCTGGCTCTTGATAAAATCGGTTATGCGCTGGAAAGCATTGGCATGACGAACAGACCACAGCCCGGAATCCCAGGGAGATATGCGCCCTTCGGGGGATATGGCGGTTGCTTCGACCATAACCAGGGCGGATCCTCCTACAGCCCGGCTCCCGAGGTGAACCATGTGCCAGTCGGTAGGCAAGCCGTCCTGGCTGGAGTATTGGCACATAGGCGAGACGAATATGCGGTTTTTGAATTCGATTTCCCGGAGACGAAACGTCGAAAAGAGTACGCTCATGATGATGTCCTCACCTGATGATCAGCACGAATGTTGTGCCCCGTTAAATTCCCTGCTTTCTATTTATCAAGAATCATTGCAATTTAGGAAACCTTATGGAAGAAATCAAGGACCACGGGAAGAATGCACAATACCCCGGCCGATTTTTCAGTAAATCTCTTCCCGGCTAGCGCACCGTCAGACCCCTTCTACTCATCCAGCCGGAGCCGTGCGGCAGCGCGCCTGACAAGCGCCTCCCGCTTCTTCTGCATGGCGGCCCGCCCGGTCCTCACCTTTTCCACGAGTTCCGGATCTGCCGTATCGGGTGATCCGGACCGGAACGGCGGAAGCGGGTCGTATTCCATCATCAGCTGGATCTCTTTCGCTGCGGCCTCCCCGAAAATTTCGGCGGCAATGACCAAGGCACAGTCGATACCTGCGGTGACGCCGCCGCACGTAATCCGGTTCCGGTCGATCACGACGCGCCGTCTGACCGGCTGAGCGCCCAGTATCGGCAGCAGGTCCATGGACAGCCAGTGCGTTGCCGCTTTGTAGCCTGCGAGAAGTCCGGCCGCTCCGAGGACCAGCGCCCCCGTACAGACGGAGGTGACATAGCGCGCCTGTTTTCCCTGATCTGCGACAAAAGTCAGGACGGATTCGTCTTCCATCAGCTTTCCGATCCCGGCGCCTCCGGGGACCATGAGCACATCCAGTTCGGGACAGTCGAAGATGGTATTCCCCGGGGAAATGATCAACCCGCCGTCACTTCCAACCGGCGCCATTTCTTTTGCAACCAGGCGCACGTTCGTATCGGGAAGGCGGCTGAAAACTTCGAACGGTCCGGTCAGGTCGAGCTGCGCCAGCCCTTCGAACAGCAACATACCAACCTCCAATTTTCGATCCTGCATGATCCCTCCCTGTACATACCGATGGAATATGGAGCCGAAAAAATTATGCCTTCGACAGAAGACACTCAACACACGTGGTTATAATTAAACAATCCTGCAAGAAAAATAGCAGCCGCAGTCCGCCCGGCAGGATTGCTGCCTGCTCTGTCATAGAGGAGTTTATCCGACATGGAGAATAACAACCGTCATCCGGATTTTCAGGAAAACGCCGCAAGGCTCAGGGCCATCCTCGATACAACCGTGGACGGCATGGTCACCATAAACGAAAAAGCTATTATACAGACCTTCAACAAAGCTGCTGAACGAATTTTCGGCTATTCGGCCGATGAAGTCCTCGGCAAAAACGTCAATATTCTCATGCCCTCGCCCTACCACGAAAACCACGATACCTACCTGGAAAATTATCTCCGAACGGGAAACGCCAAGATAATCGGAATCGGCAGGGAGGTTTCCGGTAAACGAAAAGACGGGAGCACGTTCCCTCTCTACATCGCGGTGAGCGAGGTGCGGTTCGGGAACACCAGGCTTTTTTCCGGGATTCTGAGGGACATTTCCGAACATAAGAGGGTGGTGGATGAACTCAGGCAGATTGCACGGTTTCCGGAGGAGAGCCCCGAACCGATCCTGCGTGTTTCGAGGGACGGGCGGCTCCTTTATGCGAACGAGAGCAGCCGGAGACTGCTCGAGTTCTGGGACCGCAAAGTGGGACAGGACCTGCCCTCTCCCTTGCTGGAGGTGGTCACCGAGGCTTTCTCCTCCGGCTTGCACAAAGAGATCGAAATCGATTGCGGAAAGAATGTCTACCTGCTCGTGCTCACCCCGATCACCAACGCCGACGACATCAATATCTACGGGATGGACATCACCCACAGGAAAAAAGCGGAGGAAGCGCTCAGGCAGTCCGAGCAGAAATACCGGGCGCTGGTCGAAAGCTCTTCCGACGCCATACTGCTGGTAGACCGGGACAGGAACATCATCTCCTACAACCGGGCCTTCCTCAACCTGTTCGGTTTCGGCTGGAAAGACGTCGTCGGGCGCTCGACCACCATAATCCACCCTTCCGAACAGTCCTTTAACGATTTTGCGGCCAAGGCATGTCTCACGGCCGAAGAAAAGGGATCGATCAGGACGGAATGGAGGCTCAGGAAGAAGGACGGAACAGTCTTCCCCGTCGAAGAGACGTTCTCCGCCGTGAGAGACCCGGACGGGTCCGTTCTCGGCTTTGTCGCAGTGATTCGGGACATTTCAGAAAGGAAACGGGTAGAGAAGGAACTCGAGGCCTACCGCGATCGGCTCGAGGAAATGGTGATAGAGAAAGTGCAAGAACTCCAGGAGGCGAACAGGGCGCTCCTGCACCGGGAAAAGCTGAAGACGCTCGGGGCTATTTCCGCGGAACTGGCCCACGAGATCAGGAACCCGATCATGTCCATCGGCGGGTTCTCGAAGCGCCTCAAGGAAAAATGCCCGAGCGGCACCGAGATAGAAATCATTCTAAACCAGTCGGGGCGGCTGGAAAAAATGCTCGACCGGATAACCAATTATCTCAAGCCGGTGGACATGCGTCCGCAGGAATGCTCCTTGAACGACATCATTCTCGAAAGCCTTGAGCTCCTCTCCGGAGAAATGGACGAAAAAGGTGTCGTCACCGAACTTCTGCTTGCCTCCACGCTGTCCCCAGCTTACGTGGATGCCGGCATCCTGATCCAGGTTTTCATCAACGTAATCAGGAATTCCATGAAGGTGATGCAGAAGGGCGGAAGAATCACAATCGGGTCCCACGAGACTGAGCAGAGTGTGCACGCGTATGTCAAAACGCCGGTCGGCTCCGCTTCGATCCGGGACCCCGAACACGTTTTCCTGCCGTTCATGGAAGACGAAAAGGCCGTTTCGACACCCATCTGTTTCCGGCTTCTGCGTGACATGGGAGGGCTTCTCTCCTTCAAGCATGAAGACGGGGGCATCCTCTTCTCTGCTGCTCTTCTCAAGTCCTTCGGAGCGGAAGACCACGACAGGGCGGAGTCCCGGGAACTCTAGCGAGAGCGGCCACGGCCGCCTCGCTCCCCCCTGTCCCCCATATTGACAGCAGCTATATCCCTGTCTAAAATTGAAACGTTGAAAATCACTTCCACACCCTCGTGTGGTCCTCGATTCTTTCAAGAACCTTCTCCGGTCACTTTTTCAAACGCCCATTCCCATCGGGTTTTCGTTGCCTCGTCTGTGCGTTCGTGCTCTTCCGCGTGCTCGCTGCGGGCCTCCCCCTCACGGGGGCGTGGATCAAACCTTTCGGCTGGTTTTCGAGGGAATGGCAGGCCTGTTTTCAGGATTTGCGACGCGTCTGCCCTGCATTGTCTCCAACCACAAGGAGGACAGCCATGAGTCCAAGGACAAAAGATGAAGCGAGGGAATGGGTAAACAACGCGAAATCCTTTTACAAGGCGTCAGGAAAGAGAATTGCACTGGCTGAATTCACCAACCCGAACGGAATGTTCACCCAGGATGAGATGTACATCTACGTGCTCAGTTCCGGCGGCACCATGCTGGCCCATGGGATCAACGAGAAGTTCGTCGGCGAGGAATTCATCGACCTGATGGATTCCGACGGGAAGAAGTTTATCAAGGAGATCGTGGATACGGCCAACCGCGACGGCAAGGGCTGGGTGGAGTACAAGTGGTACCATCCCGTGACCAAAAAATGGCTCCCCAAGATAGCCTACTGCGAAAAAGTCGACGATCTGATCATAGTGAGCGCAATCTACAAGAGTTAAAGCGACCCGGCACTGCCTGGAGAAGGGCCGCTTTCCGGCAGCGGCCCTTCCGTGGGTCGATATCTACTGGTCAGTCAGCCCTGTATTTCGGGTGCCGTTATCACCCTTCCGATTTTTCAGCTCGATTTCAGACTTTCCCGGTGACGAGGTACTGCCGGGGGCGGAACGTGACCCGTTTTTGGCTCCGCCCTCGTAAACCGGCACTTTTAAGGCGCCGGCGCCGGGCATGTTGCCGTCAAAAGTCGGCCCGCCGCCTTTTGCGTACGTATTATCCGGATAAAAGGCGTGCAGACAGGCAAGCATGGCATACAGACAGAAAAAGAGCTTACAGCATCTTCTCGTTGAGTAATTCATAAATGATCTCCGATCTTTATCCCAGCAAACTCCTGCGTTTCTCAAAACCTCATATCGCGCGGTCCCCGCGCTCTCCCGTGCTGATGCGAACGGCCGCTTCGACATCGGAGACATAGATCTTTCCATCCCCCCGAAGGCCGGTGTGGGCAGCCTTCTCGATCGTCGAGACGATCAGGTCGACCAGGTCGTCCCTGCAGACGATTTCCAGCTTAATGCGAGGAATGAAGTCTATCGAATCCTCCGTGAATTTATCCGGGGCGTTCCTTGCCCGCGACCTGCCGAACCCGCGAATGTCCGATACGCTCACACCCGTAAGGCCTTCGATCCGCTGCAGGTTCATTGCAACTTCGGTCAGCCTGTGCGGTTTGATATACGCTTTGATCTCTTTCATCAGATTCGACCCTTCCCGGTTAGAGCGGTTTCACGTTCGACCTTTACCGAAAACCATTTGTAAATAGCGG
>JAEZXS010000216.1 GCA_023442755.1 Pseudomonadota bacterium | reverse complement strand
CACCAGATTCAATCAGATAATCTCAGAACAGCTTGCCAACACCTTAAATTCCAAATGTCTTTCGAAATGTTCCCAATATCCTGAATTGCCGAAAGTGCGGGAATGTATGAGAACCGGTGATGTATTCCGCCGGGTATTTCCCGGGCAGGATAGTTTCCAGAAATCAGGCGTTCCCCTGAACCGGCTTGTTCCCATGGTCATCACGGCTGATGGTGGACAAGATCGCTCCCTTTCCCGGCCTGGATACTCGGGATTTAAAGCGTGGATTTAATTCCCGTGTCGGAAAAAGGGTTTCCCTACCTGAAAACCTCGTCCTTTAATCTCGACGCGTGCAGGTCTTCATCAGCACTGGTTTGCCCAGGCAATCACTTCGGAGAAATCACCAGGAACGGTGTCACAGCGGAATGCCGGAAGTTGCACACTCGTGGAGTCAGGGACAATATCGATGCCGGGGCGAAGCCAAAGCGGTGCCGTTTTGGTGCCTTCCCGGTGCCGTTTCAAAAAGGCGGATCGGCTCTGCAGAACGTTTTGCGGTCATTTCATTTTGCACCGCGCGAGAGATTAAAAACTCCTGCGGCCAAAAAGCTCTTTGAAATGAATAGCATGATGCGGGACGGTCCCCTGCCCGGCAACCATCGCGGCCCGCGGACCGAGGCAGTCTCGACAAAAACTGGAGGGAATCCGACTGAAAGCGACCGAATCGGTGCGGTACCGGTGCAATAAGAGTGCGGCAAAAGTGCGGGAAAAGGCCGTTACTTCGGCCTGCGGCAACGATCCGGCGGAGATAAAAATAAAGGTGGGAGAATTTACAGCCGAGTTGAAGCGATGCAGGGAGGGCGGCATGATCGTTTAAAGCCTTGCCCGATCCCGATTCTCTTTGAAAAAAGCATATTCGTGTTTCTCTTTGCCTGGGTTGGCTCCACGGTAACATGCAAACCTGCTCCGGGACGGGAAATAAATCTACCGCAGAGGCGGTAGATTACGCGGAGAAATACAAAGCCCACGTTAGTGGATTTATGGCTTGCCTGACCGTGCCCGGTTCGGCCGCCGAGTCCCGCGTTTCGCGCTTAACGGGAATAAGCCGCGAAGAAGGACCAACGCGAAGCTTGCTGTATTGCGGAAAGACCGCAAAGAATAGGTTCTTGTCAATGTTGCTGCGGTAGCGCCTTCAGCCACGATGCGCGGCCTTCGAACGTGCGTGTTGGCTTTGTCCCACGCGAAGACGCGAAGAAGAGCGAAGTAGTCTCGATCTTGTGGGAGCGGTACCGCCCGGGCGGGACCGCGATCATGCGATTACGGCGCACATTCGGACGGGACCACGTTTTTTTCTTCTCCCGCGCGAAGCCTGCTTGTGTTGCGGTAAAGCCGCGAAGAATAGATTCTTGTCAATGTTGCTGCGGGAGCGTCTTCAGCCACGATGCGCGGCCTTCGAAGGTGCGCGATGGCTTTTGTCCCACGCAAAGACGCGAAGCCGCGAAGAAAAACGACGCGAAGAAAAACCAACGACAAGTATCTGAGATCAGTTCCGGTAATCCGTGGGAGCGGCTTCCAGCAGCGATTATGCAGGGCACATTGCAGCAACCTGGTCTTGAGCTTTCTCGTTCCCATGCTGTGGGCATGCGCGTCAACTTTAGGATCGTAACCATCTCTCGGTCTGAACCGTTACGGGAAAACTTTTCGGGCAACCTGAACTCATTTCCCCCAGGCTTTTCTTCGCGTCTTTGCATGAGAGAAAAAAATAACTATCCCAATAAATTACATGCCAAACCGGTTGGCCTGCCTCGAACAGGGCACCCATTCCAGGTAGCCATTCTTCGCGTCTTTTGCACAAAATCGAAAGGCATCGCGGCTACAAGCCGCTCCCACATAAAAACTCCGAAGTCCGTTTTTGCTCTTCTTCGCGGCTTCGCGGCTTCGCGTTGGAGAAAACCGACGAGCACCGGCAAAGAAAAAGCATAACGACCGGAAGTCGTCCCTTCACAACCCTTACCTAAATGAAATGCTTTCTTCGCGGTCTTACTGCAACATAGCAAGCTTCACGAGAGAAAAGAAAAATTCATTACCTGGCCGTACTTGTGCCCTCCGTTTGCGACGATCGCGGTCCCGCCCGGGCGGGACCGCTCCCACAAGTACTGGAATTATTCCGTATTTCTTTACAGTTGGTTCTTCTTCGCGGCTTGTTCCTGTTCGAAGACGTGAACCAACAAAGGTCCTCATCCCAGGAATCTCTCGATCGTTTCCACCAGGGTCTTTGTGTCGACGGGTTTCGGAATGTAGTCATCGGCCTCCGTGGACATGCCCTGGGCATGTGAGTAGGTGGTCGATGAGACGTTTTCCGCAACCGCGGTGAGCAGGATGATCGGGATATCCTGCGTCTCCTTGTTCTTCTTCAGTTCCGAACATAGGACATAGCCGTTCTTGCGGGGCATCATCACATCAAGGACGAGAAGATCGGGCAGCCTCTGTTTTATCGATTCCTGCCCCTCGATGCCGTCGTAAGCCTTGCCGACCTCGTAGCCCCTGCTTTCCAGCATCATGCCGACAGTTTCAACCATATCCGGGTCATCGTCTACTATCAGGACATACTTCGTTCCCATGTCTGCCTCCTGAAGCTGTGCTGCCTGTGAGAATGGTTCAGTATTTACGAAACAATCCCTGCCGGGTTTCCAAGGGCACAGGAACTATGATTGTGGAAATATAGGAAGAAGCACGCGAAAACACGATCCTTTACCCGGCTGACTCTCGACCTCGATATGCCCCTTATGGGACTCTATAATTCCCTTTACGATCGCCAACCCCAGGCCGGTCCCGATGACCTCCCTGGCCTCAGGGTCGCGTATGCGATAGAACTTTTCGAAAATTTTCGGAATCTCCTCCCGGGACATCCCCAGCCCGGTGTCTCGGACACTTGCCTCGATACAGTTTCCCCTGTGGAATGCGGATACCACCACCTCGCCGCCGTTCGGCGAATAATTGATCGCATTGCCGATCAGGTTCGAGAACAGCTCCTCCATGCTTCGGGGATCTGCCTGGATCGAGGGAAGCTCCTCCGCAATTTCCATCTTCATCTCTATGCGGTTGCTCTCGGCCCTGGGCCGCATCAGTCCGACAACACGTTCCAGCACTTCCCGCAAATTGAGCGCCGCCTGGTGTTCGAACGTACATCGGCTCTCAATCCTCGCGAGGTTCAGCAGGTCGTTTATCAGGTCGAGCAGCCCCTGGATTCTTACCTGCGATCTGTCCAGAAGTTCTCTTTGTTTCTCGTTCAACTCCCCGGCCATTCCCTCCAGGATTACGGCCAGGATCTGTTTTATCGCCGACAGCGGCGACCGGAGTTCGTGTGAAACCATCTGCACGAAATTGGACTTCAGCTCATCCAGTTCCTTGAATGCCGTGACATCCTGAAATACCGTGACCGTGCCGAGAATTTCGCCGCATAGCCCGGGAACCGGGGCGGATACGGAATGAAGATGCCGGTCCCCCTTGCAGAAATCCCGCGACAGCAATCCGCCTTTATCGCGGGTTTGCATCAGGGCCCGCAGCCCCTCGATCAACTCCGCATCGGGAAAGCACTCGGCCAGCGCTACCGGTTCGGAGACGGGAGGTACCCCCAGCAACCCCGACAGGGCGGGATTTTGCAGCACCACTTCGAGGCTGCGATTGGTCACGAGGACACCGTCCGCCATGCAGCTCATTATGGTGCCGAGCCGGCCCTTTTCCATGGCAAGATCATAGAGGTTCCGTGACTGAAGCCTCTGAAGTTCACGGGCGCAGCGCTCCAGTGTTCTCTTTTCCAGCGCTCTGCGGATTATCAGGACGAGGTGTTCGACCCTGAACGGCTTGGTGATGAAGTCGTACGCGCCTTTCTTCATCGCCTCGACCGCATTGGCCACCGTGCCGTGTCCCGTGAGGACGATCAGGGGCAGATCGGGATGAAGTGCCTGGATTTGCTCCAGCAGTTCGAAACCACCCATTACCGGCATAACCAGATCGCAGAGGACGACGTCCGGAGGTTCGGAGGAGAGCACATCCAGGGCCTCCCGGCCGTTCGAGGCCATTAGGACCTTGTAGCCCTCGGCTACCAGCACCCGGTTGCAGCCGTCTCGAATGACTTTCTCGTCGTCTACGACCAGAACGGTTTCCATAATGCCTGCCTCTATATTACGCAGCACCGTGGGGGCTCATCAGGGAGCGCCCAGCGGCCTGGGCGGAGGAGGCGCCTTTTCGAGTGCGCACTTGGCGAGCAGGAGCACGCAATCGGCGCGAAAAGGCTTTGTCAGGAAGGCATACGCCCCCTTTGTCCTCGATTCGACCGCATTGTCCAGCGTTCCCTGTCCCGTGATGATGATCACCGGGATCTGAGGGTAGGCTTTGCCAACCGCATCCAGCACCTCGATTGCCCCCATTACCGGCATTTTGAGGTCGCAAAAGACGAGATCGACCCGCTCGACCCGAAGGATATCCAGCGCCTCCAGCCCATTGCCCGCCACAAGCACCCGGTAGCCCTGGTGGGCGAGGAGGCGCCGGAGGCCTTCCCTGATCACCCTTTCGTCATCGACAACAAGTATGGTGTTCATCATGCGGCGAACTCGATCGAAGGCTCCGGGCACTCCAGCGGCAAAATGATCGTGAACAGGGCGCCCCAGGGAGGTGAATTCCTCGCCTCTATGCTGCCTCCATGCTGTTGAATGATTCCGTATGCGACCGACAGACCGAGTCCGGTCCCTTCGCCCGCTCTCTTGGTTGTAAAAAAGGGTTCGAAGATCTTGTCGATTATTTCGGCCGGCACTCCCGGCCCGGTATCCCAGAACTGCAGAACGATCTGATCGGAAATGGGATCGAATCTGCTGGTGATGCGAATCCTTCCCTTCCCGTTCATGGCTGTCGCGGCGTTGAGGATCAGGTTGGTGAAAACCTGTTGAAGGCGGCCCGGATCACCAGTCATCTCCGGGATTTCTCCCTGAAGCGCCATTTCCATTTCAACGTCATGGAAAAGCGCCTGGTGCGCCAGCAGTTCGGCCGAACGCCTGATTATGGCGTTCACGTCGAAGGAAAGCTTCTGCCCAACGGACTGCCGGCTGAACTCGAGCAGCCGGTTTACGATCTGCTTGCAGCGAAGCGTCTGCCCGATTATCTCCTGCAGATCCTCACTCCACTGCTGGTTCTCGCACAGGTCCCGCATGAGAATGTCCGCATAGATCAGTATCCCCGAAAGCGGGTTGTTGATCTCGTGCGCTATCCCAGCGGCGAGCCTGCCTATCGAAGCGATCTTTTCGGCCTGAATGAGCTGGTTCCTGGCTTCGTCGAGTTCCTTTCGGATCTTCAAACGTTCCCGAAGATCCGAAAAAATGCCCACACTCCCGATCTCGCGACCGCTCTTCTTGATGATCGCGGCCGAAAAGTTCACCGGGACCTCGGCTCCATCCTTTCTGAAAAGGATTATGCGCGTAGACGTAACCTTCCCGGGAGGTCCGTAATCGTTGCTGCGCATACGGCGCATTATTTCCCGGGCCAGTTCGGGGCTGGCCACCCTGTCGAGGGCCCCGGGCCGTTCTATCACCTCCTCGGCGCTCCAGCCCAGGATCCGCTCCGCGGATTCATTGAAAATCAGGATCTTTCCCCGGGTGTCCGCGACCACGATTCCATCAGCGGAACTCATAATGATGTTGTTGAGAAAACTGTTGGCGTCGTAGAGCTGCCGTTCGATTTCGATGTGTTTGGTCAAATCGTGGAAATACATGCAGGCGATGACGTTCTTGCCGATCCGGGATACCACGATGCATGTTTCGAACGGGCGGTATTCCAGCGAATTCTTGACCGGCTGGATCGTCGTGCAGAAGCGCAGCCTCTCCGGGTGCTCGGAATCGACCTGTTCGATCAGGTCGTGGGTGGCGTGGACGAGCTGCATGGGAAGGAAACGGCTCAACTCCTGGCCGATAAGCTCTTCCCTGGGCTGGTCCAGTATCTCCGCCATCCTCGCATTCGCATACATCACCCGGCTGTTTTCATCCACCATCAGGATGCCTTCCTGAGTCACTTCGAGCAGCATCCTGATCTTCTGGTCGGCTTCTACTACAGCCGTAATATCCCGTATGGCTTCAAAGCCGCCGATTATCCGCTGCTCCGAGTCGGTAATGATGGATGCGTGCATGGCAACAGGTATCTTCCTGTCCTCGCGATCGCATATGATCCGGCGCAGGCCTGAAACGGGCGTCCTCGTCTCCATCGCCTGCCTGATCGCACAATCCCGGGTGCGGCACTCAGGGGTTCGGAGCAGTTCGCCGCAGGTCATGCGGTTTACCACCTCTTCGCTGCTGTACCCGGTCAGCTTCTCCAGATCCTCGTTCATGTAGGTGACGGTCAGATTCGTATCGACTGTGAAGAAGGGCATGGGGAAATGATTTATGATGCTGGGCAGGACGGGACTCGTGACATGGTCGGTACCGGGAGGCGCCTTTCGCAAAAACGCCACACATCCCGAACCTCTGCCGTCCCGGTCGACTGCAAGCTGGGCGGACAGAGAAAATGGAAGCCACCTGCCGGATGAGCTTTTCAGAAAAACCGGAATGCCATCCAGACTCTTCTCCCCAGCGCACTGCTCGACCAGAAATCCCTGCGGTTCTTCGGGATGCCTGCGCAGGATTTCGGCACAGTTCGGCAGGCTTTCCGTCGTGCAGCCCGTAAGCCGTTTCGCAAGATCGTTCAGAAAAACTACGGAGGAATGCATGTCCGTGACTATAACGGGATCGGGAAATCGACCGAAACACGACAGGAAAAAAGCCGGATCGGGGATCGCCGGCCCCATTCGGGTTTTGCTTTCAGATGCGGTTGATCCAGGGTCGGAACTCATAACAGGTCCTTTTCCGCTGAACATGCCTCCATCTATTTTTCGCAACACCGTGCGGGTGACTTATTAAAATGGCAGGAATTCGAGGATCGACACTGCATGAGAATTATTGAGAAGCAGAGGCAGACTCTGCTCTTATACCGCAATTTCTACGCCGGACAAAGAACAAAAACGCTCTGATCCTTACTTATAATGCTCTGCAGGCGGATGTTAAAGGTCAGAGCCGACAAATTCAGGCATAATTATTAAGCGATAGGTTACATGATTGCAGATTGATTCTGAAAATTGCTAGAGAATTCTTTTGTGCGGATAAAGAAGTCCCCCATCCCTTAAAAGCCATCGAGTGGCTATGGCGTTTGCCTTGTGGAAGGTGATGGGGGACACTGGATTTTTTAGAGCAACCCGGTGGGGCAAAAACGTTGCATTTCGGCCGGCTGACTGTATCTAGCCCGTCTGTTTGCCGGCTTTCCGAATCGCTTGGTCAGTTGGGCTGCCTCAATATAAAATCGAAAGTGAATAATGCAACCGGTCGAAACGCATTTGGCTATTATTTTGCCTCCGCTTCGCTGAGGATGCGTTTTGCCGCCAGAAGCCTTTTGTAGTAGTCGAGCACCTTTTCCGCCTTCCCGGCCCTCACGGCCTTGAGGATATCGCCTTCGAGTTCCGCTACTTCCAGCCGGTCGTAGTAGTCGAGGGTTTCCTTGAGATGCGCGAGAACAATTTTTCCGGTCAGCACGGGATGATTATTGGTCACATTCGCATTCTTGAAACGGGTGCCGTGCTCGAGTTCGACTTCCAGCCCGCGCCGGAATCCTTCGAGGTCTATGTCCATTTTTTCCGTATTGACGCACGAGAGGATGATTTCGGCCTCTTCGGGCAACACCTTTGCCTCTTCGAGCGCCGTCCAGTCTCTGATCTTCAATAATCCGCAAACCCTCTGCACTTCTTCGACTGTGACATACTGCGGCAACTGCATAGCCATCCACCTTTCCGTTCCATGATGCGGTTACTTGAAGTCGAGGCACTCCACTCCGCCCGATTCCGGGGAGGGAGGATTATCCCTGTAGTGCCTGCACCGGGTGAGGTAAAAACCCGTAGGACCATCGGACGGGAATTTGGCCGCCAGGCTGTCGAAGATCTCGCAGGCGGAATCCCACTCACGATTCAGGTACGACGTCACTCCCCGCGTAAATTCGCTGCACAGGGCGGCGGTTTCCCCGGCTTCATCCCCGGTCTTCCTTCCCATCAACTCATAGATTGCCATGGCCTCGCTCTTGCCCTTGACCCTCACGACACCCAGCGCCCTGAACCAGAACTCATCGGCCACGGCCTCATAGGTTCCCCGGTTCACCATTATCCGCGTATGGAAGAGCTTGTTCACACCTTCCAGCCGGCTGGCCAGGTTTACGTTATCACCCATGACCGTGTAATTTATCCGTTCGCTGGAACCGACATTTCCCACCAGGGTTTCGCCGGTGCTTATGCCTATTCTCGTCACGAAGGGGCTCTTGCCCTCCCCCTCCCACCGCAGATTGAGTTCCCGGACCTTCTCCTGGCAGAGCAAGGCGGCATCGCAGGCGTGGAAGGCATGCCGGGCGTCCGAAAGCGGCGCTCCCCAGAAGGCGAGGATGCCGTCGCCGATGTATTTGTCAACCGTCCCGTTGTTCCGGCTGAGGATCCTGGTGAGTTCGTCAAAATATTCGGACAGGTGGACCATGAGTTCTTCTGCGGGCATCTTCTCCGTAATCGTGGTAAAGCCCTCTATGTCCGAAAACATGACGGTCAGCTCTCGCTTATGGCCGCCCACGTTGGCGCCCTCCCCCGTTCGTATCAGCAGGCGAACCAATTCTGCAGGAACATAGCGCTGAAAGGCCTGGAGCCCTGCCTTCATCGAGGAGATGGCGTTGCTCATCAACTGAATTTCTTTGATGTACGAAGTTACCGTGGGCCTTTCTGCGAGGTCGAAGTCCTTTATCCTGCCGGTTTCCTCCGCCAGCGACCCGATTGGACGGCTGATTGCCCGGGCAACCGAGAAGGCCATGAGAATCGCGATTCCCAGTAGAACCGAACAGATCAGAACCGTTTGCATCATCAGCTTGGTGGCGCCGCCGGTAAAGTCCTCTTCAGGCACCACCAGGACGATCTCCCATTTGATGGGGAAGGTAGAGGGAAATGCCGAAAAAGAGGCAAAATATTTTTCCCCTTCGAAAGTGGCTGTAACCCGGTTTCTCCCCGTCGAAGCATGCTCGCGAAACACTGCGGTGACCGGATTGTTTCCCAGTTCTTCCACCCTGATGGGACGAAAAGCGCCGTTTTCCTCTTTCCGGATTCGATCCAGGTCCGGATAGGCGACTATTTCGTTTTTCCGGTCCACTATCAGGGCGATTCCGCTTTGTCCGATTCTCAGGTTCTGCAGGAATTGCGATATGGATTCCAGTTCGATATCCATCGCCCAGACACCCAGGATTTCTCCATTCGCACCGATGACGGGATAGGCGGACGTGATGGCAGGCTTCTGGTTTCTGAACAGGTAATAGACATCGGTCCAGAAATTCGCCCGGCTCTCCTTCGCTCCGATGTACCAGCCGCGCACGCGGGGATCGTAATCGATTGTGGTGGCCTGTTCGGTCTTGAACACCTTGAAGTCGGCATCGTAGTACTTGAAGGTATCCGTCGGTGGGGACGTTCCCGGCCGGATGCTCCGGCCTTCCATCGTTCCGTTTGGAAGCCTCCAGGACCGAATGTAGTTTCCTTCCTCATCCGCGAGGTAAAACATCGAAACCTGGGGGTGATATTTCAGAACCCCCAGCGTATACAACAACACCTGGTCATAGTCGCGGCAGGAGATTGCGCCGAGTCCGGCAAGCATCGAGCTGATCTGCACCGAGACGGCGGCAGGCATGAAGTGATTGCTCACCTTCTCGATCACCATCCTGGATGTCTGCTGCATGAGGTCTTCGCCGATCTGGGAGACGATATGCCTGTTGCCCCAGTAGTTGAACAAAATAATCGGCAGAACGGCAATGACCAGCAACCCGATGAAGGTGCTCAACACCCTTATGTAAAAACTCTGATTTTTGAAGATGGACGATGCGGCCTGCCCTTTCCTCGTTGCCATACATCGCTCCTGTCGGCCCTGTCGGGAAGATGGGTGCTAACGGCGGCTCAGCTCATTGCAACGGTCGTTTCGGAGTCTCAGGACCGGGACATGTTCTTTTGATAGCCGCATTGAGTTTACATAATAGCACAAGCCGGCTGATTTTCAGGTTGTTTTTGCCGCTCGCCCCCACCGCACACGGCTCTCCGTCCCGATGCTCCAACGAAAAAGGACCTGCGTTGGAATCGCAAGTCCTTCGAATCGTGAATATTGGCAAGGTGCCCAAGGCGCCGCACCGAAACGGAAGCACCCGATCTATTTATCGAGACATTTGCCGATTGCGCTCAGGCAGGCATCGTAGTCCGGCTCGTGCGTAATGTCGTCCACTATCTGGACGTACCTGACGATGTTGTCCCTGTCGATCACGAAGACGGCCCTGGCCAGAAGCCTCAGTTCCTTTATCAGCACGCCGTAAGACATGCCGAAGTCGGCATCCTTGTAGTCGGAAAGGGTCTTTACATGTGAGACGCCCGCCGCCCCGCACCATCTTGACTGGGCAAAGGGCAGATCCATGCTCAAGGTGAGCACGGCGACGTCCCCGCCAAGTTTTCCCGCCTCCACGTTGAAACGACGTGTCTGGACATCACAGACGGGGGTGTCCAGGGAGGGAACGGATGAAATGACGACTACCTTTCCTTTGAATTCGGCAAGCCCGGCGGGGGCAAGGCCGTTGTCCAGGGCTTTGAAATCCGGCGCTTTGTCTCCCACTTTGACTTCGTTACCTGTCAGGGTGAGCGGGTTTCCTTGCATCGATACGGTTCTTTCCATGAAATTTTCCCTCCTGATATGAGTTGAATGATTGAGCCTTAGAAGAGGGAAAACAATAAGAACCTCCCGATGTTACGTCAAGGTGAGCAATGGGAACAATAAGCATTGCAGGATGAGAAATTTTATCCAGCCAATTGAATCGAGGCTGAAAGCCTCTCAGATTGATGACAAACTCTAAAATCATCGTGATCGTCGTTCCGGCGAAAGCCGGAATCCAGTGTTTTCAGGCACTTCTGGACCCCGACTTTCGTCGGGGCGACGGATTGGGGGCTTTTCAACAGTCTGCGAGACTGAAAGCCTCTCACAGAACCATTAATTGCCGGGATAACTCTGTGGGAGCGGCTTCCAGTCGCGATTTTGACATTCACGCCCATGCCTCTGCAGGACTTTTACCCCGCTTTCCGGCCCGCCGTTTCAATATAATAGGCCTCTGCACCATTTCGCTTCTTTGGGACTCGATTTACAATAGTAACTGGGCGGAACCGGTGAGAACCGCTGGAGTATCAGGATCAACGACCAATGGAGATTATGTTTCAGCTGGTAGAATGGTAATGCCGAAGATGTTGAAATTGTCGATTACCATTAAAGGAGAAGCCGTATGAAAAGAGATATGCCGCCGGTTCATCCCGGAGAAATACTTCTCTACGATTTCTTGCAGCCATTTGGCATCACGCAGTACAGACTGGCCAAGTCCATCGGCGTTCCGCAAAGGCGGATCGGGGAGATAATTGCGGGGAAGCGCTCCATTACGGCCGACACCGTCCTCAGGCTTGCCAGGTTCTTCGGTACCGACGCACAAACCTGGGTAAACCTCCAGGCCCACTACGACCTGGAGATAGCGCGCGAGAAGCTCGAAGGGCGACTGGAGCAGGAAGTCACTCCGATGAACGAGGTTGCCTGAACTCTTTAAATAGTAAACCGGTTTCATCGAAGCGCTTTGGTACCGCGATGTCCCCGGCGCTCACCAACCAATTCGTCTGCAGGGGCCTTACCCCACTTTCCGCTTTCCGGCCTGACGTCTCGCGTACGTCGCAGCTTCCAGGCCGGCGACGCAGCCTTCCCCCACTGCTTTGGCCATCTGCCAGGGCGGCCCGCAAATATCCCCGGCTGCATACATCCCCTGGATGTTGGTTTCCTGCTTTTTATTGGTTGCGATATAGCGCATGCTTTCCGGGTCCAGGGAAACGTTCAGCATGGACACAAGCTCAATCGCCCCCTTCGCGCCCAGTTCGATGAAAACTCCATCGGTGACGATCGTTTCCCCGCTGTCGAGCAGCACGGCATTGACTCCCGAAAGCCCCTGGATTGCTCTGATGGACCGCCCTTTATGCATGGTGATCCTGCTGCTGTCGATCTGGTACCGGAGATTTTCTGTAATATCAAGATCCCCGCAAACCAGGTGGACCTCTCCGGCGGTGAGCAGAAGCCTCAGGGCCCCGGAGGCGGCCGCGCTGCCGTTTCCGGTAACGACAACCACCTGGTTCCGGAAAAAATTCGCGTCACAGTCGACGCAGTAGCTGACGCCTTTGCCCAGGAACTCCTTTTCTCCAGGCACATTGAGCCGGTTTCTCGATGCTCCCATTGCGAGGATGATCGCCCAGACGAACATTTCCTCCCCCGCTTCGAGCTTGATCCTGAAGCGGCCGTCTTCCTCCCGCTCGAGACCCAAAACATCCTGGTCGAGCATCTGAGCCCCGAATTTTTGCGCCTGGCTCCTGCCCTCGATTAGAATTTCCTCGCCGGACATCGTTGAACTCATGCAGCAGTAATTTTCGATATGAGCCTTAAACAGCGAACTGCTCTGCAGCCTGCCTAGAACAGCAACTTTCGCTTTTGCCCGCGATGCATGAACGGCCGCCTGCAGACCGGCGGGACCGCTTCCGAGAATAGCTATATCGAAATCCATTGCCTCCCTCCCCTTATCCCTGACTCCGACAACCTGTTGAAAAACAGCGTGCTTTGAGTCGTGTTGGAATCATTTTCCAACTTTCCGTAATTTCCTGGTGCAAAAATCCCGTCCTCTGATGTAGATTTGGCCGCGCCTCGATTATACTGCATCGGTGATGCTGAATCGCGGGCGAATCCCGAGTCATGATACTTACGTGAAAGATAAGCTTCGTCCTCCAATAGTGTTTATTCTAAGCCGAGAACTGCGCCGGTCAATCCGGTGCGCTTTATCACCCAATATTTCCTGACATGAATGGCTCGTTTCGGGCTTTACCCGATATATTGAGAAAAGCTGTAATATGAAACAGCGCCAAACGCCAGGAATAACGGAGCGCTTTCCGAAATGCACGTCACAGCGGCTCTCATAACATCAAACGGACGGTTGTTCGTCGCCCAGCGTCCACCGTGGAAAAGATTCGGGCTTCTGTGGGAGTTTCCCGGCGGGAAGGTCGAACCGGGCGAAAAAAGGGAACATTCGCTCGTCCGCGAAATCAGGGAGGAACTGTGCCTGGATATAACCATCTGCAGCTTCTTCCGGACGATTTCCCACAAGGATGCAGATTTTGCCATCGACCTGCACGCCTATTGGTGCGCGGTACACGGTGGAAGGTTCTGCTTGAAGGACCATGTTGCCTTCAAATGGGCCAGAGTATCGGAACTGAGGGACCTGGACCTCACGATAGCAGACCGCATGTTGATCCCGTTTCTGGAGCAAATCCCCGAACTCCCCGATCATGTCGGCAAATTGGGTCCGGATTCTTTTCCCATTTGCGCCGGAGATGCGGACTAATCCGAATCGGCCCGATATATGGCATTGCCGCGGAAGCATTCTTATGATTTACTGGTCTTTCGATCCAGATCGCTGCACACCCCGGGTGAGAAGAATTTTTACCGCACATATTGCCCGGAACCGGCATAAAGGTTATTTAGTGCCAGTTTAATTTTCCCAATAAAATCCGAAAGAAGAACAACAATGCCCAAGGAAAACGGCGCTCCGGCCATAATACTCGACTGGCTTGCCTCCCTGAAACTGACTCTGTTCGTCTTTTTTGCACTGGCAGCCGCATCCGTGATCGGAACACTTCTGCCCCAGGGAACGAGTCCTGCAGAAGTGCAAAGTCATTTCAGTCCCATGATGGCAGCCATCATCGAGAACCTTGGATTGAACAATCTCTATCACTCAACATGGTTCCGAGTCCTGCTGCTGCTGCTCTGCGCCAACCTGCTCGTCTGCACCCTGGACCGTCTTCCCAAGACTATTCGTCTCATCCAGAAAAAGGAAGAGCCCTTCGATTCCGAAAAGCTGTTGAAGTTCAGCAACAGCGCGGCGATTCCTACCAAGGTGCCTTTGAGCGAGGCCCTGCCGATTTTGAAAAACACCCTCGCCCAGACGTTCGGCCCCCTTCGCGAGATTCAGACGGAGGGGTCTTTCTGTGCGGTTATCGAAAAAGGACGCTGGAGCCGCCTCATGGTCTACGGCGTTCACGTCAGCGTGCTTATCGTTCTCCTCGGAGCCCTTTCAGGGTCGATCCTGGGATTCAAGGGCTTCATGAACATATCGGAAGGAAGTGCATCCCACGAAGTCGTTCTTACAGATGACAAAGGGATCGCATTGCCTTTCGAGGTCAGGTGCGACAAGTTCGACGTTTCCTTCTACGACAACGGCGCTCCCAAGGATTACCGGTCCGATCTCGCGATCATCGAGGGAGGAAAGGAAGTCTTGAAGGAATCCATTCGGGTGAACGATCCTCTGACCTACAACGGCGTAACTTTTTACCAGGCGTCCTACGGAACGATGCTCAAGCAGGCCGAAATCGAGGTTACGGACCGCGACTCGGGGAAATCGGTCACCATGACCCTACCCTTCCGTTCGGTCCGGACGATTCCGGGCACCCAGGACCAGGTCCAGATAGCCGAATACCAGGAAAATCTCATGCGGTTCGGGCCGGCTCTTGGAATAATGCTCGGGAAAGCGGGACAGGAAGCCACGTCCGCCTCCTGGATCCTGGCAAACCGTCCCGATTTCCACGGCAACAAGATCAAGAACTACCACTTCCGCGTCGTCCGCAACGATTCGACCTATTACACCGGGCTGCAGGTGAAGCGCGATCCCGGTGTCTGGCTGGTCTGGGCGGGATTCAGCTTCATGATTATCGGAATCGGCCTGACCTTCTATTCCAGCCACAACAAGCTGTGGGTTTATGCCGGCCCAGATAAGAAGGGGAAGAAGACAATCATAACTGTGGCGGGGAGAGCGAGCCGAAACGCTCCCGGCTTCAGCGAAAAATTCGACGAGCTAACGCGGCTTCTGACAGACCGATTGAAGCCGGAAGACAAGTAAACCGGGGAAAGATACGAGATGACCAGTTCGCTTATCCTCAGCATTTCCACTTTTGCATACCTGCTGTGCACGGTTCTGTACCTGTCCGGCGTCCTGTTCCGCTATAAGCCGCTCCTGCTCCTCGGAACAATTTCCGGGGTTGCGACCCTGGCGGTGCAGGCCCTCGGCATTATCCTGAGGTGGGTGGAATCCTACCAGCTGGGTTACGGCCATGCGCCCCTCTCCAACCTGTACGAATCCCTCGTTTTCGCTTCCTGGGCGATCATGCTGATCTACCTCATTTTCGAGGCGAGGTATAAACAGCGGGCACTTGGGCTCTTCCCTGCCTTCTTCTCCTTTCTCGCAATGGCCTATGCTTCGTTTTCGACCAACGTAGACGCGAAAATCCAGCCGCTCGTTCCCGCTCTGAAGAGCAATTGGCTGATTGCACACGTGATAACCTGCTTTCTGGGTTATGCCGCGTTCGCCGTTTCCTTCGGACTGAGCATAGTCTACCTGGTTCGCCGGGCCGTTCCCGAGAACCCGGCGCCGCGCAGCGCTGCGCTTGCCATGTTGCCCGATACCCGGCAACTGGAAACTTTCAACTACCAGATGATCCTTTTCGGGTTTCTCTGGCTGTCGGTGGGCATCATAACCGGGTCCGTATGGGCTAATTCGGCCTGGGGCACCTACTGGAGCTGGGACCCCAAGGAGACATGGTCCCTGATTACATGGCTGATATATGCAGCCCTGCTCCACGCCCGCAATATGAAGGGCTGGCGCGGAGAAAGAGTCGCATGGCTGTCCATGCTCGGTTTTGGGTGTGTCCTATTCACATATTTTGGGGTAAACTTCCTTTTGAGCGGCTTGCATAGTTATGCAAGATAATAAATTTGGAGGCTTCATATGTTGAATCCAACTGAAATGGTCCTGTTGCTCCTTGGCGTCGTTATTTTGGTGGGCGGGAAGAAACTGCCCGAACTCGGAAGCGGCCTGGGGAAAGGCATCAGCGAATTCAAGAAAGCAATAAGCGGCGGGTCCGATCCGGACGAAGAGGCCAAGAAGCAGATCCCCACCGAAGGTGAGCAGAAATCAGCCGATACAAAGCCGGGGGAACCTACTCGTTAGGAACCCGCTCCCCTTGCGCGCCACACCGAACAGTGGGGTTTTCCTGTTCCCCAGTCCGCGCGGTTTTCGACATAGCTCCCGTCCGGGGGTGGTTCGCGAGCGCTCCGGAAGAGCGCTGAAAAAGGGAAATCAGGGAGTAAAGCATTTATGTTTGGAATTGGTTTTTCCGAACTCCTGGTAATTTTTGCCGTGGCTTTGATCGTTTTCGGCCCGAGAAAACTGCCCGATGTCGCCCGAGCGCTCGGCCGGGGGTATGCCGAATTCAAAAAAGCCATGGATGATTTGAAAAGCACGATCGACCAGGACGACACCGTACGCGGTCTGCGGGAGGAATTCCGCTCGGCCCAGCGCGAAATCGTTATGGGAAAGCAGTTTTCCCAGAACCTGCTGATGCAGCAGGGGACTGCCATCAAGTCCAGCGTCATGGGACAGGAGCAAACCACTCCTGCTGATGCTCCTGCATCCGCCCCGGCAGAACCCGGCACAACGCCTGTCGAACCACCTCCGCTCGCCGAACTCTACGGGACGCCCAATGTATATACGCAGCCTGCGGAAACACCACCAGAGACGACGTCTCAACCCCAATCATCCGCCCAAACCGCCGACCAGGGTGCGTCCGCTGCCGAACCCGGCCCCGATAAACCCGTAACCACAGCCAAGTCGTAGCCCGACAGGGAAAGAGACATGTCCGACGCCGAAAAGATGCCCCTCACTCAGCATCTCGAAGAACTGCGCAGCAGACTGCTGTATTCGATACTTGCGGTGGGCGTTTGCTTCATCATCTGTTACATATTCAAGGAACCGCTTTTCGCAATTCTCATGCAGCCGTGGATTGACTCCATGCCTCCCGGGGTTTCGGTAAAGCTCATCTACACGGCCCCCCATGAGGCTTTCTTTACCTACATGAAAGTCTCCCTGATCGGGGGGACCATCATGGCAATTCCTGTAATACTGTGGCAAATCTGGAAGTTCATCGCCCCCGGACTCTATCAGAATGAAAAGCGGTACATGCTGCCGGTTATTTTCTTTACCAGCTTCTGCTTCGTTGGCGGCGCGCTGTTCGGCTACTTCGTCGTTTTCCCGGCGGGCTTCAAGTTCTTCGCCTCGTTCGCCAGCGACTACATAACTCCAATGGTGACGACGCGCGAATACCTCACCTTCACCAACAGGATACTCCTGGGTTTCGGGTTCGTATTCGAACTGCCGGTCTTTGCCTTCTTCCTCGCCAAGCTCGGAATAATCGACGCACAATTCCTCAAGCGCAAACGCAAGCTCGCAACAGTGCTCGCTTTCGTCGTGGCCGCCGTTCTCTCGCCGAGCCCGGACGTCATGTCTCAGTTCCTGATGGCCGCACCGCTCCTGGTGCTCTACGAAGTAAGTATCTGGGTAGTCTATTTCTTCGGCGCGAAGCCCTTCAAAGCCGACGATTCGGACGAACAGGAAAATACCGCGGCATAAAGCAAACCACCTGAAGGATGTGTTTGAAACGATGGCAAAACCGATTCTCGTCCTGGCAACGAAAAACAAGGGCAAGTCCGCGGAAATCAGAGATTTTTTGAAAGACTTCCCTATCGACATAAAAGACCTCAACGACTTCGGTCCGATACCCGAAGTCGTTGAGGACGGGAATACTTTCGAGGAAAACGCTTACAAAAAGGCGAGCTTCACGGCAAAAGTTCTCGGGCTGCCCGCCCTGGCGGACGACTCGGGGCTCGAGGTGGAAGCGCTCGGAGGCGATCCCGGGGTGCATTCGGCACGCTATGCGGGCCCTCATGCCACCGACCCGGAGAACAACGCCAAGCTTTTGAAGGCCCTTACGGGTGTAGAGAACCGCAAGGCGCGTTTTTGCTGCACCCTGTCGCTTGCCGTTCCCGCCGGCCCCGCCCTTACCTACGAGGCCTTTTGCGAAGGGCTCATCATCGATTCTCCCCGCGGAAACAGCGGCTTCGGCTACGATCCCCTTTTCCTGTACACTCAGTCAGGAAAGACCTTCGCCGAGATGAGCCTGGAGGAGAAAACGGCCGTGAGCCATCGCGGTCGCGCCCTCGCGGAACTCAAGGCGGAATTTGCCAAGGTGCTTGCGTGGCTCGATCGCAGGCAGCAGGAAGAAGAACTTCGCCGCGGCGGCGGCGATGAGATGTGCGTAGGCCGGTAAGGAGGCTCGGATGTCCGGCAGGGAAAAACCGGAAATCAACGCATTTTTGACCGGCACCGGTATTCCAAACGCTGCACCCGCGCCGTCCTGCTGAGGTTCGAATCAAAAGGCCCGGTCGGGCCTTCCAGGCCTTGAACAGCCTTTCGTAACCGGGTCCGTGCAAACCCCGGCCGGCATTGTCCCAAAGATCGGTTCCGAACTTACCTTGAACGACCGTATCGGCTCTGCAAGAGTCCGCTGCGCGATCGGCCGCATGACCTACACGGTCGATCCGGGTCCCTACGCCCTCGGTGCCCCCGGCCCGCACTCCCCTGTTCTCGTTTCTGCAAATTACAAGCTGAGTTTTGACCGCCTTAGGCAGGCGCTGCCCGGCAGGAGCGCATGGCTTCTCGTACTCGATACGGCGGGGGTAAACGTCTGGTGCGCCGCCGGGAAAGGTACCTTCGGCACCGCGGAACTCGTTGACCGGATCCGAAGCAGCAGGCTCGAACAGCTGGTGGAGCACAGGCAGGTTATCGTTCCGCAGCTTGGCGCCCCCGGCATTGCCGCTCACGAGGTAAAAAAGCATTCCGGCTTCAAAGTGATCTACGGTCCGATCCGCGCGTCCGATCTGCCTGCGTTCATCGATTCCGGGTACAAGGCAACGCCTCCGATGCGCATCAAGACCTTCACGATCGGAGAGCGGCTGACTCTCGTCCCGGTAGAACTGATTTTTGCCCTGAGGACCCTCCTTTTGATTTTCCCGGTGATTTTCGTGCTGAGCGGTTTTGCCTACGGCGCCGGTTTTCTGTCGAATGCAATCCGCTATGGCATTGTCAATGCCCTGGGATTTGCGACAGGAATAATTGCCGGGTGCGCGGCCACGCCCCTTCTGCTTCCCTGGCTCCCCGGCAGGGCTTTTTCCGTCAAAGGCATTCTGCCGGGCATCGCCGGCGCACTTCTCTTTCTGCTCCTGCGGATGAACAGCGGTTTCGTCACCTCACCCGGACTTCCGGAGGCGGCAGCATGGCTTTTCATTATTCCCACGGTGTCGGCCTACTATGCCATGAATTTTACCGGCTGCTCGACTTTCACCTCCCTGTCCGGCGTCAAAAAAGAGATGCGCCGGGCGGTGCCGTTCCAGATCGTGGCCATGGCTGCCGGGATTCTTCTCTGGGCTGTCTCACGCTTCTTCTGATTTGATTGGAATACGAAATGGACAGGCTGGTTTATCTCAAAGATGTCGTGACGCTCGCACTCGAGGCGGAAAAATGCTCCGGATGCGGCATGTGCACGATTGTCTGCCCGCGAGGAGTGTTTGAGATGGACGCGAGGAAAGCCTCCATTTCGGACCGCGATGCGTGCATCGAATGTGGGGCATGCGCCCGCAACTGTCCCTCTGATGCAATCTATGTCCACGTCGGCGTCGGATGCGCTTCGGCGGTCATTAACAGCATGTTCGGGAGGAAGAACGCCGCCTGCTGCTGCTCGATTGACCAGTACGAAACTGACGACCGCAAAGGATCAAAGTCCTGCGGGTGCACATAGCCGTCAACTTCAGATTACCGGAACCGATCTCAAAATCCCCATTTTCCCTCCTCTTGACCTAAGTCTGACCTAAGTCAATGCAAACATATGCCTCCGCACTTATTGTGAGAATCGTAGAAGATATTCATCCGGTCATTCTCATGTGGAATATCAGTACGACTCACGGGAGGCAAACATGAAACGCATAGACTTGTACAAGGAAAACGGGTTTTCGGACCTGTCGCTCAAAAAACTCCTGGTGCACGATTCACCCTATTTCAAGATCCTGAATTTCAACTTCAAGGCGGGCCAGGAATTGCCCATTCATTCGCACGACATCGAAGGCCAGCTCAGCATAACCGTGCTGGAGGGAGAAGGAGAGTTTCTGGCCGAAAACGGCGGGGTCCTGCCGGCGAAGCCGGGAAACGTTCTCATCTCGGACATCAGCGAACCCCACGGCGTCCGGGCAAGAACCGACATGCGCGTCCTGGTGGTCATAGCCCCGCCCATCTGATCGAAAAAGTACGACACGACCTTCCTCTCCCCCGGATTCCATTCGGGGGAGGAAGGGAGAAAGCTCCTTAAAGAAATCGGACCTCACAGTCATTACCTTAGTTGGGTAATCATTATCCAATCAGGGAGGATATGACGGTGGAACCTTTAAGGGAGCACTATCCCACAGAAGTTGCGACCCGGACCGCTCAGGCCATGACGGAAGCGGCGAAATGGTTTCTGCAATCGCTTTCGAGCGAGCAGAGCCAAAAGCTGCTTTTCAGTATAAACAGTCCCGAGCGGATGAACTGGGACTACCGGCCGCGCAAGAGGGTCGGCCTGATGCTGAAAGACCTGGACGGCAGCCAGCGAAAGCTGGCGCATGCTCTTCTTGCAAGCGCACTGAGCACCGGAGGCTACATCAAGGCCATCGGCATCATGGCTCTCGAAAAGGTTCTGGGAGAGATGGAGGGACCGTCTCAATTCAGCCGCGACCCGGATTCGTACTACATCACACTGTTCGGATACCCCTCTCAGAATTCGATCTGGGGATTGCGCTTTGAGGGCCATCACGTCTCGGTAAACTTTCTGGTGACCGATGATGGAGTGGCGGCAACCCCGAACTTCTTCGGCGCGAATCCCGCCCATGTCCCTTCAGGCCCGATGGCGGGCTTCCGTATTCTCGCCGCAGAAGAAGACCTGGCACGTACACTGCTGCTTTCCCTTAATCCCATTCAGCGCGCCAGGGCCATAATCGAGACAGAGGCGCCCGCCGACATTGTGACCAGGTGGGACCCGAGGGTGAGGGCGGACAATCCCGCAGGCATTTCGGCCTCCGAGATGAAAAGAGACCAGCACGCAACCTTGAATCGACTCATTACCGAATACATCAGGCGAATGCCGGATGATGTCGCCGACTACAACCTCAATCAAATCGAACGGGACGGCTTTCAGCACATCCACTTCGCCTGGGCAGGCTTCGACAGGCCCGGACAGCCGCATTACTACCGCCTGCACGGGGTGGGATTTCTGGTGGAATACGATAACGTGCAAAACCAGGCCAACCACATCCACACCGTGTGGCGCGATCTGCGAAACGACTGGGGCGAGGACTTTCTCAGGAATCACTACCTGAGATCGCATGGGGCATAAGGGCTTTTACCTGGTGGGTCTGGCGCCGCCCGTTTCGCCTTTCGTCTGCTCCAGCTTCAATTGCAGCACCTCTCCGGTCTGCCAGAAATCGGCTCCCGGCAGAATGTTCGGAGCCGGGATGTCCCTGCGCTGGTCCTTAATGGATTCGGTTGAAACGCCGAAGCGCTTGTCACGCGCCTGCACCATTGCCGGATCGGCCTGCCC
>JAEZXS010000211.1 GCA_023442755.1 Pseudomonadota bacterium | reverse complement strand
TTGTGTAGGGATTGCCGGCAAAATCCGCTACCGATACGATTTTCCCGCCGGTTACGCCAATGACGGCATTTCTTCCCGCGGGGTCCGTTATTCCTATCAGGTCGTTCCCGTCATAGTGAAGGATTGTCTCATTTCCATTCCTGTCTGTTATCCTGATGAGCTTCCCCACTGAATCGAAATTGTAGATTTTGCCGTACCTGGTCGTGCGAGTGTAGGACCCGTCGGCATTCTTGACGATCGACGACGTGTCACCGCTCTTTGCATCGGCGTAATAAGTATTTCCGGAACCGGGGGCGAACCATAGCCTGTTCCCGTCGCCTGTTCGCAGGAAAATCGACCCGTCGGCATTTGATATAATCGAGACGATGAAATCATGCGTCCACCCGATCCCCAGAGGCCCGGTCGTAAAATCGAGGCTGTTGTACGAAAAGGTGAGTGGGCCAGCCTGTTGCGAATGATATACATTGCCGCTTTTGAGGTCTAATGAAGAGAGGAGGCATACCTGGTTTCTGGGTTTCGAAACCAAAGCGCCTTCGAGATTTTGGTTGTCCGCATCCGAAGCGTCACCAAGGCTTGCTCCCCCCAGATCGGCGGTCGAGGTGTTGGGGCTTTGGACATATTCAGGATGTCCGGGAGACCACAAATAATGGAAATCATAGCAGTGCCCCCCATCGCAATAAGGAGCATTATTTACACATCTGTAGTACTGAGACCACGGGCCTCCAGCATATCCGTACCCCGAAGCGCATGATCGCCCCCCGTTATCACTTTCGCATTTGTTCTTTGCAGTTGATGCATCCGGCAGCACCATTCTCCCCGTATCCCAACATGGAAAGGGGCCTGTTATCGACGGTCCGTCAACCTGGATCCAGTCTGGAGGTTGAAAAAATATAATGGCTACTGTGGTGTTTTGGCCGGAAAGCAAATGAATCAGCGCGATTGTCACCAAAAATGCCAGGACGAATATCCTGATACTTTTCCTTACCTTCACTTTCTCTCCTCTTCTTCAGATGGAAAGATCGTCAGTTCCAATAGGGTTTTCTCATCATGTGACATTCTACCATTCTTGAAATGAATGGATATCAGTCACTGGTCCGTCGACTATAAGCGAGAGAGCGAATGATCCGGGCTGGCCGAAGAAGAAGATTATAGTCAATAGAGTATTCCTAATACACGCAGAACTAGTCTGGGACAGTCACCCACCTTCCAGTAATGGACGGGCGGTAAACGGAAGTTCCAATTGGCATCAGGCATTGCAAACTCCAAGGAATGTTCGCCACTGTGAGAGACAGAAAAAGAGAAAATACTGCACGCTCCTTCGAAAGCCGATCTTCATTCGTCGAGAGGGAGCATAAAATCTGAATGATAATTCGATTCAGCTAGATATGCGGAGCCATATGGCATGCCATGCAATCCATTGCGCAAACGGATGATCCGGTGCAAAGCATGCAAATCAATATTAGTAGAAATCAATTCAATGTCGAGAAAAATATTTATTCTCTTCGAGAATATATGCTCCAGCTTGGCCAAGATGGTCTGTATGACAAAATATCATATCATAGCTTCTGGATGGACATCTTTGTCGGATACGCTCTTTTCTTAATGGGTTCGACGGTATGTGCCTATGCGGCCGCTGCCGGAGGCTTTACGATCCTGGCTGTCCCGGGACGCAGTACGCTTTCTTGCGGGTAAGGGGGCATAAAGTAATCGCCCGCTCAACTACACCTTGCAAGTATTATAGTGCGCCGGCATGATGCGTCTTGGCCGAGCATCAGACAGTTCCATGTGATCCGGTATCGCTGAGCCGTTTGCAGGCGTTTCCATGTGGGGGCGGACGAAAAGGCAGATGAATGCCTTAGCATACTGCCATTGCTGATGAAAATGCATTGAAAGTTGCTGGATTCCCGCGTCCGTCCGAGCGCGTAACATAGAAATGATCCGTCAAATGCGGCTACCGCAATCCAAGGTCACTGTGGGAGAGAGAGGCTTTCAGCCTCGCAGATTGATGACAAACTCTAAAATCATCGTAATCGTCATTCCGGCGAAAGCCGGAATCCAGTGTTTTCAAGCACTTCTGGACCCCGACTTTCGTCGGGGTGACGGATTGGGGGCTTTTACATCAGTCTGAGAGGCTTTCAGCCTCGTGCTTTTGTCTGCCCTCTGCCCCTTGCGCTTCGTCGGGCTTATCGCGGCTGCAATCCGCTCCCACAGAAAATGTCGTACCTATCCTCGTATCAAGCCCGGGTAATGACCCCGGGCAGTTCCGCAAGGGATGCGATCTCCACGTCGGGACCGAAGGGCAGTCGTTCCGGTAGACCGTTCTGCCGGTTGATCCATACGGTTCGAAATCCGAAGCTCGACGCGCCGGCGATGTCCCAGGCGTTTGAAGATTCGAAGGCTATTTCGTGCGGTTCGACATCGAGAGCGTCCACCGCCAGCCGGTAAACACTCCGGTGCGGCTTGAACACACCGGCCGATTCGACCGAGAGCAGGCGCTCGAAGACGTCTTCGAGCCCGTTGTGCTTCACGGCTGCCTCGAGCATGGGCGCGGACCCGTTGGACAGGATCGCCAGCCGGAAGCCCCCGGCTTTCAATTTGGTAAGGGCTTCCGGCACTTCGGGAAAGACGTTCGGCCGGAGGTAGGCTTCCACAAGTGCATCGCGCAGTCCGGCATCACCGATGCCGAAGGTTTTGAGAACATAATCCAGGGACTCCTCGAGGACGGCCGAAAAGTCCGCATGGCGCTCCATAAGGCTCCTCAACCAGGTGTACTCCAGGGATTTCGTCCTCCAGAGCGAGGCCACCCCGTCGGCCTTGCTTCCGAGCCGTTCGAGATATCCGCCCGTAACGGAGCGCAGGTCGAAGAGAGTCCCGTAGGCGTCGAAAACGCATGCCCCGATGCCTTCGATCGGTTTTCTCATCGTGATATTCTCCTGTTATCTCAGATAGATCCCCCAGACCCGTGCGCCCTGTATCGAATGTAACTACTTACGCGGCTCCGGGCATTGGAGGCCAGTTTCTTTCCAATACAAAACGTTATGCAAATTATGACATAACGCTCCGATTGCTATATTTCCCCCCTTTCGCATTCACGATACGGAAGGGACAATTGTGATGGACAGTACAGTGCAGACTTACAGGCATTCGATCGCAGGGAAACGGATTGAAGAGGGCTCAACTATGCCGGTGATGGACAAATTCACCGGTGAGACGATCAGGCGCGTGCCGGTTGCATCGAGGGAAGTGGTGGAATGGGCCGTTTCCACGGAATCTCAGACCGAGGTTTCCCGCTTCCCGGAAACGGTCTGTCACGCGCAATTTGCTTTTTCCGCGGGGAAGAGGATAATATCGGGCCTGTGAAAAGATTCCGGAAATGTAGTCCAATACCGGATACGCCTGAAAATCCGTTTGCGGTCCCGCCCGGCCCAAACCTGACCGGAAGAGAGCCAAACCATGAACCATCGCTGCCTGATCGTTGCCGACGACCTTACAGGAGGGGCGGATACCGGAGTCCACTTCGTCCAAAAAGGCTTCAGGACCCTTCTCCTTCCATCCGAAAGATGTGACGGCCTCGATCTTTCCGGCTACGGCAGGAGCGACGTCCTGGTCCTCAACACCGAATCGCGAGGCCTGAAGCCGAAGGCGGCCTATTCGGCCGTGGCTTCCGCTTTCAAGACCTATGACAAATCCCTTTTCCCCATCATTTACAAGAAGATCGATTCCACCTTAAGGGGAAACATCGGCTGTGAGATCGACGCCATCCTGGAGGCGACGGAACTTCCCCTTGCCTTTGTCGCGCCCTCCCTGCCCGGCCAGAACAGGACCCTGGTCGGCGGAATCATGATGGTTGGGGGAACGCCGGTGGCCCTTACGGAGATGGCCCGCGACGCCGTTTCCCCGGTCAGGGAATCCTACGTCTGCAGATTGCTCCGCCGCCGTACACGCAATCGCGTCGGCTGGATCGATCTTCCCCGCGTCTGTTCGGGAGGCGAGCGGCTGAAGGAAGCGGTAGCGCAGGCGCGGGAAAAAGGGGCGCGGATAATCGTTTTCGATGCAGTGCGGAACGAAGACCTGGCCTGCGTTGTGGATGCCGCACTCGGCCTGGAACGGGTCCCCCTGCTGGTCGGTTCCGCCGGTCTGGCCGCAGAACTTGCCAATCGAATAAGCCCGTCGCCGGAGGCTCTTTTCTCTACCCCGGAAGGAAAGCCGTTCAAGAACTTTCTCGTAATCAGCGGAAGCGCCTCCGGCGTCACCCGGCGGCAGCTGGAAAACCTGGAAATGAACCAGCGGGTCAGGACCTTCACCCTTGATGGTCCTCTGCTGGAGGCAAAGAATACGGTCAGGGAATTTGCCGCACAGATAATCCGGGTGCTCGGCGAGGGGCGAAGCGCCGTTCTCAAAATGTCCTCGGAAAGGGTCTATGATGAAAACCGAACCGGCCTTCCGGTTCATGCCGAGATTACCCGTTTCCTCGGCTCCATTGCGCAGTCGGTTCTCTTGGAACTGGCACCGAAGTGCCGTGCGGGCGAGCTGGCGCTGGTTCTTACAGGCGGCGAGACGGCCGCGAGCGTCCTGGGGCTTCTCGGGGTCGAAAGCCAGGAGATCCGGGAAGAAATCCTGGGCGGAATTGTCCTGAGCAAAGTGTGCGGAGGAAGCTTCGCGGGACTTGGAGTGATAACCAAGGCCGGGGCTTTCGGGCAGGAGGACGCGCTGGAAAAGGTTTTTGCCGTGGCCGGGGTAGAGTCGGTTAGGCAGTCGGAAAGTGAACCGGCGTCCTCGAAGCCTTTGCTGGCCATCACCATGGGGGATGGAACGGGCGCGGGACCGGAGATCATCGTCAAGTCGCTCGAAGACCGTTCATTGTACGACAGGGCGCGCCTGTTCGTAATCGGCGATGCCAAGATCATGCAGCGGGCCGCGAAAATAGTCGGCAGCGGGAAGGCGATCCGCGCAGTCCATTCGCTGGACGGCGCCGGCGAGGCGCCGGATTTTATCAACCTGCCTGCCGGCCTGCCCTTCGCCGTTGTCGACGGACGCGCCGGAAAAGCCGCCTACGAGTACGTGGAGAAGGCGGTTGAACTGGCTATGACCGGAAAAATCGACGGAATCGTCACCGCGCCTCTCAACAAGGAAGCCTTGAACCTGGGAGGATACCATTTTGCAGGCCATACGGAGATCCTGGCGAAGCTCTCCGGCACCGCGGATTATGCGATGATGCTGGTGAGCGGACCGCTGCGGGTGATCCACGTCACGACGCACGTTTCCATGCGTCAGGCCTGTAATCTCATCAGGCGGGAACGGATTTCAAGGGTTATCGAACTTGCCGTAAATGCATGCCGGCTCCTGGGTTTTTCTCAACCTCGCGTGGCGGTGGCGGGCCTCAACCCGCATTCCGGGGAAGGGGGGCTTTTCGGGACGGAGGAAATAGAGGAGATCGTGCCGGCAATAGAATCGGCGCGCGGGAAGGGGTACGACGTATCCGGCCCTATTCCTCCGGATACGGTGTTTCACAGGGCTGCGCTCAAACAGCACTTCGATATCGTCGTCTGCATGTACCACGACCAGGGGCATATCCCGATCAAGGTGCTCGGAATGGAGACGGGAGTCAACGTGACGGTGGGACTGCCCTTTATCCGAACGTCCGTTGACCACGGGACCGTTTTCGGAAAGGCGGGCAAAGGGACCGCGGACCACCGGAGCTTGAACGAAGCGATCATGCTTGCCCTGCGCATGGCGCGGCGGAAAAAAGACCAGCCTTAAATGGGATAAACTGAGTTTTCCCGACGTAGGGATGGAATTGTCCCGGGTGATTGTGTTGGTGTAGCCAAATCGGGGCAGACGGTGGCAGCTATGCCGCTATCGGGATCAATCATGTTTTTCGGGCTGCAAATCCAACGCGATCACGACCCGTTCCGTATCGGCCAGCGTGCCGATTATTTTGCGAACGGGTTCCGGAAGCCGCCTGACCAGAGCCGGCACGGCAAGAATCCGGTCGCCCCCGGCCAGTTTGGGGTTGGCAAGAAGATCTATTACCTCGATCGTATACCGGCCTTTAAGATATTCTTCGCATATCCTTTTGAGGTTGGAAAATGCCTGCACCGACCGGGGCGCCCGGCCGGCCACATAGAGCCTGAATTCATAGCGGCAACTGTCTGCCGGTTCGTCCGCACATTCCTCTGCCGATTCCGGATTGGCTGTGGGCTCGAAGTCTTCCGTCACTTTCAACACCTCCGGTTTCGGGGGCAGAAATCCCCGAATGCAGATCTCTTCCAGCGGTGAAATCGAGGTCCCTGCGATTTCCGATTACATTCGAACAAAAGTCTGCTATTCTTCCTGGTTTAGGTTTCCCGGGAGGCTTGTAGATGCACGCGATTTTACGATAGTAGCACCTGATGATCGGGCCGTCAAAGAGAAATGTGCATCATACACATCTTTCGAGCGGAAGGTGTCACACTGATGCCAGAGGTTGGCCATGTTCGGAGAGAGAATAAAGCAGGTCAGAAAACGGGGCGGACTTTCACAGGCAGGGTTTGCGAAGAATCTTGGGATCAGCAGGGCCCACATATCTAAACTGGAAAATGGACAGGCGGTCCCATCCCGCCAGCTTTTAACCCTGATCAGCGAAGTCTATTTCGTCAGGCTGGAATGGCTCGTCGATGGTGTCGGACCGATGGAACCCGATACGGCGAAGTTCGAAAAGGCCATCCAGAAAATCGCCTACGCAGCTTTTCAGAAAAACCTGGAATTATTCCATAGACTGTACCGGGAAATTACCGCTTATGCGATCGAGACCCTTGGCGAGGTCTCCAAGAACCTTATCCCGGAGTTGTGTCCACCGGAACTGTTGGAACGGATGCGGCAGATCCTGACGGTTCCCCACGACGAACTCACGGTCCTGATCAAAGAGATTCTGTCCGCATGCGACTCTAAAGCGGAAAGCGAGAAGCCCGGCGCCATCGAGTAGCTTCTTCCTTTCCGGTACCCCGCAATCGGTTCGGCGCCGTCCGCCGACCCGCCTGGTGCTGCCCCTCCCCGTACACTCTTTAAGTTGACATCGACTCGGGATGCTCTATATATTTTCATAATTGTTCTCTGATAAAAAGAACATAATCCTCGTTGTTGATGGTGCCATATTCTTATTCTTTGTCCAAGCCCGGTTACAGGTGCAAGATGAGTTCTAAACGGAAGAGACATGTCGTTCTGATGGTAGACGACGACCCGGATGACATCCTGCTCATGAGGGACGCCATCAAAGAGGTTGCGCCGAGCGTCAAATTCAAGGCCGTACATGACGGCCAGGAGATGATGGACTACCTCTCCGTTGCGGCCGGCGCCGCTCAGGACGTCAGGACTCCCTGCCCGGAACTGATTCTGCTCGATTTGAGAATGCCGAAAAAGAGTGGTTTCGAGGTGCTCGATGAGGTGAAAAGGGATTCCGTTCTGAGGGGCATCCCGGTGGTTATCCTGTCCACATCAACTGCGGAGCAGGATATAGACCGCTCCTACAGCATGGGGGCGAACACCTTCATACCGAAACCGCAAACTTACGACGAACTCCTGACGGTCATGAGCCAGACGATGAACTACTGGTTCGGGATTAGCCGGCTGCCCTCGATCTGCTCAAAAAACGGCCGGTACTGATCTAATCGACTCGCCCGAGCGCGGTAGGCTGGAGATGCTTCCCGGCATAGAACGCCAGAACGGCGAAACAGGCGGCGTAAGGCAGGACGAGAAAGACCTGGTCCGGAAGTGAGGACCACCGCACGGCCAGCCATTCCGAAAGCGCCTGGCTGAAACCGAAGAAAAGAACGGCAAAGAATACCCCGCCCGGTCTCCACCTTCCCAGGATAACGGCTGCAATGGCCAGGTATCCGCGACCCTGGGTCATATTTTCGACAAACTGCGATATTTCTCCGATAGACAGGAAAGCTCCGCCCATTCCCGCCAGTGCTCCGCCGCCGCAAAGGGCAAGAAACCGGACCAGGTCCACGCGAATGCCCGCCGCCCGCGCAGCCTGCTGATTTTCCCCGCATGCCCTGAGGCGCAGGCCCGGAACCGTCGACCGCAGAAAAACGATCGTGATCAGAGCGAAAAGAAGCGCCGCGGGAACCAGGACGGACAATCCTTCGGCAAATGTGCGCACTCCCGCGGGAGTATTCCCGGGCAGAAAAGAACTCAGATCGGGAAGTCCCGTGACGCCGGGCGAAGTGCCGTAAACGCCGAAAAGCTGGTTGAGAAGCAATCCGGTGACGCCTGCCGCAAGCAGGTTTACCGCGATCGCGCTTACGATCTGGTTCGCACGGAACTTGAGGCAGGCTGCAGCGTGCAGCGCTCCGACGAGCATCCCCGCCGCAGCCCCGAACATCAGGCCGACCCAGGGCGATCCGGACAGCCAGGTTCCGAGCACTGCAGCAAATGCCCCGGAAAGCATCATTCCTTCCAGGGCGAAATTGATCACTCCGCTCAGCTCGGACAGCAGACCGCCGAAGGCCGCAAGCAAAAGCGGCGCTGCCTTGGTCAGAGTCAGGGACAGAAGATGGATCGGTACGGACATAGTTGGTAAAGCCCCCTAACGGAGAAAAATCTTTCGCAGCCTGCCCTGGCAGGCTACCGCCAGCAGGAGCACGGCCTGCGCAACCAGGATGAAGCTGGGGGAAAGATTGAGGCCGATCTGGAGCCACTTGTCCGCGGAACGCAGGCTTGCCAGGAATAGGGCGCTCAGCCACAGCCATTCCGGGGAGCCGTTTACCAGGAAGGCGGCCGTCAGCCCGTCGAACCCGTAGCCCGGAGAAAAAGACCTGTAGAACCGGTGATGAATCGCTGCAATCTCGAGCGCCCCGGCAAGCCCGGCCAGAGCCCCGCTTAGTACAAAGACCCGGGTCTGCCATTTGGACACCGCAATGCCGGCGTTGCCCGCCGCTTCCGGGTTTGCGCCCACGGACACCGCCTCGAATCCCCATACTGTTCTCGAAAACCAAAGGTAGACGGCAAAACAAAGCAGGAGTGCCATGAACGGGGCGGGGGTGAGATAGATCGACCCGGCCCGCAGGATCGCCGGCAGTTCGGCCCCGGACGGAATGAGCGGGGTCCTTCCCATGGCCGACCCGTCGCCGAACGGCCCGGAAACCAGGTAGCTGCAAAGATAGATGGCCATGTAGTTCAACAGCAGCGTGCTTATGACCTCGTGCACGCCGCGGGTGCGGCGCAGCAGGATGGCGGGCCAGGCCAGGAGCCCTCCCGCGACCGCTCCCCCGACCAAGGTGACCGGAACGAGCAGAAAGCCGGGCAGCGGCGCCGCGGCCTGCGCAATGACGGCGGCGGCAAGCGCTCCGACCGTGAGTTGGCCTTCACACCCGATGTTCAACAGATTGGCCTTGAAAGCAAATGCAACTGCAAGGCCGGTCAAAAGGAGCGGCGTCATCTTGGCGAGAGTGTTTATAGCCGCATCCGCACTGCCCCAGGAACCCGCCCAGATCGTTTCCACAAGGTCCCAAGGTCCCACCCCGACAGCGGCCGCAAGCCCGACACATACAAGGACGCCGGCCGCGATCGCGGAGAGAAGACTGGCCAGGGATGTGAGTTTGCTGTACATGGATTTGTTCAGTCCAATTAAATGCCTGCCGGGGGTGAACCCGTGGGAGCGGCTTTCAACCTCGCAGACTGTTGAAAAAGCCCCAATCCGTCACCCCGACGAACCCCGGATCGGGTCCGGGGCAGGCACCGGGGTCCAGAAGTGCTTGAAAACACTGGATTCCGGCGTTCGCCGGAATGACGATCACGATGATTTTAGAGTTTGTCATCAATCTGAGAGGCTTTCAGCCTCGATGTTCTTTCAAGGGCATCGCGGCTGAAGCCGCTCCCACACATCATTTTGTGCCTCTATGATCTCTGATTTTTCCCAATTCCCACCATCCATTCTCCCAGTTCCATGCGGGAGGCGGTTTTGCGGTCGGCCATTCCGACAATCGTTCCGCGGAATATTACGGCGATCCGGTCGCACAGCGCCAGGAGTTCGTCCAGGTCGTAAGACAGGACGAGAAACGTCATCCCTTGAGCGCTCAGGTCCCGGATAAGGTTATGGAGACGTCCCGCCGCGTGCAGATCGAGGCCTCGGGCGGGCTGTTCCAGGATGACCAGTTTCGGCGGGCCGTCGAGGGTCCGCGCGATGCCGACTTTTTGCTGGTTGCCTCCAGAGAGGCTGGAAAGCGGACCGAAGACATCGGGTGCGGCTATGCCGTGCGAGTGAACCTGATCGCGCGCGAATCGAATGATTTCCCGCGTGCGGGTAAAACCGCGCCTCTGGAAAGCTTTTCGGCGCTGGCTGCCGAGGAGGAAATTTTCCCAGATCGGCCTGCCGGGCATGAGGGCCTCCTCTCCGGGATTTTCGGGCAAGCGGGATATTCCTGCCCGCAACCGGTCGGCCACCGACAATCCGGCAATATCGGCTCCTTCGAACAGGATGGTTCCGATTTGGGCATGGACCTGTCCGGACAGGATGCGGGCGAGCATCCTCTGGCCGTTCCCGACCACTCCTCCGATGCCGAAGATTTCTCCCGCGGCTATCGAAAGAGAAAAGTCTTTCAGGCCCGGTTCCGCCGCGGAGGGGGCGGTGCCGACATTTCGGATTTCGAGGACGGGAGGACGATCCGGGAGCGGTGCGCGGTCCGCGGGCGTCGGGTCCGGCATCCAGCCGGTGCTTTCCACCATGAGGGCGGCGATTTCCTCTCTGCATGTCGCCTCGGCGTTTTTTGTCGCGACCACGCTTCCGTGCCGGAGAACGGTGATCCTGTCCGAGATGGAGAAGACCTCACTCAGCCTGTGGCTGATGAAAACGACGGTCCTCCCCTCGGAGCGCAGGGATCGGAGCAGTTCGAGGAGCCTTTCTATTTCGTGCGGCGCGAGCAGGCTGGTCGGTTCGTCCAGGATGAGCACCCGGGCCCCATGGTACAGGATGCGGAGCAGTTCGATCTGCTGTCGCCGAGCAAAGGAGAGTTGGCCGGCGCCGGCGGCCGGATCGAGGTCGAAGCCGAAAAGGTCTTGCAGGCGGGCTATTTTCTTGATCGCGGAATCCGTATTGAGAAAGCCCATCCTGGAAGGCTCGAACCCGATGACGATGTTTTCGAGCACCGAAAGCTGGGGGAAGATCAGGATGTTTTGGTGCACCATACCGATTCCGGCGCGGATTGCGTCGCGGGGGCTTCGGAACGAGAGCGGTTTTCCGCGAAACCGGATAGAGCCGGAATCCGCGTGCGTGCGGCCGAACAGGATGTTCATGAGGGTTGTCTTGCCGGCCCCGTTTTCTCCGGCCAAGGCATGGATTTCGCCTTCCCGGATGTCGAGCCGGACATCCCGGTTGGCATACAGGGAGCCGTATTTCTTTGTAATGCCGTGGATTTCGATCAGGGGCGCTGCAACGGTTGGCGGCGAATCCGGCGAATGGGGATATTGGGGTTTATCGGTAGCCACCGCAGCCTTTTCCCTCTCGTCCGGATCGCTACAGTTCGGGCGCTGTGAACGATTCGACAGCGCCGGTGCGGCTCGGAACGGCCAGTTTGCCGTTTTTGAGAAGCTGTTTGGCTTTTTCGATCCGGTCGAGATCGGCCGGTTCGAACAACTGCCGGGAGTACTTCATTTCGGTGAGGTCGACTGCTCCGTCCGCGGCGCCGAGCCACCGATGCCCGCCCTTGAACCGGTCTTCGACTGTTTCACGGATTGCGCTATAGACGGCGACATCCATGCGTTTGAGGGCGCTCGTGAGCACCTTGCCCGGCATCGTGCCGTCCTGGTCAAGGTCTTCGCCGATCAGCCATGTTCCGCTTGCGCCTCTGACCGCCTCGCTCACCCCGACTCCGGTATTGCCGGCCGCCCGGAAGATGACGTCGACCCCCTTGTCGATCAGCGCCTTGGCCAGCGATTTCCCCTTCACGGGATCGTTGAAGGAACCTGCCGAGGCAACGATTGCCTCTATGTTCCCGCCCCGTGCTTTTTCAGCCGTTTTGACCCCGGCGCGGAAGCCGCTTGCGTACGCTTCCACGGGCGGGATGTCCATTCCGGTGACGACGCCCACGCTTGCCTTTTTCGTAAAAAGGCCGGCGGCCAGACCGGCCAGGAATCCTCCCTCCTCCGATCTGAAATCGAAGCTGGCAACGTTCGGATTCGATATGTCCCCTTCGATGTGGATGAACCGGGTTTTGGGGAAATTCGGGGCCACTTCCTTGACCGAATCGACGAAGAGAAACCCAAGGGTCACCACGATGTCCGCCTTGCGGGCCGCCAGGGTGAGGTTGGAAACGTAATCCGCCTGTTCGCGCGATTGCAGGAAGCGGGCTTCGAGGCCGAAGTCCTTTTTCGCTTTCTGCACGCCCTGCCAGCACACGTCGTTGAAGCCGTTGTCCCCGAGTCCTGCAGAGTCGGTGAGCACGATTACTTGCAGGGGAGCAGCCTGCGCCTGGGGGAAGGTCCAGAACAGGCAGGCGGCCAGGGCCGTGAGGACTATCGATCCAACTGCAGACTTTGTCATTATGGCTGCCTTTTCGCGTCCCGGACCAAACAGGGGATTCTTCGATCACCTGCACACCCGGATTGCGATTTTTGAAAATTCATTATAAAAAGGTGCTTTGGGCTGGGGTGAAATGCAACTTCCGCATAGATAATCCGGCATTTCCAATCTGAATTCAATGCCCTTTTGCATCTCGATCGGGTCCCCGAACGCGGAATTTTGGCCCCCGACTCTTCGCCCGCAAGCCGCTCCCGTGACGGGAGAATCGAAAAGCCGCAGGCTGCGTGCATTTCGTCGAAACGCATTCCGAATGGAGGGGATTGGATTATGGCTGTGCAGTTTGTGAAGAATGCAGTTTTTTCCTATGGGCTTGCTCCATCCGATGAGAAGCGTTCCCTTCAATTGATCGAACTCTGCGGGCGGACTGCCTATAAGTCCGAAGACCGCATCACTGAAGATTCCGCAAAAGCTTTCGTGCTGATGTTGAAAGGCCACGGTCACCTGTCCGTTCTCGAACACAGCAACATCGTGCTGCAGGTCGAAGCGGCGGAAAGCACTGGCGCGGACCCCTTTCCGGAAGTCCTGAAACTGATCAGAAACAGGCTTGGCTTCCATCGGATTTTCCCCCTGGAGACGGGGTCGGACAAGGGCTACATGCTGGCCGGAAATCTTCGGGCATGGCTGGAGACCCTTGCATATCTCGGGGAATGCGAACCCGGTCTGCACCGCTTCTTTGCCGCAACCCTTCACCGGCATTTCCCGAACCTGTTCGAAGCCCCGCCTGAAGAGGTGGTAGTGCCGCTCCGGGCAAAGCTCGTCACCGAACAGGAACAGCTTGAAATACTGAAAAAGGACCCCTGCATCGATCTGCCGGTTTTTGTCTTCCGTTTCGTCTGCGACCGGGGCATCACGCATGAAGTCGTCAGGCATCGGGTTTTCTCCTTTACCCAGGAAAGCACGCGCTACGTCAACTACAAGAACCGGGGAATGACGCTTATCCTGCCCGAGGAACTCTACGGCGCATACGATGAGGCCACGGGAGAGCTTTCCGGTGACGGACCTCTCGTACAGAAGTGGCGGGAGAGGGGGGAGACGATTTTCAACTGGTACAGGGAGGACCTCGCACGCGGTCTGCGACCGGAAATCGCGAGGGACATACTTCCGAACCTTCTCAAGAGCGAAATATTCGTCAGCGGCCGATGGAGCGGATGGAAGCATTTCGTTCTGCTGCGCGAAACGAGCCATGCGCACCCGCGGATTCGCTTCATAGCCAGGGAAGTGCGGAAATATTTCGAGGACCTGGGGCTGTCTTTCGGCTAAACTCATAGCTAAACTTATCGGTGCAGGACAACATTACGCGAACAGAAAGCAGATCATGCGCGAAATATTCGACAGGCAGTGGCAGCTCAACATTTATACGCTTGCGAACATCGGGAAAAGTTTCGAGAAGACGATGGACGATCCGGAAGAAAAGCTCGTCTGGATCGAAAACTACCGCAAGGCCCTGTCCGCCGAACTTGCCGAACTGATCCGCGAAGTGGAGGACTTCGGGATCGGGACGGACAATGGCAAGATCGAGATCGTCGATATGCTGCACTTCCTCGTCAGCCTTTCCCAGATTGTGGGCGTTGGGCCGGAGGATGCGCCGGACTTCGCGGCCCCTGCGAACGGAACTTCGTTCGAATCCGCCGCCATCCGGGCATTTCTTGCCGTGGACGAACTCCAGAACAGCCTGAAGTGGAAATGGTGGGCAAAAGGCGGTGGATTCAAGCCGGAAAGAGCGCGGAGCGCCGTCCTGGCGTTCTGGGACGCACTTGCCGGGATATGCGGCATCTTCGCGCTCGGATTTCCCGAACTCAAGCAGATATACATCGCAAAAAACAAGGTCAACTTCGAGCGGCAGCGCCGGAATTACAACGAAGACACCAAGACGGAAGCCGACAACCTTTCCATCAAAATCTGATACGATCCTGACGCATCGGTTCCGACCATCCCGACCCTTCAGATAAGAGATCATCACGTGACCCAGTCCAGGCAAAAGCAGAAGACGCACCACCATTCGTTTCCCGCGAAATTCATCAGCTTCGAGGGTATCGACGGCTGTGGAAAAAGCACCCTGATGGACCACCTGTCCCAATGGCTGAACAAGGCCGGTATTCCCTATATCCAGACGCGCGAGCCGGGGGGGACCCGGATCGGCGAGAAGATCCGCGATCTGTTGCTGGACCCTTCCTCAGCCGAACTGAGCAGCCGGGCGGAGGTGCTTCTCTACAGCGCAAGCCGGGCGCAGTTGACCGACGAGGTGATCCTCCCGGCCATAAAAAAAGGCACGTGGGTGCTGACCGACCGGTTCGTGGACGCAACCTTCGCCTACCAGGGTTTCGGGAGGGGGTTCGACCTCGATCGCCTGAGGGCCATCCAGGAATGGACCACGAAGGGTTTGTGGCCGGACAGGACGGTTTTGCTCGACTGCGACATCGAGGTGGCCCTGGGCCGCATTGGGGGGCGCAACGGCGGGAAAGACCGAATCGAGCAGGAAAACCGCGCGTTCCATGTGAAGGTCAGGGAAGGGTATCTCGAACTGGTCAAAATGGAGCCCAAGCGCTTCCTGGTCCTGAACGCCGAACAGCCTCTCGAGGACGTGATCGCCGAGTTCTACGAAAAGTTCTGGCTGGTGGAAGTCGGGGCTTGACTCCCGGCCCGGACAACTCTTTACTGTTATTTTCTGTGGAAGCCGCTCCGACTGTTGATAAAGCCCGCCATCCGTCACCCCGACGAACCCCGGATCGGGTCCGGGGCAGGCACCGGGGTCCAGAAGTGCTTGAAAACACTGGGTTCCTCACGCGGAACGCGTGATTTCGCCGGAATGACCTATGATTTTAGAGTTTGTCATCAATCTGCGAGGCATGGAAGCCTCTCCCACAACCCTTTTCTCTCCTACCGGATAAGTCCATGTCCCTTTTCCACTACAGCTACCGCAATCTCCGGGTTCGAGGCCTCACGACGGTCTTCACCGCCAGCGGCATGGCGCTTGTCATATTCGTGTTCGCAACCGTTCTCATGCTGGCCGAAGGTCTCCGGCACACGCTCATCACATCCGGCAGCCCCGAAAATGCAGTCTTCATCCGCAGGTCTTCGGAAACCGAGGTCCAGAGCATCGTGCAGCGTGAAGAGGCCGCGATTCTGGAAATGCTTCCGGAGGTGGCGTCCGGCGGCAATGGAGAAAAACTCGCGGCGCGCGAACTAGTGGTGCTCATCAGTCTCACGAAAAGGGGGACGGGTTCTCCGGCAAACGTGGTTGTCAGGGGTGTGAAGCATGGGGTTTCCCTCGCGCTGAGGCCGCAGATCGTGGTCAGCGCAGGGCGGGAGTTCCAGTACGGGTCCTCCGAGATCCTGATAGGAAGGAACATTGCGAGGAAATTCAACGTAGGCGGGCTCGGGAGCACCATCCGCTTTGCCGGAAGAAGCTGGACGGTTGCAGGCATAATGGATTCGGGAGGGACGGCTTTTGATTCCGAGATCTGGGGCGACCTGGATACCATCATGGGTGCGTTCAAGAGGCCGGTTTATTCGTCGGTGATCATCCGGATGCGGGAGCCGGGGAATTTCAGGGAGCTGAAACAGCGCGTGACCAAAGACCCGCGGCTGGTGGAGGAAACCTGGCGGGAAAACGAGTTCTACGCATCCCAGTCGGAGCTGATGGCCCGGTTCATACGGATACTTGGAATAAGCCTCACTCTCATATTCAGCCTGGGCGCGGTAACCGGGTCCATGGTTACCATGTTCGCAGCAGTTGCGACCCGGACCGCCGAAATCGGCACGCTCCGGGCGCTCGGGTTCCGGCGCAGGTCCATACTGCTCGCCTTCCTTGCCGAGTCCGTCTTTCTCAGCCTCCTCGGAGCTGCCCTCGGCCTGGCGGGAGCATCGCTGCTCAACAAAGTCACCATTTCCACTATGAACTGGCAGACGTTTTCGGAACTGACCTTTCAGTTCTTCCTGGACCGGAGCATTGTTTTCGATTCGGTCCTCTTTGCCGTGGCAATGGGTGTCGTCGGGGGGACTCTGCCTGCTTTCAGGGCGGCGAGAATGAATATCGTTTCGGCGCTCCGCGCCAGCTAGTATATTGCGAGTCTCAGGCGGGATCGGCCTTTTTTCCCATGAGGGTCCCGAGCTTGCGTGCCAGGTCTTCCATGCTGAAGGGCTTCTGGATGTAGTTCACTCCCTCGTCGAGCACCCCGTGGTGGACGATAACGTTCGAAGCATAGCCGGACATGAAGAGCACCCTGATCCCGGAATTGTTCGCCTTCACCTTCTCGGCCAGTTCTTTTCCGCCCATTCCGGGCATGATGACATCGGTAAGGAGAAGGTCGATGCGGACGCTCGATTTTTCCAGAAATTCCAGTGCTTCCTGTGACGAAGCCGCCTCGTAAGCGGTATAGCCGATCGCTTTCAGCATTCCCCGCACCATCTCCCGGACCATGTCGTCGTCTTCGACCAACAGAATGGTTCCGGCCCCTGTGGGCAGACCGTCTTCTGCGCTCATGCCGTCTTCTTCGGCCCCTGCGGTGGTTTGCGGCAGATAAATGTTGAAAGTGCTTCCCTCTTCGGGTTCACTGCGGGCAAGAATGAAGCCGCCGTTTTGCTTGACGATGCCGTAGACGGTGGATAACCCGAGACCGGTGCCCTTGCCCGGTTCCTTCGTGGTGAAAAAAGGCTCGAAAATATGGGACAGCACTTCTTTGCTCATCCCGATTCCCTCGTCGGAGACGGTCAGCTGCACATATCCGCCCGGCCGGAAGTCGATGTGTTCCCCGCAGTAAGCCTCGTCCACGGTGATGTTCTTCGTCTCCATGGCGAGTTTTCCGCCGAGAGGCATGGCGTCCCGGGCGTTTATGGCCAGGTTGACCAGGATCTGGTCCACCTGTGAGGGATCTATGGCCACCCTGCACGGCCACTGCCCGGGGGTGAAATGCAGCTCGACGTCTTCTCCGATCAGGCGTGCGAGGGTCTTTTGCATGTTTTCTATCAGGCTGTTGAGGTCTACGACCCTGGGCAAAGCGATCTGTTTCCGGGAAAATGCGAGAAGCTGCCGCGTGATGTCCCGCGACCGGAGGCCGGCTTTCTCGATCTCGAGAATTCTTTTCAGTACCGGGGCATCGGCGGGCAGTTCGGTCTTGAGCAAATCGACATAGCCGAGGATGACCCCGAGCATGTTGTTGTAGTCGTGGGCCACTCCGCCCGCCAATCGTCCGATGGCTTCCAGCTTCTGGACCTGAACCAGCTGGACTTCCATTTTCTTCCTGTCCTCCGCCGCGCGCATGCTCTCGGAAACATCCCTCACCACGGACTGGATAAAGGTCTTGCCATTGATATTGAGGATAGTCAGCGAAACTTCCGCATCGATGAGATTTCCGGTTTTACTCTGAAACTGCCAGTAAAAAGACTGCGAAATGCCCTCGTAACAGGCTTTCATGAGCTGGTCGGCCTTTTTTGCGGAAGATTCTCCGCCCGGCTGCTTCTGCGGGGAGAAATCGACAACGTGATGCCCAATGATATCTTCCTTACCGGCGACGTCGAGCATGGAAACGGCCTGCAGGTTGCATTCTATGCACAGGGGGCCCTCCATGAGGAAGATGGCGTCATTTGCGGCCTCGAAAAGCGTCCGGTACCGCAGTTCCTTTTCCCTCAAAGCGGCCTGCATACGTTCCTGAGCGGTTATGTCCATTGTAAAACCGCCCAGCAGATTCGATTTGCCTTCCTTGATGATCGGGAACTTCGTGGTCTTATAGACCCGGCCGTCGAGTTCCTCGACCACCTCGATGGGGCTGCCCTGCCTCAAAACGGTGAGATCGTCTTCGATCATGCTCCTGGCAAGATCGGCAGGGAATATCTCATCCATGGTCTTGCCGTATATCTCTTCGAGCGGCCTCCCGATCATTTCTTCGTAATTCGTGCTCAGCCGAATCGGCCGGATTTGTTCGTCTTTGATGAAGACGTATATTGGGCTGAACTCCATGAACGCCCTGAATATCTCCTCCCTCTCCTGGAGGGCTTCCTCGGCCTGCTTGCGGTCGGATATGTCGGTCAGCATGGAAAAGGAGCCCTGGTAGACGCCTTCTTCGTTAAGCAACGATGTCGCTGAAACGATGACCCATAAGGGTTCTCCGTTCCTGCGCCGCAGTTTGCGTTCGAATTTCTGGCTGACGCCCTGTATCCGTGATTCGAGTTTGAGCAAGTGATCTTCGAGTTCCTCTTCGACAACAAAGTCCGAAACGGGCCTCCCGATCATTTCCTCCATACTGTAGCCGAGTTTCTCGTGAATAACCTGGTTGACGAAGGTTATGTGATGATCGGCATTGACCGCCCACATACCCTCACTGGCCGTTTCCACGAATACCCGGTACTGTTCCTCGCTTTTTCGCAGCCGCAACTCGGCCTGCCTGCGTTCCAGAATTTCACTCTGGAGGGACTGATTTGCCCGTGCGAGTTCCTCGGTCCGCTCTGCGACCTTCACCTCCAGCTTTTCCCAGGCTGTCTGTAGGTCCTCTTCGGCCTGCCTGCGCTCCCTGTCCCGCATCTCCAATAGAGAAGCCATGTCGTCGAAAGACCTGGCGAGCTGGCCCAGTTCGTCGGCCGTGTGCTGCAAACCGGTCCTGGTCCTCATATCGCCCTTGCCGAACTTCTGCGTCGCATCGACCAGTTGCCTGACAGGCCTGGCAAGAGCGAGGTCCTCCAGGTACCACATGAGGGCGATGGCCAGAAAGGTGGCAATCGAGAGAAAGAACAGGTCGTGCAGCATTTTTTGATTTGCCCGGGTCAGCATCTGCTCTTTGGCGATTCCAGCGACCATGTAAAGATAGGGGGAGGCATCGTCGCGAAGACGGATCTGTTTATAGGCATAAATCCGCTCTATGCCGTCAGCTCCCTGGTATTCATATATCCCTTCATCGCGAGCGCCGGTCATCTGCTCGAAGGAAACGTCGGGAACGGGCCGGCCTGATGCCGCCTCGCTATGCAGCGGCAAGCGGTACAAACGCATCCCTTTGTGATCGACTATAGAAATGGAAAATCCTTCGGGTAGGCCCGCCTCCGCAATGAAGCGTGCGTACTCGTTCAGCCTGAACCCGGCTACCACCAGGGCCACGAGTTTTCCATCGGGGGTGAGCACCGGATAGGTGAAGTTGAGCGATTCCACTTTGCTCACCCTGCCGACGATGTATTCGCCTGCGGAAAAATCGAGTGTCCGCAACGCGTCCCTGATATGTTTTCTGTCGGAGAGGTCAATCGTTCCCTGAATGGGTTGTGAAGAGGCGAATATGGCGCCGTCCGGCTTTACCGCGACGATGGTGGAGTAGATGGGATTGCGGTCGTGAAGATCTTTGAAAAGCCTGCTGCAGGCTTCCCCATCCTGTCTTTGCACTTCGGGCAGAAGGGCGAGGGTGCTCAGCATCTGCCGTATGCCGTTTGCAACCTGTTCCTGCTGAGCAGCCAGGCTCTGAGCAACCAGCAGCGCCTTGTTGCTTGCCGCTGCTATCTGACGCGAACGTTCTTCCAAGCCCGACTGAACGATGACCCCGGATACCGGAAAAATAATGAGGATCAAAAGAAGAAGCAATTTTCTTCTAATCGGCCAAGAACAGAGAATTCGCCGGGGCATGATTCAACGCTCCATCTGGTCGTTCCAGGGACAATATTAGAATGCTGTGATATACCGGGTACGGTTCAGCCTTTAATTTCCTCGGATGCCTGCAACATAAACTTTAGTACAATTATAAATTCGATATTTGTACGATGAAAAACGAACCTTGCTTTATTCCGTCTTATTGGACCAAGGTCCAATTCAGATTGATGACAAACTCTAAAATCATCGTGATCGTCATTCCGGGATAATCACGCGTTCCGCGTGAGGAACCCAGTTTTTTCAAGCACTTCTGGACCCCGCCTGCCCCGGACCCGATCCGGGGTTTGTCGGGGTGACGGGGCTTTTTCAACAGTCTTTATTGGACCAAGGTCCAATTGTGCTTTTCCTCCGGATTGGTATTTTGACAGGCAATGCAGGAAACAAAGGGGCAATTCATACGTGCACCGAGCCGGATGAATATAGAATGGAGGGAAACGATGGGACAAAAAACTGAGTGGTTCTTGCCTGTGTCACAGGTTGCCGACCTGCTGGGTTGTGATCTGCGGGAGGTGCAGAAGCTTCTGGCGACCGGAGTGCTGTCCTACATCAGGATGCCGGACAGGAAGATCAAAGTGTCGGAGGATTCCGTGAGCGCGTTTATGGTAACGCGCAACAAGGGCCGTTTTTTCAGCAGGGCCGCGCACGTTTTCCAATAATCGTAACTAGTCGGGAATATTTCACTATTGGACCAAAGCCGTAGATGCATTGGACCAAGGTCCAATTGAAATGAACCTAATCCGCCTATATCATTATAGGCAAGTCAGGAACGTAAAAACCCCGGCCCGCCCGGCCAGGGTTACTGCAACCGGTCAATCGGCAGCAACACAAGGGGACTCTGCGAAGGGGTGGCACGCACTAGAGGGAAGACGGACAGGGAAGCCTCTCGAAATTTCGCAGATACTTGCACCGAACCTTAACCTGCCTTGGCAGGAAGGTCCGCCGGGCAGCCTCAGGGAACAACCGCCGCGCTTGCATTAAACCCCCATCCAGCCCCGGATGAGTTCTATCCGGGGCCTTTTCCGAAAAGGGACCGGTTGCACTGCTTTGGAGGCAGGGTCGAATATGACCCTGCCTTTTTGTATTTGGCCCCCATTATTCGACTGTCCGCACGCCGGATGTCCGGTAAAAGAGGCCCCGGTTCGAAGCCGTGCCTGGAACCCCGTTCCGGGACTTTACACGGCGGGCGATTTCTCCTAGTCTTATTGGAGTCGGCTCCGAAACAGCTTCCATACAGGCAACTTCAAAGGACGGGCAGAGCTATGAACAGGCAAGGCAGAAAGTCTTCTTTCGACCGGATCGATATTTATCCTGTGACGTGTGAGCGTCTCTCGAACGGCAGGTCCGACATCGAGGTGCTCGAAGGCCTCGTTGCAGGCGGGGCGGGGATCGTTCAGCTGCGGGAAAAGGAGATGCCCGAACGGGATTTTTACCTGCTTGCCGAAAGATTCCGGGAAATTACGGCCCGGGCCGGCATGCTGCTGATCATCAACGACCGGGTAGATGTCGCTCTGGCGGTAGGGGCCGACGGAGTACACCTGGGGCAGGACGATTTTCCTGTGCCCGCCGCGCGCAGAATCGCGCCCGATCTGCTCGTCGGGGCTTCCTCGCACAACCTGGAAGAGGCCCTGAGAGCCCAGGAACAGGGCGCCGACTACGTAAACATCGGCCCGATTTTTCCCACCGGAACCAAGACGGGCATCGAGCATTTCCTCGGTCCCGAGGCCATCGGAGCAATTGCGCCCAGCCTGGAAATCCCCTTCACCGTGATGGGCGGCATCAAGGAATCCAACATAGACCTGGTTCTGCGCGCGGGAGCGCGCAGGATAGCCGTGGTCACCGCCATCACGCAGGCTCCCGATATCGCGCAGGCGGTAAAAGATCTGAAAAAAAGAATAGCCATACGGTAGCCTCAATAAACATTCGGTGCCCCTAAAACGGCATTGCGGACTGAAAGCCGCTCCCACGGGTAATCGGCCGGGGGGCGATATACCGTCCCGTGCTGAGCCCTATTGCTCTCCCCCGGCAAAATTCCCTTTATAACCGATCTGTCCTGCTGCAATGGGTCTTGATTTTTGTAACAGGGTCTTTATATTAGTTAGCACTCAACCATGCTGAGTGCTAGTATGCCCCTGTTCAAAATCATCCCGGTGCATCAAACCCGAAAAATTCCATGCTAAAGGAGAGTTGAACGTATGAAAGTCAGACCATTGCACGACAGAATCATCATAGAACGTCTCGGTGAGCAAGAGAAAACGGCTGGAGGAATCATCATCCCGGATACGGCCAAGGAAAAACCCCAGCAGGGCAAGGTCATCGCCGTGGGAACCGGGACCATTCTGAAAAACGGCAAGGTCGTTCCGCCCCAGGTGAAGGAAGGCGACCGGGTGCTTTTCGGCAAATATTCCGGAACGGAAGTAAAGTTCGGGGACGAGGAGCACCTGGTAATTCGTGAGGACGATATTCTCGGAATTCTTGACTAACAGCTTACAACCCGATCGAGTCGATACTGGAGGGATATTTCACATGGCAGCAAAAGAGATCAAGTACGACGTCGAAGCCAGAGACAGAATAATGAAGGGTGTAGACACACTGGCTAATGCGGTCAAGGTGACGCTTGGCCCCAGAGGACGCAATGTCGTCCTCGAAAAATCCTGGGGAGCTCCCAATATCACGAAGGACGGCGTTACCGTTGCCAAGGAAATCGAACTCGAGGACAAGTTCGAGAACATGGGCGCCCAGATGGTGAAGGAAGTGGCAAGCAAGACCTCCGATGTGGCGGGCGATGGCACCACCACGGCCACCATTCTGGCGCAGGCAATCTACCGCGAGGGCTCCAAGCTCGTGGCCGCCGGCCATAACCCCATGGCCCTGAAGCGGGGAATAGAGCAGGCGGTGGGGGCAGCCATCGAAGAATTGAGAAAGCTCAGCAAGCCCACCAAGGACCAGAGGGAGATCGCACAGGTCGGGACCATCAGTGCCAATAACGACGATACCATCGGAAACATCATTGCCGAGGCCATGAACAAGGTCGGCAAGGAAGGCGTGATCACCGTCGAGGAAGGCAAGAGCATGGAAACCACCCTTGAGGTGGTGGAAGGAATGCAGTTCGACCGCGGCTATATTTCGCCCTATTTCGTAACCGACCCGGAACGGATGGAAGTCGCTCTCGACGACCCCTTCATCCTTATCAGCGAAAAGAAAATCAGCAACATGAAGGATCTTCTCCCTGTCCTGGAACAGATCGCCAAAATGGGGCGGCCTCTGCTGATCATATCCGAGGATGTCGAAGGCGAGGCGCTCGCCACCCTTGTTGTGAACAAGCTGCGCGGCACCCTCAAGGTCTGCGCCGTGAAAGCCCCCGGCTTCGGCGACAGGCGCAAGGCGATGCTGCAGGATATCGCCATCCTGACCGGTGGCCAGGTAGTCTCGGAAGACATCGGTGTGAAGCTCGAAAGCGTGAGCGCCAACGATCTGGGGAGAGCCAAGCGCATCACGATCGACAAGGATAACACGACAATCGTGGACGGAGCAGGCTCGCGCGAGGCCATCGAGGGCCGGGTCAAGCAGATCCGCACGCAAGTCGATGAGACCACGTCCGATTACGACCGCGAAAAACTCCAGGAGCGCCTGGCGAAGCTGGTCGGCGGCGTTGCCGTGATCAAGGTTGGTGCGGCAACAGAAACGGAAATGAAGGAAAAGAAGGCCCGGGTCGAAGATGCATTGAACGCGACCAGGGCGGCTGTGGAGGAAGGCATCGTTCCGGGCGGCGGCGTCGCACTGGTCCGCTGCATCCCTGCGGTTGCGGCCTTGAGGTCCGGCGGCGAGGAGGATTTCGGCGTTCGCATCGTGAAGCGCGTTCTCGAAGAACCGATCCGGCAGATCGCAAACAATGCGGGCTATGAAGGCTCGGTCGTTGTGGAACGCGTGAAAAACGGTGAAGGGGCCTTCGGTTTCAACGCCGAAACCGAGGAATACGGAGACATGGTGGCTGCGGGCGTTATCGATCCGACCAAGGTCGTCCGCTTTGCTCTCCAGAACGCGTCGAGCGTGGCCTCTCTTCTGCTCACCACCGAGGCGATGGTGGCCGAGAAGCCCAAAAAGAAGGCCGCGGGTGGTGGAATGCCCGGCGGTATGGGTGGCATGGGCGGAATGGGTGGAATGGAAGATATGTATTGATCCCCAAACCCCGCACCCTGGCCGGCGGAAAATTTCGCCGGCCAGGGTGCGGGCCGGTATTCCCTTTTGTTCCATTTTCCGGTCCCTCCGGAATCGAGTTCGGAAGACGGCGCCGCCGGGCGGAAGCATGCGAGACCGCCTCAACATTTTTGTAACACTGTGTTTTCCCTTCCCGAATTTAGAACAGAATTGTGAATCCTGCACATTTCCCT
>JAEZXS010000050.1 GCA_023442755.1 Pseudomonadota bacterium | reverse complement strand
GGCTTAAACTTTGACACTCATCCATGCGAAAGCCTTCTCCTTTTGTAAACTTTGAGCGGTTCACAAGAGGGAGGCTTTCGCATATTCCCGCAGATGTCAAACTCCGTGAGTCTCCCCGGCAAAGCCGATGGGTTACCCGTGTCACTTAAAAAAAGCGCTTTTTGCCTTTGAGACGATTCCCGGTATGCCGAAAAGCGGAACACATATTAAATGCAAATCCGCTCTTTGGAAAGCTGGCGCCGGAGTATCGCCCCTTCGCCACCTATAGGAATTTCCCTCCAAAGCTGTCATGGACCAGCTTATCTAAAAAGGTCAATATCTCCTGTCGCCTTTCCAGAGCCAGGGCACGTCCTTTTTCGGACACAGCCTTTCCAGGCAACTCTTCGGCAAGCTTTGACAATTCCTGGTAACCCGCCCGAAGATCGTCCTGAGCCTTTAGAAACGCCCTCGCGATTCCGATGGTGCCAATGAAGTCCAGAATATCGGCATCCCTGATCAGAATGGCTTCCAGACCGGGACCGGGCTTTGAATAGTGCATATGCATTTCAATCGCATTCAAAACACTATCCATCTTTGAACCCGGAAAGCCTATTTCTTTCAAAAAATCCTTGCAGAATTGCGTGCTTGTAACGGCGTGATCTATACCTTCTTCCTTGTACTGCGGGTAAGCACCAATGTCGTGCAGTATCGAGGCAGCAAAAAGGATGTCATCATCGCAGAGTTTTTCCGAATCGAGTTCTCGTGCAAGATGGTAGATCCGGTAAGCATGTGCATAGCGCCATTCGGGTTTTTTGTGTTCGTCGAAAAAATGCACCAGCCTTTCACGCCACATTCGATCCTCCACTGAAAAATGAAAAAACAAGTTTCAGCCTCAGGCCTCTGGTTTGCTCAAAACTGATTCAGTTCTACCATTATTAGGTAGGAAACACACACCAATTTTTATGAGACATACAGTTTTTCAATTCTTAGGCTTCCAGGAAGATATGTATCATCGTTTAACTCTTTTTACCTATTCGACATATTAGGAACATCAAACCGGCGGTCGGCCGTTTACAGTCCGGCCATTCGTACAGATATTTAAACTTGCCTGCCAACACCTTGAAATCCAAAAAGCTCCGAGTCTGCTCCGAAACTCTTTAATCTCCCTTCGCCGCGCACAGCTTGGAGGTGACTGTCTTTCTTTCACAAGAGATGCCCCAGACCGGTTCGTGCACATTCCGGCAGCGGCAGTGAAACAAAAACCGAAAAAAGCGAGAAACGCCATCGCGATCTTTCCATCTGCCCTCCTCCGCTGCCTGCCTGGGGCAGCAGCAATACTTCATCCACCGGTTCGCTCACCGTCAAAATAGGAAAGCGGGCCGGTGCCGCGATTGATTCCGGCGGGAGCCCCCCCGCGGTTCGAACACTCGATTTCTTCTGATAAGGTTTATTTCTTCTTGTGTTCAACACGTCAATATGCCATGTTAAAAGTTCAACTGCATCCGGACATGGGATTCACATGCGAAAGACAGTTCGGCAAATGGGGGAAAGGGTAATTTATAAGCAGCCTTGTGCTTGATTTCACTTATAAAGTGGCCACATTGTGCATAGTTTCCCTTTTCCAGTCGCAGGATTCGGCGGGGCGACCGAACCTTTCCCCGGCCTTCGATGCAGGAGATATTTTGCAGTGTGATTCAATCTATGGATCCGAAAAAGTAATGATTATTGGAAGAAATAAAACTATTCATTTATATTTGGTTTTCATGGAGCTACATTTGAGCAGCGATATGCCGCATAAACTCATGATACCGGCCCCCCCTGTGTCAGAGTAGTTGTGCAGCCGCCGGGAATCCGGACCTGCTCGATACGAGGGTCCGGAAATTCCTCGGTTTATTTTGAAGAACGAAAGCAACGAGAGGAGGCACGAACATTGGTTGCCGACAAGACTGAAATTGAAGGTTTGAGCAAGGAAGAAGCACTGGGAAAACTGCTCGACCAGTATCGGGACTACAAGGGGGCTCTTATACCGGTTCTCCAGGAAGCCCAGAACATCTACGGATACCTTCCAAAAGACGTGTTGAAGCGTATCGCCAAAGAACTTCGCATACCCTTCAGCAAGGTGTTCGGCGTATGTACTTTCTACGCCCAGTTTCACCTGAAGCCCCGCGGGCGCAACATCATTCGCGTCTGCCTGGGCACGGCCTGTCACGTGCGCGGCGGCGAAAAGGTATTCGAAGCAGCCCAGCAGAACCTGGGCGTCGAGCCGGGAGGGACCACCGAGGACCTGCGCTTCACCCTGGAAACCGTGGCATGCATCGGCGCCTGCGGGCTGTCGCCCTGCATGATGGTCAATGAGGATACTCACGGCCGTCTTATGCCCAAAAAAGTGGGCGAAGTACTCGAAGGCTACAAATAGGAAGAAAGGATGCAGAGTTGAAAAGTCTCGATCAACTGCGCGAAAAATATAAAAAAGAGTACCGGAACAAAGCCACCAGGAACCGCATCGTGGTGGGGCTTGGCACCTGCGGCATTGCCGCGGGCGGCGATAAGGTGATGGCCGCCATCAAGGAACAGGTGGCCGCACGCAAACTGGACGTTGACGTCGATTTCACCAGCTGTATCGGCATGTGCTTTCGCGAACCCATGGTGGAAGTGGCCCTGGCCGGTGCTCCAAGCGTCATCTACAGCGAGATCTACCCGGACAAGGTGGAAAAGCTCCTGGACGGCATCGTAAACAAGACGCCTGTCTACGAGTGGGCGGCCATGCAGATACCCGGCGATGCCACTCCGTACGAAGGCATCGACATCATGGAAAAGTCTCCGTACTACGCCAAGCAGGTGCGTTCGGTGACTTCCAGGCTGGGACGCACGAATCCCGAAAGCATCGTGGACTACATGGCCACCGGCGGCTACGAAGCCATCGAAAAGGCCCTGAACATGGACCGCATGGCCGTCATAGACGAAGTGAAAAAGTCGGGCCTGAGAGGGCGCGGCGGTGCAGGGTTTCCCACCGGCACCAAGTGGAACTTCGTTTACGGCGCCCCCGGCGACAAGAAATACGCCGTCTGCAACGCCGACGAAGGCGATCCCGGCGCATTCATGGACCGGTCCGTTCTGGAAGGCGACCCGCATTCTGTTTTGGAAGGCATGATGATCGGCGGCTACGCCATTGGCGCGGACGAGGGCTACATTTACTGCCGGGCGGAATACCCCCTGGCAATCAAGCGCCTCAACCTGGCAATCGCCCAGGCCGAAGAACACGGTCTTCTGGGGAAAAACATCCTCGGCTCCGGGTTCAACTTCTCGATCAAAATCAAAGCCGGCGCGGGCGCTTTCGTCTGCGGCGAGGAAACGGCCCTTCTGAACTCCATCGAAGGTCTGCGGGGCATGCCTCGCGTGCGGCCGCCCTTTCCGGCCATAAAGGGCCTGTTTGGAAAGCCCACGACCCTCAATAACGTCGAAACCTACGCCAACGTGCCGTTCATCATCCGCAAGGGCGCGGACTGGTACTCCGCCATGGGTACCGAGAAGAGCAAGGGCAGCAAGGTATTTTGTCTCACCGGCAAGGTCAACAACACCGGCCTCATGGAAGTGCCGATGGGCATCACCCTGCGCGACATCATCTTCTCCATCGGCGGCGGCATCCAGTATGGGAAGAAGTTCAAGGCCGTTCAGAGCGGCGGTCCTTCCGGCGGCTGCATACCCGCCGAACATCTGGACACTCCGGTCGAATATGAATCCCTGGGGGCCCTCGGCGCCATCATGGGTTCCGGCGGCCTGGTGGTCATGGACGAAAACACCTGCATGGTCGATGTTGCCAAGTTCTTTCTGAACTTCACCCAATTGGAGTCCTGCGGCAAGTGTACGCCGTGCCGTGAAGGCACTAAGCGCATGCTGGAGATCCTGCAGAAAATCTGCGATGGCAGGGGCGAGATGGCGGACATCGACACCCTCGAACTCCTGTGCCGGGTCATCAAGGGCAGTTCCCTGTGCGCCCTCGGCCAGACCGCTCCCAATCCCATTGCGACCACCCTGCGCTATTTCCGAAGTGAGTACGAGGCGCACATCAAAGAACACCGCTGTCCGGCCGGAGCGTGCACGGCCCTGGTGCAATACAGCATTCAGGCGGACAAGTGCACGGGTTGCGGCGCCTGCCGAAGGGCCTGCCCTGCGGGAGCCATAACGGGCGAGAAGAAAGCGCCCCACTCCATTGACACAGTCGCATGCATAAAATGCGGCAGTTGCATCCAAAAATGCAAATTCGACGCCATCGTTAGGGCATAGGGGAGGTTGAGCAAAGATGGCTAATATAAGCCTGACTATAAACGGAAAAGAAGTGACCGTTCCGGCGGGAACCAGCATACTGGATGCAGCGCAGGGAGCCGGCTTCTTCGTGCCGACCTTCTGCCACGACCCTGAAATCCCGAATTACGGCGGCTGCCGGATCTGCGTGGTGGAAGTGAAGGGCGCGCGCGCCCTGGTTGCGTCCTGCAGCGCCGAAGCGGCAAACGGCATGGTTGTGGAAACGGAATCTCCGGCTGTCGTGGAGGCCCGCAGAACCATTCTCGAACTGCTCCTGGCCAACCACCCGACCGAGTGCATCGTCTGCGAGAAGAACGGCGACTGCCGCCTGCAGGACTACGCGTACCGCTACCAGGTGGACCCCAAGCGGTTCAAGGGGGAAAAGCACGATTATCCTGTCGAAGATAACAACCCGTACATCGTCCGGAACATGAACCGCTGCATCCTGTGCGGCAGGTGTGTTCGCACCTGCGAACAGGTACCGGACCGAGCTGTCATCGACTTGGCCTACCGCGGTTTCAACACCAAGGTGGCCCCGCCCATGGACACCGACCTGGCCGAGTCCGACTGCGTTTATTGCGCACGCTGCGTGGCAGTGTGCCCCGTGGGCGCCCTCACCTACAAGAACATGGCCGGCAAGGGCCGTCAGTACGAAATAACGAAAAAGCCCGTCACCTGCACGTTCTGCGACGCCGGCTGCAAATTCGACGTCAACTACAAGGGCAAGCAGGCAATAGGCATTTCCGCCAACTCTCCCGGCAAGGGGCGCCCCCTGTGCCTCAAGGGAAGACTTGGGCTGGAACTGCTTTATGTCGATGAACCGATGAAACCGATGCTCAAAAAGGACGACGAGTTCGTCGAGGTATCCTGGGGCGAGGCCCTCGGCCTTGACGGCGTCCTGAAGAAGTTGAAAGAAATGGAAGAGTAGCAACCTGAAAGCTGAAAAGAAGCCGCCGGCCTCGCCGGCGGCTTCTTGCGTTTCGAGTACCCTCGGGTTTCGCCTTCGGTTTGCATGTTCCCCCTGCCTGCCCCGCTTACTCCTCAATCAGGTTATAATGGAGCTTCGCGGGTTGACAGAGACTACCCACATCTGTTACACACAAAGACACATTCCGGCTGGAACAGAATTTCAGCTGAACAACGACCACGGGGCTGTAGCTCAGTTGGGAGAGCGCTTGAATGGCATTCAAGAGGTCCGGGGTTCGACTCCCCGTAGCTCCACTCTAATTTCTTACCGGGCGCCGGTTCAAAGACCGCGCCCCCTCTTTTTCGGTGTCCGTCCCCTCCCCCTCCGTGTCCCTCGATAGCTGCGGATTCGGGCGAAAATACTTCATGAAGCTCACTAACGTCCGTAATACCGCATCTCGCGTTGGCGTTGTTCGCGAAACCATCTATAGTATCGCTCCATCTTCGATTCATGTCTGATGTCATGGCCATTATCCCAATGACTCGGCGTGCACGCATACCCCGAAACGAAACAGTCATAATAATGGTAGAGATCGTTCGGACTACCGGTATCCTGATCAGATTTAGGAGCGGAGATAGAATCGGTTGAACCGGCCAAAAGCATCATGGCGCATAAAAACGTAATTTGAGCAAGTCGGTGAATTCTCATGGCATGCACCTCCTTCTACTTTACCTGTAGCAGAGTTTATTGCGTACAATTGAGCGTTGTCCGCCATGCCGGGTGCCAGCGTCTGCAGTTGCCGGGAACCAATGCTTCATCCATGTTCAGCGCCCATCTATTTCTTCGGGACTGGCGACAAGCCGCAGAAATCGGCGAGTGTTTGGCGTGGGCATGGGCCTCCTGACTCCGCAGGTAACCTGTCCTGCGAAAAGGACGCAGAATGCATTTGAAGGATCGATGTAATCTTCACTTTTCCACGGTCCGGGAAGGGACCTCAGGAATAGAGAGAACCGCACGCTCTTTGCGGAAACGCAAATAGGGACACTGCTCAATCCGGATATATCGAATGTGAAGTACTAAAGGAGCGAACTTGTTTTCGCTTGATAAAGAAAGAACTGCCTGATGCTGTATTAATCATTTGTTCCCATGAGTCAATACAGTCCGGATTGAACTCTGGATCGCCTGGGACAGATCTCATACCTGCGACGGATTCATATTGGATCGTCACTTACGAGAAGTGCAGAGATGAGGATACCAACAGCCCAAGGCGGGCGATATCAGGCCGTGCAGGCGAACCCGCAGGCCCTGATCCCGCCGGAAAAATCCCTGGATTTACCTGTCAATACGGGGGAGGCCCGTAATAAGGCGGCTCCACTCCATAGTCCGGCCCCGGAGCGTAATATGGGGGCGGCTCATAACCCGGAGGCGGACCATAGTTGCCGCCGTACGGCCGGTTCTCCTGCTGGCTGCCCACGATAGCCCCGCCTACTGCCCCGGCCGCTCCGCCAATTGCGGCTCCCGCACCGGGACTGCCTCCCGTTGCAGCGCCCAGAGCCGCTCCGGCTCCGGCGCCTATGGCTCCCCCGCTGAGCGCCCCCTGCTGGGTCGGCGTCATGCCGGTGCAACCGGAAACCAGGAACAGCAGCCCGAAAATCGCCAACGTCCCTTTTATGTTCACCTGTTTTCTCCCGTAGAAAGTATGCTCATTCTTAAAACCTGTTTAAGTGTTTGTCTCAACTATAAATTTTAGGAGCATTGAGCCGGCAGTCAAGTTGCCTCGCCCCATCCCGGCAGGGCGGCCTCAACGATGCCCGACAAACAGTCGGCGGTTTGCAGGCTGCCTGCACCTACGAACCGGCACCAGAGTTAAGGTGGCACCAAGACGCCCGGCTCGGGGAGAAACGGCTTTTCCTCCCGGGCGAGGACGGCGAGAAGAAATTGAAGTTAGGCGGAACCTTTCCAGGTAGCCTTTACAGGGAGTTTCAGATCTTTCTGAACGAAATGAAGGAAAGATGCATCCTGCTCGTGATGAACAGTAAAAACAACGAATCCGATTGCTTCCGATTCTTCCGAATATCCCGGGAGATGGTTCTCACGGAAACCGATTTTGCAGGCTGCAGAATCAACTGGCAGGATAAAGCCACCAAAATATAACGGAGATCGCAAAAAAACTGAACCTGGGCCTCGATTCATTCGTTTTCATCGACGACAGCCCCTATGAATGCGAAATGGTGCGATCTCTTCTGCCTCAGGTCATGATGCACCAGATGCCGGCATCTCTGCTCGACATCCCCTCGTTCATTTCAGGCCTTTCCGAGTTGAAGACCGTCAAGGTGCTGGACGAGGACAGAAAAAGGGGCAGGTCCTATAAAAGCGTAATTTGAGCAAGTCGGCGAATTCTCATGGCATGCACCTCCTTTTAACCTTGCCTGTGGCAGTGCTTTGAGAAGCTATTTCGAATCCTCGGGTGGGGTGCGTTTGAGAAAGATCCGGGCGGGGACACCGAGCGCCACCGCATAGTCCGGAACGTCGTCGGTCACGAGCGAGTTGGCACCCACGGTTGCCATTTTTCCGATGGTAACTCCCGGCAGTATTGTCGCCTTTACGCCGATGTACGCATCGTCTCCGATAACGACCTTCTCATTCTTGTAAATCCCATAGTGTTCTTCCAGCCGCGAATGCACCGCCGTTATCTCTCCCAGGAGCGAAACGAACGCGCATATGCAGGCCCTGTCTCCTATTTCGATGTTTTCGGCCCTGGTAACCTGCACCCCCCTGTCTATTATCACCTGGCTGCCCACTTTGATTCCCGTTAAAGCGTACACTTTCGCCCGGAATCCCTGGGGGATGGGCAGCATGGACGCGAGATACCGGACCAGATTAGCTATCATATATCTTCCTCCATTTTTCCAGGTATTCCGATAGGGTAACGACCTGGTGCGAGTTCTGAATTCGGTCCAGAACGGAATCGAGGATTTCGCAGCGGACACCTTCCACGTAAGGATGACCGTACAGGAGGGAAAACTCCTTCCGCATGATCCTGTCGGCCACATCGCGGCCGATCCGTTCCGCATCGCAGCCCTTTGCGATCATTTCCTCGATGGCGGGAACTTTGCCTCCACCCATGATATTTACCGGAACCTGCCATAACCGGTGCCGCTTCCCGTTTACGGTTGTCGGGAAAGGGTGCTCGCCGTCCATGTCGGAGCTGTATGCGAAGTTATAGTTCTCAAGTATATCGAAGACCCGATCGTCATACTGAAATCCCGGGCAGGCAAACCCTTCGGGCTTTCCAAACGCTTGGGAGAATTGCTCATAGGCGGGGAGGAACAACTTCAGCAGGCTGTCCCGGTTCATGTCCCGAATTCCATGCTGCCATACGACATGATCCGTGCCGCCGTGGAGCCCCAGTTCATGTCCTTCTTTTTTTACCCGTTCCAGTGTCTTCAGGTACTTCGTGCCCAAAGCCGGATTCAGGATGACGGTCTTCAGAATTCCGCTCCAGGTAAGTTTTTCCTTGAGGCCCAGCTTAACCTGCGGCGGTCCTGAAGTCGGTCTGCCTTTCAGGCGCAAACGGCAGTTGACCATAAAATTGAAAGACCGCCCCATATTGGCGAAAAACGTGAACTTCACTCCGCGGCGGCGGCCCAGTTCCAAAAGCCTCGGAACGCCGCGCTCGCAGCAGGTTACGGAATCGATATCGAAACGAATTGCAAGGTAATTCGTTCTTTCCATATCACGCACCGGCGCTTTGGTCGACCAGACCTTTGGATGTCAGGGTGGCAATGATTTTTTCGTAGCTGGTCATGTCGACGAGTTCTTCCGGCGAGAAGAACGTGTTGAACTCCTGTTCGATCGCCAGCATGAGATTGATATGGGCCACAGAATCCCATTTGCCTCCGCTTGTCTTCATGCTGAAAGAGGGATCGACCTGGTCGGCCGGCACGTTCAAAACCTGGCCGAAAATGCGCTTCAGATTTTCATTCATATCGGGTCCTTATCTGCTAAATATATTTTGTTTCTGATTTTGTTTCCGGCCGAGCGGCATTCATCCGGCGAACGATCTCCAACATTACACCCGAAGCGCCGGCAGCGGGCCGGGCGGTGAATGCCAGCGTCCGGTCCGTCGCAAGCCAGGGCAGGCGGGCGATGTAAACCGAGAGATTGTTGTCAGTTTTTTCCAGGGCACGGCAGAGGGTTTCACCGGCAGCCTTGGCCGCAGCAAATTCCAGGCAGCCCTCCGATGGCTCATCGATGCATCGCGTCGAAGGATAGAAAAGAGAGAGAACTCTCTCCGGCCAGGCCCGCCGTACGGCACGGTAGAGCTTCTCAAGCCCGGCCGTATAATACGCGCCGAACGCATCGAAGACCGACCTGCAAAAAGGCATCTGCTTGAAGATGCGAATTTTGGGCGTCGGGAAATAGAAGATATGCGTGGGCAGTATGCCGCCCGCAGCGATTTCCGATATGCTTTTCGCCGGATTGGAAACGTCCAGCCGGAAGGTGCGGCAAATGCGACCGGCAGCCGTGATCTCGGCTACAACTCGATCCGCATCCTCCTTCCCCGCATTGTAGGTGACGACCGTCTCCCCGCCCCCGGATGCAATTATCTTGGCTGCCGCCTCGCCGAGTCCGCGCGATCCCCCGATGATAAGTGCGGAGATATTCCTGAACTCATCGGCGTCTACCTTCCGCCCGACCTCCTCAAAACTGTCCTGGGCCACAGGCATCGGGCGATAGAAGGTATCGAACGTCCCGGACATCCAGCGACTTTCGAGCGACATCCTGACCAGGGAAAACCGCGGGTCCGCAAAGATCACCCTGTAACCCAGGAAATCGATGGGACGATCGGTCCGGCTGAAGTCCACTTTGAAAGAGGAACAGACCGACTGCGCTCCCGGACATTCCATCCCGGCCAGGCGGGAAATAGCAAGAATGCCGCCCGCGGTTGCACCGGGCAGTATCTTCGAAAGAACGGGAAAGTCTTCCGCAAATCCGGTTCGATCCAGGTAGAGCGGTATCCTTCCTGCTTTATTTTTCAACTGTTCGATCGTGTATCGCCCGGGTCGCAGGGGGCCGGAAGTTTTGCCTTCGGGTATATCATCGCCGCTGCCGGCCGCATCGGGTACCCATTCGAACTGCATTTCGAGCACTTTGGTCTGAAACTCGCGATCCCATGTTTCGAGCCTGGCAAATCCCGCACGCTCCTCCGCAAGATACGTGGTGATTTTTCGGTTCAGATAGATAGGATTCGGATAGCTGACGCCGAGGTTCGATATCGCCAGGGAAGCGGTACCCTCCTTCCGGATGCGGGCAGCGTATGCTTCCAGGGCGCACAGGACGGCATTTGCGCCATGCGCGATAACGCCGCCGTAAATTTCCCGCCTCGCCTTCACCGGATCGGTATGAAGCGGGTTGAGATCCCCGGAAAGGCGACCGAAACGTAACTGGTCCTTCAGGGTATAGGACCGTGCCGTAAGAATCTTCTCCATGCTAACTGCGCTCCGCACAAGCGGAAGCGAGGCAGCGATTCTCTCCATCTTTGCGGGTATGAATCACAAAGTGGGAGGGCATCTTCGGCCCGTCGTCGCGCGCCAGGTCCAGGACGAACATCGCCCCCTCCTCGTTGCTTTCCTGCTCCCTGAAATCAAGTCTGCTGTAAAGATCGCGCACCTGCCCGTTTTTCCCGGTTTTGATATATTCCCCGAATACGGTCGTGCCTCCGCTGCTCCCGATTTCATCCAGGCAGTACCTGAGAAACGCATTCTCGACAGACCTGCCCAATACGCGGCAGCTCAATAAAAATGTATCGATGACCCAGGCGCCGTTTTCCCGGGGTTTGAGTATGGCTACCCCCACGAGCCCGTAATCTCCGAAAATATCCCGCATGCGCAAGGTGTAGATGCGACAGCCGTCGCTCATAAATCTCAGAATGTCGGATTCCTGGTATCTGTGGGTCGTCAGGTTAAACTGGTTCGTCTTCTGCGTGAGTTGGGCAACCCTCGGAATGCTTTGCGGTTCGGCCTCCCCGATGGTCAGTTCCATTTTCAGGCCGGCCATGTACTCGTCAACGTTCTGAAACTTCCCCTGGAACGCCTGCCTGTTCTTTTCCGCGAGATAGTACTCGTTTCTTTTCAGGTCCTCTTCGAGCACCTTTACGGACACCAGGCCCGGAATGGAGGCGATGAAAGGCGGAATCTCCAGGGGAGAAAGGGGCATCCGGTAAACCGAGACTTCCGGCAGCAGCATCTTGACCATTTCGCATTCATACGGACTGTCGTCGATGAATACGAAGGCATCCAACCCCAAGTTGAGTTCGCGCGCGATCGCCCGCATGTTTTCCGCCTTATTGTCCCAGTTGATCCGCATGCAGGCGAAATCCGTCTCCTTCAGGACCATTTCGGACGAATTGCGGATGAACGCGAGACAGTCGGCCTCGTTGTTCTTGCTGTTTATGGCCAGCAGAATGCCCTTTTCGCGCAGGGCCTTGAGATAGAGCTGAAACTCACGGTAATTTACGCCGGGATACGTGGTGCCGATCTTGAGGTTGCCCTCCCCATCCTCGCCCAGTATTCCACCCCACAGCGTGTTGTCGAGGTCCACAACCACGCATTTCTTGCCCGGACGGTTCAAAATGCCGATCATATCGGCAAGCGAACCGGCTGCCCTGGCGATAAAAGGCGTCGGGAACGGGTTTGCGGCAATGTTCCACATTCTCCTGTCGAAAGTGTTGTCCAGCCCGAACCGGGCGGCTTCGTAGCCAATGTCAAAAATTGCCAGCGGGTTCAATTTTTTGGCGTAGCCGGCAAGATCGCAGTTTATCGCCCGGATCGTATTCACAAGGGAATGGGGAACCTGCGCCGATGCGGGCCAAAAGTAGTCCGTGGGCGGCAGGGCAAGGTTCATGACGATCAGTTTCGATGAAAACATCCGGTCGAGCGAGGCGGTGAGCTGTTCGATGCGCGCCAAAAACATCCCGCGGAAAGATTCGAGGCCGTTTGCCCTGCTCCAGGGAGGAGAGAAAAAGAGGTCCTTGAAAACGGTTCGGGTCTCGAAAGCAAGCAGGACGGCATCGGGTCGAAACAGGGCCAGGTCGGAGTCCTCGCGCAGGTAGTCCTCGAACACGTCGAAGTCCCCCAGTTGAATTTCGGCAACGATCCTGTTCCGGAAAAGGGCTGTTGCCAGGAAGGGCACCCACGGCTCGAACAGAAAGCTTCGAAGGACGGCAATTCGCAGCAACGTGAAGTTTTCCGGCACTTCCCTGACACCGGCGAGGCAATGGCGGACGAACTCGCAGTCCTGAAGCGACGAGATGTTCCCGGCAAATTCCTCGAGTTTTGCCAGGGCGCCGGGATAATCTGCCTTTTCCAAAAGATCTTTGATCTCTTCCTGCATGCAGGTATGCCTTTCCTGACTTTTTCGAGATAATGATGCAAAGGAGGTGCCATTAAAAGAAGGCCGGGCGCCGCAATTCGCATGATTTTGCCCATGGCTGTCAACCTGGAAGTCAACCAGCCGTGCAAAAGAACAGCCTATAAGATGTCAGAGAATGTTTTCAGTACTTATGGGGAGTGGTCTTCAGCCGCGATCGGGCAATCGGTGAATATGCTTTGTCCTGTTTTAGACTTCGAGCGTGAAGCCTACCCGGCCGAAGGCAAATCTTTCGCCGAATTCCGCAGCAAGGCGCGCCACCGGCGCCTGGCCGGTGCAGTGGCTGGCGGCAAGAATCCGTATATCGAACTCCTTCAACGCCCGAATGGTCGGATCGAGCTGCGGTTCGGGGGAAAGACCGAGGTGAGTGCCCCCGATTACGGCATGTATGCGATTTTCTCCCGTACGGTCGACAGCGTGGTTGATGATGTTCACGACGCCGGAGTGGGCGCAGCCGAGTACGATCACCAACCCCTGCGACGTCTTCAGGACCATCGAAAAATCGTCGAGAAGAGGGTCCTGCATCCAGCCGGCATCACCGAGCACGGCGAACTTGGGTGACCCCAGTTCGAAAAGCGTCTTCCGGGGCACTTCGCCGGTCAGGAAAACGTTCGGGGCGATTTCCACGAAATCGCGAACCCATTCGAATTGTGCTCCCCGTGTCGTGAGGTAGGTTTGCGTCCACGGCACGCCGACCGACAGGGATTTCTCGTCGCCCGAAGGCATCGAAAGAAGCCAGAATCTTTCCGTAAAGATATCAGGGTGGGCGACCACGGGACAGCCCCCTTTCAGCTCCAGGAAAGCCATCAACCCTCCGACGTGGTCCAGGTGACCGTGGCTCAATACGAGCTTCGAAACGCTTCTCAGGTCTTTTTGAAGCCGCAGGGAATTCGGAATGAGGCTCATCCCCTGGCCGGTATCGAAGAGAATATTTTCCCCGGGAAGTTCGACAAACGCGGAGAACCCGTGCTCTCCCAGCAGTCCCATTCCCTGCACCGTATTCTCGCAAAGCACCGTGATCCTGCATTCCATTTCGCGTGTCCCGTGCATCGAGGCAAACCATTTCATGGGCAAGCTGCCGAAGATCGGCACAATTTACGTTCCCGGGCAATGATAAGCGAAAGGTTGGCTTTTTGTCACGCGGCCATTGCGTTTTCTTCGCAGGGCAGGCTGACTATGAAGGTCGAGCCGCGTCCCGGTTTGCTTTTGGCGGTAATGGTGCCGCGATGCCTCCCGACGATTTTCCTGCAGATGGCAAGCCCCATCCCGGTGCCTTCGAATTTGCTGCTTCGGGCGTGCAGGCGCTGGAAGGGGACGAAGATTTTCGGAAGGTACTGCTCCTGGAACCCGATTCCATTGTCCTCGACCGCGATCGTGCACCTCTCCGCATCCGGCAGGCCGTGCACCCTGACCACCGGCGGGACATCCTCCCTGCGAAATTTGAGCGCGTTTGCGATGAGGTTCTGGAACAACTGCCGGACCTGGGCGGCATCGCCGTAAATCTGGGGCAGATTCGAGATTTCGACCTTCCCCCCGGTTCTCCGTATCAAATCGCCGAGATCGCTGACTGCATCCTCGACCGTCCCGGTGAGATCGAATCTCCGAAACGGCTCCGGCCTCGCAGCAATCCGGGAGTATTGCAGAAGGGCGTACAGAAGTTCCTGCATCCTTGCCGCGGCGGATTGGACTCTTGCGAGGAAATCGGCTGAGGTCTTGTCGACCGGGCACTTCGCATGGTCGACCATCATGCTGGAAAAGGTCCGGATTTTTCTGAGAGGCTCCTGGAGATCGTGGGATGCGACAAAAGCAAATTCCTCCAGTTCCCGGTTGCTGTCTTCCAGTTTTTCCGCATAATGCTTCAACTCCTCTTCCGCGTGCTTGCGGTCGGAGATATCGCCGAACACAACGCGCCAGCCGGTGAATTCACCTTCGCTTCCCAGGGACGGCGCGACTTCCACACGCGCATGGAAAGGAGGCCCCCCGCTCCTAAGCATGCGAATTTCGACCTTTTGCCCCCGTTTCTTTCCACCGGCTACCTCTTGAATCAGCGAAAAATAGTGTTCGTGGTCCTTCGGGTGGACAAAACGCGATAAACCGCGGCCGATCAAATTATTCTTATGAGCCCCCAGCATGTCCGAGGCCATCAGGTTGGCACTGGTGATGGT
>JAEZXS010000034.1 GCA_023442755.1 Pseudomonadota bacterium | reverse complement strand
TGCAGCATTGGACAGTACTATCAGCAAAACCATAATTGCCGTCAACATTTCGCTTACCTCCCTTCCGGCTGTGCCGAAGAGGGTTCGCGTTCCACTACCTCGCATGCCGGCGGCTTTCCGCTTGACCAGGATACCAGGGCCACCCCTGCAACGATCAGGATCGATCCCATCCAGCGGTAATCGGAAACAGGTTCGTCGAGATATTTGCTGGCGAGAAAGACGTTCAGCACATAGCCCGTCGCCGTAGCGGGTAAAACGAAGCTGAGGTCGGACCAGGACAGTGTGGAAAGAAAGCAGGCAAAGAACACGATCAGCAAAACAATGCCGGCCCAGATGAACGGGTTTTGCAGGGCGCAGACGAGCATCATAGGAGAAAAACCGTCGGCAAACGCCGGCATGGAAGCGATTTCCTTCATACCTTTGCTCAACAGCGTATTGCCGACTGCCTGGGCAATTACCGCCAGAATGATTGCGACTGCTGTCTTCATTGAAACTTATCCAAAATCGAAATATGTGGCTGGTTTGATTTTTCGCTTTTCTCTCCCGGATAGTACTTCCGGATCAAGCAGAATATCGAGCTCACTCTGAGCGGGCATCTGCTGTGCATGGTCCGAAAGGAGTTCCGGGTGAAAATACATCTCGCTTATTCCAACGGGCAACTTATCCATCACGGAGAGCACGTAACGACTGCTCATCTTGCCGCTGAGGAAATTTCCATACACGCGCCGGGGAAATACAAACTGCTCCCGGCGAAGTTTCTTTTCCATCCGGTGCGTCAGTGCTTTGAAAACGAGTCCGTAGCCGGCCTTTCCGAGAGGCGATTTCAAGAAGGGCAGGGCCGTAAAGAAATCGTCTTCGGGAAGGCGCATCCTGCGTATGCCGTAGGTTCGGCCCAATTCGAGCACGGCATCGAAAATAACAGGGTGCACGTGCAGATGGCAATGGCTGTCAATATGTGAAAACTTGAGGCCCGAGGTTCTGAATTTCTCAAACTGGGCCGCAATTTCTCTGAATAGTTCCTTTCTTGCCGCTTTGCAAAAGAAATATCTCAAGCCTGCGGAGGCGGGATCATCCGGGAATCTTCCATTCCGATCGACCAAATGGGGAATTTCCGAATAGGGGAGGACGGACTTGCCCAGCACGCAGGTAACGTGGATTCCGACGGCCAGGCCTGGATTTTCTTTCGCCAGCCGGACGGCCTCGTCGAAGGCTTCCCCGCCCGGCATCAGGCTGCAGCTCGTGAGAATGCCCCGCCTGTGCGCGAGTATGATCGCGCCGTTGACCTCGGGGGATGCTCCGAAATCATCGCCATTTATAATGAGACAGCGCTGGCTCATCTGCAAAAACCGAAAGCGAAGCGGAAATCTGCCTTAGAGAAATACGCGGTTACCGGCAATCGAAAGCCTTCCCGCCGGTGAACACTTTTCTCCTTGCCCGAAGCCGCAAATAATCGCGGGCTTCTTTATAGAGCCGGCTGCGCTCATCCCTGTCGAAGATCGCGCGCCGCACGATCCTGTATATGATTTTCGGACGAAAATAGTAGCGCCCGTAGAAATGTTCGACGGCATCCACGATTTCCTGGCGGCTCAGCCAGGGATACTCATAGTTGGGAAGCTGATGGCCGAGTTCATCGGACATGTCGTCATCGGTGAGATAGCCGTTGCTTTCCAGATACTGATAGAACTCCGTGCCCGGATAGGGATGCGCCAGGGAGACCTGAATCGTCTCCGGGTCGAGTCTTTCGGCAAACTCTATGGTCTGCTTTATCGTTTCCCGGGTTTCACCGGGCAAGCCGATCATGAAGTCCCCATGCACCGTAATGTCGAGTTCCTTGCAGTTCTTCATGAAAGTGAGCGACTGTTCGACCGTGATGCCCTTTTTCATGTTGTTCAGGACTTCCTGGACCCCCGATTCGAATCCCACTACGAGAAGACGGCAGCCGGCCTCCTTCATCGCCTTCAGCATATCGTAGTCGGCGTGAACCCGGCTGTTGCAGGACCATGTGAACTTGAGTTTTTTCAGGTGCTTGCAGAGTTCGATCACGCGGGCCTTCCCCCAGGCCCATGTATCGTCGTCAAAGAATATTTCTTTTACCTCCGGAAAAATCTCCAGCGCGTGCCGCGTTTCCGCAACGACGCTTTCGTTGCTGCGCGTGCGCCAGGGATGCCCGGTAAATGTCTGAGGCCAGAGGCAGTAAATGCACCGGGCCGGGCATCCTCGCGAGGTATAGAATGAAAGGTAGGGATGCTTTAGAAACGGTATGTTGTATTTCGTAGGATCCAGGTCCCGCCTGTAGACGTCGACGATCCAGGGCAGAGAATCGAGGTCTTCCAGCGGCGGGCGGTCCGGGTTGTGTACTATCCTGTCCCCCTCACGATAACTCACCCCGTCTATGTCTTTGAGTTTTTTGCCCGAGGCGAACTCCGTAACCGTGTAGTCGAATTCTTTTCTTGCCACGAAATCGATCACGGGGGATGCCTTGAGGGCCTGGTCCGGCTGTATCGATACGGGAGGACCGACAAAGGCGATCTTTATGGAAGGATTCTGTTCCTTTATGGTTTCGGCGAGCTGGACATCGTGCTTGAACCCCGGTTTGCTGGTAAATAGGACGAGAAATTCGTAATCTTTCGCGATACGGACCGTTTCCTCGGGGGAAATCCCATGTGGGGAAGCATCGAGGAGTCTGCTTTCTTTAATGAGTCCGGCAGGATATCCCAGCCATACAGGGTACCAGTAAGAGGCTATCTCTCGACGAGCAGGCCACCGTGCCCCCGCCCCTCCATCGAATTTCTCGAAAGAGGGCGGGTTGAGAAGCAATGTTTTCATTCCGGGTATCTCCTTGGAATCTTCGGGAAAGACGTACTATACGGGTGCAGGGGGGTGCATGTCAAGCAGCCCCGACCTCCCGACGAACCGCCGGATACCCGATGTATAACAAACGGCGGGCATAGGAACTAACCGCAGTCGATCGCCTCGCTGATTCCACTGCCGGCCATAACCATGGGCGACACGTTTTCTTCTATGGGAACGATGCAGTTGATGATTGCCGGCCCCGGTTCTGCCAGGACCTTGGGCAGGTTGTTTACAACCTCCTCTTCGGTCCTGAACGTGTAGCCCGGGATGCCATACGCTTTTGCGAGAATTTCAAAATCGGGATGGAAATTGAAATTTACGGCCATATACCGGCCCTCGCAGTAGAATTCCTGGAGTTGGCGCACCATCCCCAGCGCATAGTTGTTCAGGATCAGGATCTTTACCCCCAGCCCCTGTTCGACCATGGTGCCCATTTCCTGCATGGTCATCTGGAAACTGCCGTCGCCTGTGACGAGAACCACCTGTTTTCCCGGAGCCCCAAGGGCTGCGCCGAGTGCGGCGGGAAGGCCGAAACCCATGCAGCCGAGCCCCCCGGAGGAAACCAGCGTCCGTGGCTGTCTGAACCGGTAGTATTGGGCCACCCACATCTGATGCTGTCCCACGTCGGTCACCACGATAGCGTTTCCCTTTGTGCAGTTCCAGAGCTGCTCTATTACGAACTGGGGCTTGAGCGTCCCGTTCCGCGAAAAGGTCAGCGGATGCTGCTCCTTGAGTTCCCGAATATGCTTGAGCCATTCGGAACGGTCCACTTCCTCGATAAGAGGCAGCAGCGCCCGGAGGATCAGTTTGACGTCTCCGACCAGGGGCACGTTGACGGGCACCACTTTGCCGATTTCGGCGGGGTCTATGTCGATGTGGATTACGGTCGCGTTTGGCGCAAAGTTTTTCAGGTTATTGACAACCCGGTCATCGAAACGGGCGCCCAGTCCGATAAGCAGGTCGCATTCCGTAATGGCCAAGTTGGCATACCGGGTGCCGTGCAGACCGAGCATTCCGAGAAAGAGCGGATGGTCCCCGGGAAAGCCTGCCAGCCCCATAAAAGTATTCGTCACCGGGGCGGATATGGCTTCGGCGAACTGGACCAGTTCCTCGGAAGCATTGGAGGCCAGGATGCCGCCCCCGGCATAAATCACCGGCCTTTTGGCCTTTTTGATCAGTTCCGCGATTTCCTTGATCTTTGAAGGATGCCCCTTGTAGGTGGGCTTGTACCCTCTCAGACGCACCGAGGCCGGGTACTTGAAAATGATTTTCGCCTGGGCGACGTCCTTGGGGATGTCGATCAGCACGGGGCCAGGCCTGCCTGTTGAAGCGATGTGGAAAGCGTTCTTAATCACCATCGGCAACTTCTGCGGGTCCTTGAGAAGGTGGTTGTGCTTGGTGACCGGCATGGTGATGCCTGTGATGTCCACCTCCTGGAAAGAATCCGTTCCGATCTGGCTTGTCGGGACCTGTCCCGTGAAAAGGACCAGCGGAATCGAGTCCATGTACGCATTGGCGATTCCCGTCACCAGGTTTGTCGCGCCGGGACCGGACGTCACCACGCACACGCCGACCTTTCCGGTCACGCGTGCATACCCGTCGGCGGCATGGACGGCTCCCTGCTCGTGGCGGACGAGCACGTGCTTGATTCTGGACGAGTGATACAGCGCGTCATAGACAGGAAGAATGGCCCCGCCGGGGTAGCCGAAAATCACTTCCACATTTTCCTTTTCGAGGCACTGAACCAGTGCTTCGGCGACAGTTATTTCCACGAAAGTACCTCCGGAAAATTTCCTGAATTTTGGAGCATGCCTTCAGTAATGACAGTCATGGGTTGGAGCCCGGACCGACAGGACTAGTCTTCTTCGCCTTCCTTGCCCCAGGAGCCTCCGACGCCAACGTAGCGGCTTCCTCTCAGCATGGCAATCTTGCCTGTGCGGACCAATTCCTTTATTCCGTAGGGACGAAGCGATTCTTCGAATGCATTGATCTTGCCCTCCGTGCCGGTGCACTCGAAAGTCATCGTCTTCCTGCCGAGATCCACGACACGGGCTCTGAAAATCCCCGCTATGTGCATGATCTCAACCCTCTGGCTGGGCTCGGCCGCGACTTTTACCATTACCAGCTCGCGGTCTACATACTCTTCTTCGGTAATGTTGCTGATCTTGATGACGTCGATCAGCTTGTGGAGCTGTTTGGTGACCTGCTCGATAAGTTGCCTGTCTCCTTCCACAACGATCGTCATTCGCGAGACGTCGTCCCGGTCCGTCCGGCCCACGGCGAGGCTGTCAATATTGAAACCGCGCCGGGCAAACAGGCCGGCCACTCGTGTAAGAACACCGGGGCTGTTTTCGACCAGAACCGAAAGGGTATGCTTCTCCATTTATTATTGACCTCCGGAGCCGAATTGTCGAGAGTACGATTTTACTTGATTTGAGAAAGTATATAGCAATACTTCCCTGGCTTTTAAAGTTCAATGTATTTCATCCTTTTGGGCGCCTGGAAAGTGAACAAATTTAAGACTAAATTGAGTGGATACGGAGGATTGTGACCTTGGCTTACCGTAAAATCATTAACTTTTTCTTCGAACTGGGAATGCTCAAAAAAACGCCCCGGTCAGGATTTCAGTTCCTCGGCTCCGGCCAGGAATCGGTGGCCGATCATTCCTACCGGGTCGCCATGATCGGCTTTACACTGGCGCGGCTCGCAGGAAACGTCGACCCATTCAAAGTTGTCTGTCTCTGCCTGTTCCACGACATTCCCGAGGCACGCACCGGGGACATGAATTACGTGAACAAGCGCTATGTTACAGTAGACGAAAGGGGGGCAATGTCCGATCTGGCCGAGCCGCTTCCTTTTGGAGACGAGCTGAAGGCGCTTTTGAGGGAATACCGGGAAGAGAAGACCGAAGAAGCCAGGCTTGTGCATGATGCCGACCAGCTCGACCTGATCCTTGAACTCAAGGAACAGAACGACTTGGGAAACACCTATGCCGCCAAATGGATCCATTTCGCCCGGCAGCGCCTGGTGACTCCTCTTGCCAGGGAAATAGTCGAGGAAATACTGAAAACGGACTCAACCGACTGGTGGTTCAAGGGCCATGATGACTGGTGGGAGAAGAATCAGAAGGACTGATTGAACGGCAGGGCGCCGGATGCCGGTTTATGAGGGGGAATCGTGTTCTTTCTTCCGCCGGTCGAACATGGATATGACTTTCCCCTCTTTTTTGGATTCCACGAGCACCGGTTTTCCGGATTCCTTCTTCTCACCCTCCGCTTTTTCCTCTTCCGAAGCAGGCGCCTCCTCGGCAGGGGCGACCACTTTCTCTATCCGCATGGGATGGCCGCCCATGGTGAATTCCTCGCCGTTGAAATAGGGTTCGCGCAGAATCCAGGTCACGACCAGCAGCGGAACCTGCAACACGAGCAATTTGACGTGGAACCAGCCGGGTTTTACGTCCGTTGTTATTTGTTCGACCCTGGCAAAAAAAGCAGGGGAATTGTCCATGTGGACCAGAACTACATCGCCTTCTCTAGTCATTGGTTCGTCCTTGTCGGAAAGATCTGAACGGCGAAATTATTAGCACAGCACGACCCTGAAAGATATTCACAAAATATTTCGATGCCCTCGAATATTTTTCCAGAATGGCTGCCTGTGTTCGGCGTGCGCCTTTCCGTTTATGTATTCTTCATTGACGGTGGCCGGCACCAGGGGAAGCATTTCGAAGTCGGGGGGAGTGAACCCGAATACCAGTTCCAAAAACAGGCTGACTGTTCTGTAGGTAACCCCCCACAGCAATTCGGCCCGGTTTTGATGCACGTAGACGAAACAGGGAAAATCGACCGACCTGCCGCGGAATCTCCATTCCATGCCGGGAGGAACATAGAGCCTGTAATGGGCGTAATTGAAAGGGTTCATGAGTTCCCGGACGGGAATTTTCACAATCCGCTCGACTTCCCAACTCAGGGTATACCTGCTTTGACGCGATATCCACGCAACCATCGGATGGATGACCCGGCGAAACAGGACGAGACACTGGGAGGGCAGCGGTCCCAGAAAGCGGACCCCGAACGGATTGAGGCGCATCTCCTCCCAACTTTCCCGCAGGCCGGCGGCAAGCAGCAGGGAGAGGAATTGCGCTCGGTGCGGTTCTGCCTTTTTCAACTCCCGCCAGTTGGGCCACTTCGTCAGCACCGAACCTGGTAAGGTGAGCAGCTTCGAAAGATAGCTGTCCACGGAATCGACGGCGCCTCCCGGGCAGCACAAGTCCCCGGGTTGCTTTACTTCTTTCGACCGCTTGTTGAGGATGACGCAGACTTCGGGAGCGCCTTCGTTGTCCGGAACCTGTTCGCCCATGAGCAACATCACACTCGATGTGCGCACGTCCAGTTCGCAGCTTTCGTTGCGAAAGAGCGACTCCTGTCCGCACCGGAGTGAAAGCACCCGGACGATATGCTCCCGCAGGCGAACCGGATCGTCGAGGAGCTTCAGATTTGCCGACCTGCTTTCCACGTTGACCTTTCCTGCATTTTCTTTTCAATGCGCTTGGCGGAAATCGGGAAAAGCGTTTTAATCTCCGGGGCGAAAAGGCTTATTTTGAACTCCTCGACCATCTGCCCGAGTTCTTGCAGGAAAGCAAGTCCATCCTCGGTCGGGTTCGTGAGGATCTGCTTTTCGATTTCCCGGTATTGCATCATGTACGGCGCGATCTGCTGTTCCTTGGATCTGTCCTTCTCCGGGGCCACATACGCCCGCTCGGCTCGAATCCTCAGTGCTTTGAGATAACGGGGAATCAGCCGGATCGGTCGTCCGCCGGTGCGTACCAGAAGCTCGGAGGGAACCATAGATTCCAGTTCCCTGGATATGGCGGCAAGCCGTTCCATGGCTGAGCTGTCTCTGCCGCCCTTGCCGGGACCCGTGCGTGACGCAGAGGAGAACCTGTCCAGAGCGGAGCGGGTTTCATGCCGTTCACGTACCGCTTCCAGAATTTCCATAAGTATTTCACGACCCGTCGTACCCATCCGGCCTTTCAGCGTCTCGCAAATTCGAAGGAATCGGCTTCGATCCGGATTTTGTGGGGAGTGCAGGCCAAAAAGTTCCCTCAGAATATAATCATACAGTTTTGCGGAAGCTTTCTTGAGACCTCCCATGAAAAAAACATGGGACGCGCGCTGTTCGGGGAACACCCAGTCTTTCCTGAATTGCTTCAACTCGGTGCCGAAGACCTGCTCATAGAGGCGCAGCAGACCCTCTCTCGTTGCTTCCCTGGCCTGCTCCGGACTTGAAAAGAGACGAACGGCGACCAGGCCTTCCTCGTCGGCAAAGCCCGGATACGCATACCTTGCGAGCCCCAGGGCGTCGGTCCCGATCCCGACGCTTTCCGGAAGATCGAAATCCCAATCCGTCACCTTATCGCGTTCCCACTTCCGGCGTGCTTCGTGCCAAAGCCGGTCTTCGTGCCTCTCCAAAGCGAGAGGCCGCAGTTCTTCCAGGTTGCGACCGGAACCGAGCACGTTGCCATTCGGGCCGACGACTTCGAACCGCATTCGCAGGTGCGCGGGGATTTCGCTCCTGTCCCACTGTTCGGGAGGTATTCTCAGCCCAACGTGCTCATTTACCCTCGCGCTAAGCTGGGTGTAGAAGTCGCCCTCCGCATAGGTGAGATTTTCCTGGATGCGCCGGGCCGTTTCGTTTACCGGGACGAGATGTTTGCGGATGCCTTTGGGCAATCCTTTCATCAGGATGAGGACTTTTTCCGGGAGCATGCCCGGAACGAGCCCCTCGAAAGGGCCGGGGGCAACCGCCGGAAGGGTGTGCACGGGGATTGTCGCCGTAACGCCGTCTTCCTCGTCTCCGGGGTGGAAGGCATAGCGAAGCGGCAACTCGAACCCGCCGATCTTGAAGATGTCCGGGAACTGCTCGAGTGTTTCGAAATCGGGTTCGGCCCGGAGCAGGTCCGATTCGGACATCCTCAGGAAGCCGTCGCCTCCCCTGTCTTTTATGACCCTGTCGAAAGACCTGATATCGGCTATTTCCGGAATGCGTTCGTCATAGAACCGGAAAAGTATTTCATCGTCCACCAGAAGGTCCCTGCGTCTCGCCTTGCTTTCAAGCTCCTCGATCCTGGAAACAAGCGAGCTGTTGTGCTCCAGGAAAGCATGCTTTCCTGGCAGGTCTCCCTCCACCAGTGCCGACTGTATGAATATCGCGCGCGCCTCTTTCGGGTTGATCCGCTCGAAATTCACCTTGCGTTTTTCGACGATCGTCAAACCGTACAGGGTAGCCTTCTCGAATGCGACAACCCGGCCCTGCTTCTTCTCCCAATGCGGCTCGGACCAGCTGTATTTGCACAGGTGCCGCCCGAGTTCCTCCAGCCATTCCGGCTGAATATTTGCCGCCGTTCTGGCAAACAGGCGGGATGTATGGACCAGTTCGGACGCCACTATCCACTGGCCTCCCTTGTTGAAGAGGCCGGAGCCGGGGAAGACCATGGCCAGCCTGTTCCTGGCGGCCGTATAGATGTTTTTGTCCTTTCTCAGGGCAACCTGGCTCAGGTAGCCGCTCAGAATCGAGCGATGTATGGCATCGTAGCTCGCAGGTGAGGGGTTCTCGATGAAGTCGCCCAATTCGTCCAGGATAGAGCGGATCTCATCGAAGATGTCGCGCCACTCGCGCATCCGGCGGAAAGACAGAAAACGCTCCCGGCAGAGCTTCCGCATCTTGCTCGAAGAGAGGAACTGTTCCCGGCCCTGGCTGTTTCGCACCCTGCCGTTTCCTGACCCGTTCGCCGGGGCGGCATCAGCGCCTGGTTTCACGGTGTCGGCCGGGTCCTGGAGGCACGCCTGCCAGATCTTGAGAAGTGAGATGAAGTCGGACCTGGGGTCGCGAAAGACTGCCTGGGCCTGGTCCGCCTGGGCCTCCTGTTCGAGAGGCCGTTCCCGCGGGTCCTGGATGCTGAGCGCAGCGGCAATGATCATGACTTCCCGGAGTGCGTTTTCCTGTCGGGCCTCGATCAGCATTCTTCCTATTCTCGGATCGAGCGGCAGCCGCGCTATCATCTTTCCGACGGAAGTCAGCCGCTGGTGCTCGTCGACTGCGCCCAGTTCCCGCAAAACGCCGAAGCCGTCCTTGATTGCAGCAGGCGAGGGCGGGTCCAGAAAAGGGAAGTCCTGGATCTTGCCCAGGTGGAGGTAGAGCATCCTGAGGATGACTTCGGCCAGGTTGGACCGCTGGATCTCCGGGGCGGTATAGAGAGGGCGGTTCAGGTAATCCTGATCGGAATAGAGCCTGATGCAAATGCCTGCTTCAACTCGCCCGCATCGTCCTTTTCTCTGATTGGCGCTTGCCTGGGAAATGGGAGCGACCGGAAGGCTGCTGGTCCTCGATTTCGCATTGTACTGGGCTATCCGGGCGAGTCCCGTATCGACCACGTACTTGATCCGGGGAATCGTGATCGATGTCTCGGCCACATTTGTTGCGACGACTATCTTGTCCTCGGATACGGGCGCGAAAATCCTCTGCTGGTCGGAGGATGCCATTCTGCCGAACAGCGGGAGCACCAGGGTGTTGAAGTATTTCTTTTCTTCCAGGCGTTGAACCGTTTCGCGGATATCGCTTTCTGTGGGCATGAAGACAAGGATGTCGCCTCGTGTCCCGCGCCTTCTTTTCAGCAGGTCGACTGCTGCCGCTGCCTGATCGATGTGCGTGATGTCCTCGGCATCTTCATTGGCTTCTTCTGCGGGCCGGTACAGAACTTCTACCGGGTAGGTCCTGCCGGACACCTCCATTATCGGAGCATCCCCGAAGGCCCTGGAAAACTTTTCCGGATCGATCGTGGCGGAGGTGATGATCACCTTCAGATCGGGGCGTTTGGGAAGGGTTTGTTTGAGCATGCCGAGAAGGAAATCGATATTGAGAGTGCGCTCATGCGCCTCATCGACGATGATGGTATCGTAGGCGCGAAAAAGTCTGTCCCGCTGGGCTTCGGCAAGCAGTATCCCGTCCGTCATGAACTTGATGCGCGTGGTGCGGGCGGTTCTGTCCTGAAAGCGAATCTTGAACCCCACCAATGCGGGACCGTCCCGGCCCAGTTCTTCCGATACGCGGGATGCGAGGGTGATGGCGGCGATTCTGCGCGGCTGGGTGCAGCCGATGAGCCCGTTTCGTCCCCTGCCTGCTTCGATGCAGAATTTCGGTATCTGGGTACTCTTCCCCGAACCGGTTTCCCCTGTGATAACGATCACCTGGTGGTCCAGGATCGCGCCGACGATTCTCTCCCGCCATTCCGTGATGGGCAACTCCGCGGGATAGCCCGGGGTGAACGAGGCGAGGATGTCCGGTTGTTGCAGACTCTTTCTGGGATATCGGGAACCGGTCATAAGAGGGCCGTGGATGACTCCGATGCTGGAGTTGGAATTCTTCCGCTCTTTACAAAACAGCGGGTATATGTCAATTTTCGAACAAGCCGGGCAGAGCGGACGCTGGACTTACGATCGCCCGACAAATTATACATTATAATCTGAAACGGCGTTGCTGACGAATGGAATCGGGCAGCGCGAGGGAACCGTCGATGATCGATCTCAAGCACAGAGTTGAAGAAGCAGCCGCATTCATAAAATCTTACCTGGACTGTAGTCCGGCAATCGGGCTGATCCTCGGCACCGGCCTGGGCGGGATCGTGGAATCGATGGACAAGTCGGTTTCCCTTGCTTACGAAACCATTCCCAATTATCCGGTCAGCACCGTTCCGAGCCATTACGGGCAGCTTGTGTTCGGTAATTTGGGCGGCAAACCGATTATCGCCCTGCAGGGCCGATTTCATCTCTATGAAGGCTATTCCCCGCAGGAAGTTTCTTTCCCAATCCGGGTACTGAAGGCTCTGGGCGTGAAAATGCTCGTGCTCTCAAATGCCGCCGGCGGACTGGACCCGAATTTCCAGGCCGGGGACCTGATGCTGGTGACGGATCACATCAATCTCACCGGGCGCAATCCCCTGGTGGGACCGAATCACGACGAGTGGGGCGACCGTTTCCCGGACATGACGGAACCCTACAGCCGGCGGCTGATCGAACTGGCGCTGGAAACTGCCGTCGCCGAGCGGATTCGCCTGCATCGCGGAGTATATGCGGGCGTTCTCGGACCGAGCCTGGAGACGGCGGCCGAGACCCGCTTTTTGCGCATGATCGGGGCGGATGCCGTAGGGATGTCCATGATCATGGAAGTGATAACCGCAGTGCATGCGGGCCTGGAAGTGCTGGGGTTTTCCGTGATAACGAATGTGAATCTGCCCGACTGCTACAAGCCGGCCCCGCTCGAAGAAATAATCGCAACCGCTTCCCTGGCGGCAAAACAGCTCAGCCCGCTTCTTGTGAAAATACTGGAACAGGTCCGGTTCGACCAGAAGGAAGTAAAGGCGTGCGGATAGCAAAAAGGGGGTAGATTGCCGTACTGCCGGTTGTCCCTCAGTCCTCCCAGGGGATCCAGCTTTTTCTCCTCATGAAGCCCTTTCCGAAAATGTCCCGATTGGAGCCATTCTTGATGATGCGGCCCTGGAACATGACTGCTGTTTTTTCGGCCAGGAAGGGAATCTCCGTATAATCGTGGGTGACGAAAAGGGCCGTCATTTTCATTTCTTTCAGGATGCGGCCGAGATCGTTCAGAAGAGTGTTCCGGGTTGGGTAATCGAGCGCAGCAAAAGGCTCGTCGAGGAACAGGAGATCGGGTTCCATGGCGAAGGAACGTGCAAGACTCACCCGCTGAGCCTCCCCGCCTGAGAGAAAACGGGCCTGTCGCCCGGCCAGGTGCGCGATCCCGAAGATCCGGAGCCACTTTTCGGCCCGGGCAAGTGCTTCCGGCCGGGGCACCTTCCTTATTCGCAACCCGATGGTCAGATTTGCGAGTACGGGCATATCCAAGAGGAGAGAGTCCTGGAAAACGACGGCCATTCGGCGGCGCAGGGAAAGCAGGTTGCCCGGTTCGGCAACAGTGCCGTCAAACTCTATTGTGCCCGAACCTGGTTCCTGGAGAAGCGCCAGGGTGAGCAGGAGAGTGGTTTTCCCGGTCCCGTTCGGCCCGACCAGGGCAAGCGTTTCCCCTTCCATTAACTCGAAATGGTCGATGTTGAAGATCTCGCCGGTGGAATTCTCCCGCCTCAGATTCCTGGCAATGAGCAAAGGTTTCAAATCGGTTCCTGTAAGCGCTGGTGACAGACACTGCACAAAATAACATTTCCGCAAGCGCAGTCAAAAAAAATCAATGAAGTTGCACGCTGGATTCCCGATCGGGTGAACAAAATTCCTGTCAACGGGAGGCAGAGAAAATACGATATCCTTGATAAGAATAGCTTTGTACTTTACTATCGTGCGGGCTAATCGGGGACTTACACTTTCATGGAAGTGCAACACGCTCCCGTTTCAATCGACATCTTACTGGTCCGCCAACGGAGAACGGCATGGACAAAACCGACAAGCTCCTTGAGTCTACCTGCAAGACGATGATCAAGGCGATTCTTACCTGCCTCGACAACGCCACGAAAGGGACTATTTACCGAGTAGGGCCCATGCCGGACCTAAGCGTCGTGCGTGTGACGTCGGGACTCAGGAAGTCCGAGACGGACGACATCGCGTGGGGCCTGCCTGCCTTCTCCGATTATAATCCACCGGGAAAGAGCTGGATGCAGTACCGCGATCAGCCCGATCGCGCCCTGGAGGCCATGGGCTGGTGCGTGGAAAAGCAGAAGAGCTGGACCGCCGAGAACCCCCTGGAAGACGCTCGCAGTGTGCGAAAGCAGATCCTTGGAGAGGCGGAGGACTTCTACCACATGGAGCCTGTTCTGGTGAAGAAGACCGATATGTTCGGCTGCTCGACCGGGCTCCCGTACCCTCTCGACTGGCAGGAAAACCCGATCTGGCAGGATTCGGACTATGTCGTTGCCGCCGTCATAAAGATTCATTTCAAGCCGGGAACCATTCGGCGCGACGATCGTACGACCCGTATCATCCGCGAGCTTGCCGGCAGCCTGGGCACCGAATTACTCTCGCTTTACCTGCATGAGATGCTGAGCCGCGCACGCAGGGATTTTGCCCGCCAGCGGCTCCAGAGCTGCGAAATACTGGCCCATGAACTCAGGAATACCCTGGTAAAGATGGGCTTCGTCTTTTCGGCCATAAACGCACAGGTCAATATACTGCGCGAGAGCTGGGAGAGCCTGCTCCGATCGGCTGTCCCAGATCTCGAATGGAAGGGCGCCGTCCTGGACCGGCTATCCGTTCTTCTGCAGGAGAAGCTGCCCGAACTGGAAGGGCCGGAGCTGCGCAACCTGGCGCAGACTTTACTGAAAGAGCAAAAAGATCTGCGGAAGGTTTCCCTTACGCCCTACCTCGAACAGGAATGGGTTCGCAACAAGATCCAGCCGAGATGGGAAAAACTGCTCGCTACGGCGACCGTCTGGGACAAGACGGAAATCGAACTGCTGCTCTCCCGGTTGCTGGATTCCCTGCGGACGGGTATGGGATTCGATCTTGCCGGGCAGATCGAGGGGCTTCCGTCCGAGCTGGCCAAAAGATGGGCCAAGCTGGCCTACGTCTATATCACATCGAACAACCTGTTTCAGATGGACGAGGTAATTCAACTCGTCGAAGAACCGGCTCTTCCCGTACCGCACAAAGAGCAGATTCTACGCGTACTCAAATCTCTTAAAGCTCTCGTTCTTACTATTCCGGAGGTCGAGGAGAAGGCCACAAGAATTCTCCAGTCGCTCAGGTACGGTACCTGGGCTGAAGACCAGAACCATGCGGATCCATGCGCTCTCGACTGGGAAAGCAATGGTGAGCTTGGAATTGCTCTGTCCGATTGAAGAGCCGTTCGAGCTTCAACCTTACTTCCCGGAAAAGGGAGCCCCAGGAGATGGAAGCCAAATGGAAACAGAACCCGAAGGGACCTTTCCCGTCGTCGTTGCCTCTCGTTCCGATTCTCAACAAAAAAACAGCGATCCGTCTACTTCTTCAAAACGCGTTGAAATGAAGTACAAGAGGTTTTTTGATGCGGCATGCGACATGCGCTTTGTGACGAGCCGCAGGGGAAAGCTGCTGGATATCAACCAGGCCGGGGTGGAACTTTTCCAGTTCGGCAGCAAGGACGAGATGCTCGCGATTCCGTCGGTCAGTTCTCTTTTCGAGAACCCCGACGGCGGGAAAGTGTTCCAGCGCACGCTGGAATCCGACGGATTCGTCAAAGACTATGAAACTGAAATGAGGCGGAGCGATGGAAGCACCTTTACCTGTTCCATCTCGGCCACGCTCTGGTTTGAAGAAGACGGTTCCCCCTGTTGCGAGGGGATGCTGCGGGATGTGACCGAATGGAAACGGCTCCAGCATGCCTTCGAAGAGGCTGAAAAGCAGAACCGGGAACTTACCGAATCGGAACGACGCATCCGGGACCTGAATGGAAACATTCTCAACATGCTGATGATCATGTCGCACGACATACGCGGCCCGCTCGTTTCCATTGCTGCAACACTCAAGCTCCTCCTGCGCGGCTCGTTTGGCCGCATGGACGAAAGCGTGTGGAATACCGTTCAGGACCTCATGTCCCGGGTCCGGTACCTGATCGGGATAGCTGAAGACTGCCTCGGCCGGGCTCACTCCTTCGAGGTAACGGTGAGCAGTCCGGAGCGGGAGAAAATCGATCTGCGGCAGGATATAATAGATCCGGTGCTCGATGAGATCGCAAACGACATCGAATACCAGCAGATCATGATAGACAACCGCTTGGGCGCCATCCCTGCGCGATCTATTCCGATCAGCGTGGATATGATGTGGTTGAAGACTGTTTTCAGAAATCTTTTCAAAAATGCAATAAAGTACGGTGGGAAAGGATGCCGGATCGCTTTCGGATTCGAGGACCACGGCTCTTTCTACCGCCTGAATGTTTATAACAGCGGAAAAACGATTCCCGAAAAGTTCAGGGACAGGCTTTTTACCAAGTTCGCGCGAATCGATGACGGCGCCGAAAAGAAAGATGGTTTCGGGATGGGCCTGTACCTGATACGGGAAATAATCCGGAAGCATGGCGGGGACATCTGGTATGAACCGCGGGAGGACGGGTCCGATTTCATCCTCATCATTTCAAAGGACCCTTCCTGATGGAGCACCGGTTGCGCCGGGCCATGGCCGAGTTTCCGGATGCAGAGTGAAAGAAGGGCAGTGATGATTTCTGTTGCCGATATTCGGAAAGCCGCCGCGGCCATCAAGGGCCGGGTGATCCGGACTCCCGTCGTCTATTCCCCGACCTTCAGCAGGCTGACGGGGTCCGAAGTTTACCTGAAGCTCGAAAATCTCCAGGAAACCGGTTCGTTCAAAATACGCGGGGCCACGTACAAGATCCTCAAAGGCCTCGATCCGAAAAGCCGGGAAAACGGGGTAGTCGCCGCCTCCGCCGGCAATCATGCCCAGGGAGTTGCACTGGCGGCCACACGGGCCGGGCTGCGCTCCACCATCCTCATGCCGGAGTGGGCATCCATATCGAAGCAGGAGGCCACGCGCGGGTATGGGGGGGAGGTCATCCTCGAAGGCAAAAGCGTTGCGGATGCGATAACCAGGGCCCGGGAACTGGCTGAGGCCGGGAAGGCCTTCATCCATCCCTTCGACGACCCTATGATAATAGCGGGACAGGGGACGATCGCCCTGGAGATCCTGGAAGACCTGCCGGACACGGACATGATCATAGTCCCCATTGGGGGAGGCGGCCTCATCTCTGGAATCGCCTCCGGCGCGCGGGAGCTGAAACCGGGTATTCGCATTGTCGGCGTGCAGGCCGAAACGTGTCCGTCCGCGCTCGAAGCAATCGAGTCCGGCAAAAGGAGACCGGTTGAGGTGGGAAGGTCCATTGCCGACGGCATCACGGTGAAAGAGATCGGCGAGCTTCCATTCGAGATAATCCGGAGCAGGGTGGACGAGATAGTGCTGGTCAGCGAGGACCGGATTGCCGAAGCCGTCCTGGTGTTGCTCGAATCCAAGAAGATTCTTGCCGAAGGCGCCGGTGCCGTATCCGCCGCCGCAGTCCTGAGCGGCGCCGTGACGCTGCCCCGGGGAGGGAAGACCGTTCTCGTAATCAGCGGCGGGAATATGGACAGCCCTATCCTGGACCGGGTGATCCGGAAGGGACTTTCCCGGAACGGCCGCATCATCCGTTTTGCCGTGTGTCTCGATGACGTTCCCGGTTCGCTTTCATTGCTTCTTTCCATCATTGCGCAAACCAAGGCGAACGTGCTCCAGATAGTCCATACCCGGGGAGCGGGGAATCTGTCCATTTACCAGAGCGTTGTGGAACTCGAACTGGAAACCCGGAATGCCGCCCATATCAGGGAAATCTCGGAATCGCTCAAAGCCGCCGGCTACAAGATAGAACCGCACCCGCAGAATTCGTGGTTCTATACCTCACTCCTGGTG
>JAEZXS010000403.1 GCA_023442755.1 Pseudomonadota bacterium | reverse complement strand
GACGCTCGCGCGCTTTCCACTGCCGTCCGACAGTATGGCGGTGCGGCAGCCAGGAAGTTCTTTGCCGAAGAGCTGGCGTGGGAAAGACCCAAGAATGCCGCACGCTAGCTTTCTGCACGAACACCCGGATTTTGCAGAGCTGCTTGGAATTGTGGCAGTAGAAATGGCTGTTGCTCGGGCCTTGGTTGAAAAAGACTACTGGATCATGCACTGCCTCTACGGTTTGCAGCAATTGGGAATGGCGTTCGAACTCATGGGCGGCGCGTCTCTTTCCAAAGGCTATGGGATAATCCATCGTTTTTCGGAAGATATAGACATTCGTATAGAACCACCCGCCTCAATGGACGTAAAAATTGGCAGGAATCATGACAAACCGGCACATTGCGAAAGTAGAAAACGCTTCTACGACTGGCTGGCGGAAACCATAAAGATCGATGGTGTTGACGAAGTTGCGCGCGATACGGCTTTTGATGACGGAAAATTCAGAAACGGCGGCATACGCCTTCATTACAGAACCACTGCGCCAACATTGCACGGTTTGAAGCCCGGCATCCTACTGGAAGTCGGCTTCGACGATGTCACACCCAACGAGCCGAAAGATATCAGCTCATGGGCGTTTGATTTTGCCCGCGATAAGGTGTCCGCGATTTGACAATCGCGCCGGGGCTGTTCCCTGCTACCATCCCGGCTACACCCTGGTCGAAAAGCTGCAAACCATTTCGACAAAATACCGGAAACAGCAGGCGGAGAACTCTCTGCCGGCCAATTTCATTCGTCACTACTACGACGTTTACTGTCTTCTCCAGGAAAGGGCTGTACTCTCTTTTATCGGAACGACCGAATACCACGCCCACAAGCGAAAGCGATTCCCCGACGCCGACAATAAGGTTATCGCGGAAAATGAAGCCTTTCTTCTGAGCGATCGAGTGACGCAATCCTCCTATGAGGAAGCATACCGGAAAAGCTCTGCACTTTATTACAGGCAGCGGCCGGCCTTCGATGAAATACTGAATCTGATCCAGGCGTACGCCGGTCGACTATAGACCGCACCCTATCCCGGAAACGACTTCCACCAGACCGGCATCGGGCGGGCCCGGAGGGCCGGGCCTCCAGTCGAAGACATCGGATTCGCTCCAGTTTCTCCGAACTATACGGACATCTTTTCCGCGCGGAGCCCACACCGCAGGGTTCGTGGGGCCGAACACGACAACGGCCGGGACGCCTACCGCAGCCGCGAGGTGGCTTACCCCGGAATCGCTTCCCAGGTAACAGCGGCACAGGGAAATCAGCGCGGCCAGTCTGAGAATGGAAAGTCCCCTTACCACGCGGACGCCCTCGCCCTGCATCGCCTGCGCGAAATCATCGCCCCCTTCGTCGGCCGGACCGATTGATAGAAGCACCGGGATCCTCCCTGCGCACCTCATCCAGTGAATAAGTGCCTGCCAGTTCCTGAGCGGCCAGACCTTCTTCTTCCCGCCGCTTCCCGGATGGATAAGCACCGGGGGCGCTGAAACCCCGAAATATGCGAGCAAATCTTCCGACGCCGCCGTCTCTTCCTCAGGGGGAATCACCCTCGGAGTTTGCCCGGGCACCTGCCACCCCAGCCGGATCAGCTGTTTCCGAACGAAATCGGAAGCGTGGATTATCGGCTCATCCCCGGTTGGAAAAGACCGGACCCAGTCCGCTCGTCCCTTCAGGCGAGCCGTCAGCCTCTCTGCCAGAATGCGCGTTCCCGACTGGCCGAAAATGAGAACCCCGTCGGCCCGGGTGAGAAAGTCTGGCAACGTCGCATTTTCCCATGTGTTTTCGTGAAGCAGGGAGGGGACAAGCGGTCCTTCGAGACCGTGGAAGTCTCCCAGGTAGTCCTTGCCGGACAGCAGCCCAACATGCTCCCGCTTCGACCAGAAATCGACCCGAAGCCCCGGCCGCGCCGCAGCAAGGCCTTCCAGGACGGAGGCCATTATAAGAAAATCCCCCAGCGCTCCCTGATGAAAGACTACGATTCTCATGGATATGCGCCGGGGATTGTCATGGCTATTTGGACAGGAGGTCGAGGAAATCGGGGATGGAAAATTCGGGGTCCCGGCGGGTGAAAAAGTCTACCTTGACGTCCGCCAGGGTGCAGTAGAGTTCCTCCCGGCTGTTGAGCAGGCCGTAATAGCAGCGCTTCAGGGCGTCTTCGACGCTCTCGCCTGCTTCGCGGTTGAAAAGGCCTCTCCAGAGAACCGGCCTCGGTTTTGCCATATACTTTTGGAGCAGCGCGTCCCTGACCTCGACCGGAGTCACAAAATGGACGACCCGGGTGAGAGCCTTCATCCGTTTCAGCAGCACATCCCCCGTGTAGATGACGCTTCCGGTCGTGTCGATAACGATGTTTTCGGCGTTGTGCGCCTTTCTTTCTATCCAGTCCAGGACCTCGCCAAGCACCTCCATCTCGCAGGCAAGATACCGGGCTTCCCTCTCCTCGTAGCCCGGATCGGAGGGAAACCCCATCCACTCGCCCAAGTCCATGCCGGTTCCGTCGTTGTGTTTCAACTCGGAAACAAGTTTCTCGGTAATGAGATCGTCACAGCAAAACCGCCGGAATCCGAACTCGGACATCTTCATGGACCAGTGGGACTTTCCGGTCCCGGACATACCAATGAGGGAGATCAGCATCGCAAATCCAGTTAAAAATAGAAAAGAGATTAAGCCGGGCCGCCAGCAGATCATAATGGAAAAAGCGTTATATTTTAGCCCGGCAAAAATGGGAAAAGCAACCTCGAAGAGGCCTAATGAACAGTGCCGGATACTCGATTCCCTCATCCTCTCCGCCGGATGCACCTCCGCGCCGCCGCCATTTTGTCTTTGACACATGGGCCGAAGTAGGCCAATAAACCCGAAACGATACCAGAGGGAAGGAATAACCAGCCAAATGCAGCCCAAAAACATCCCCTTAAACGAACGGATCATTTTCGCCCTGGACGTGGACACCCCGGATCAGGCCAAAGAACTGGTGGAACGCCTGGAGAGCCACATACGGTTCTTCAAGGTCGGGCTTCAGCTCTTTCTCGGCGGTTGGTTTCCGGTCATCGACTGGATAACCGGACGCGGACACAAGGTCATGGTCGATCTGAAGTTCTACGACGTGCCGGAAACCGTCAAACTGGCAGTCGGGCAGCTCAAGGACAGGAACGTGACCTTCACGACCGTCCACTGCGGCAACGAAGCCATCCTCCGGGCTGCGGCAGAGGCGAAAAAAGACGTAAAGATACTCGCGGTAACGGCACTTACCAGCCTTGGCGAAGAAGATATGAAAGAATTTCGCGGCGTTTTCGACAAAGTGGAGGACCTCGTCGTTTCCCGCGCGCGCAGAGCGCTGGAAGCAGGTGTCGACGGGGTCGTCTCGTCCGGCCGGGAAGCTGCAAGACTTCGCAGGGAACTGGGAAACGAGTTCCTCATAGTCACCCCGGGCATCCGCCCCGCACAGCCCGCCGGCGCCGCAAGAGACGATCAGAAACGCGTCATGACCGCCGGGCTTGCGATCGGCAACGGGGCCGACCACATTGTCGTCGGGCGCCCCATACGGGATGCGGCCGACCCGATTGCCGTAATCGAATCCATGCAGGAAGAAATCAGCCTGGCTCTATAATAGAAGCGCGCCGCGGCATCTCATGTTTCGGAACACTTTATCCATGAAATGCTGCGGCAGCAGTTTCTTTCCCCTCCCAAGCTCCCGGAAACCTAAAATTACAGTCATTTATCTCAAGAAAACGGCGCAGAGTACCGATTAAACTGTACGACAGGGCTTGAACAGTTTATCTCAGGGGAAATGCAGAGTGGAGAACCAGACTATACTCAAACACCTCGGCCCATCCGATCCGTCGCCGGCCAATGCGCCTCGCCAGGTTGTCCGAAGCGAGCAAGCGGCGCAGATTTACGACCTCCTGATCAAACAGGGTATCATCCGTGAATCGCAACTCAGTTATGCAAAACGGGTCCACTCCAAGCTCACCGGCCATCAGACGCTCATTCAGGTTCTCCAGGACCTGAAATTCATAACCCCCGAGCAGCTTCAGGAAGCCCTGGCCTCCAGCCATCTCCACCTCAAGATAGGGGCGCTCCTGGTCGAACTCGGCCTGGTGAAGAAAAGTGAACTGGAAATCGCAATAAATTTTCAAAAAGAATCGACCGTCAAGAAGACGATCGGTGAAATCCTGATAGAGAACGGTTTCATAGCCGAACGCAAGCTGGCGGAGATACTTTCCTACCAGCTCGGCCTGCCCTTCTACGAACTCAGCCGGTCGACTCTCAATCCGAATCTGCTGAGAAAAGCCCCCGTCCGCTGGTATTCGCAGCACAACTTCCTGCCGGTCTGCGTCAAGGACAGCAAGATTGTCGTTGCATTCGCCGATCCGACCAACCGCAACGATCTCGAAGCGGCCGAAAAGGTTTACGGAAAGATCTCCCCCGGAATCTGCGCCAAGGGGGACCTGCGGGAGATAATAAGCAGCCTCGAGCGCGATATGTTGAGCGCCACGGCCAAAGAACCGGACGAAAAATCCATTGTCGGGCTGGTGGATGCAATAATCGACGAAGCCGTCAAGAGCGGGTGCAGCGACGTCCATATCGAGCCGATGAGGGACAAGATCCGGATTCGAAACCGCGTAGACGGCGTTATGATCCATTTCAAGGACGTTGCCCTGGAGATGGGACCTCCCCTGGCCAGCCGCCTCAAGATCATGTCAAAGGCCGATATCGCCGAGCGCAGAAGGCACCAGGGCGGCAGGATCCTTTACGATCATCAGAAGACCGGCCTCAACCTGGACATCCGGATCTCTTTCTACGTTACGGTGTGGGGAGAAAACATCGTAATGCGGATGTTGAACTCCCAGGGGCAGGTGATCAATCTGAATGAGATAGGCATGTACCCCAAGATCGCCGAAAGATACCGGTTCGACGCTCTGGATGTGCCGAGCGGGGTCATACTGATAACCGGGCCGACGGGGTCCGGCAAGACGACCACCCTTTACAGCTCCATCAACTATCTAGACAACGTCAACACCAGCATCGTGACCGTCGAGGACCCGGTCGAGTACCTCATAGACGGCATCGCACAGTGTTCGATCGACCCCAAAATAAACCTGACCTTCGAGGAATCGCTCAAGCACGTAGTCAGGCAGGACCCCGACGTAATCGTGATCGGCGAGGTACGTGACAAGTTCTCGGCTGATACATGCATACAGGCATCCCTTACCGGCCACAAGGTGTTGAGCACGTTCCACACGGAAGACAGCATCGGCTGCCTGATCAGGCTTCTCAACATGGATATCGAACCTTTCCTGATCTCGTCCACGGTGGTCAGCGTTGTTGCCCAGAGACTGCTGAGGAAGGTCTGCCGCCATTGCGCCGAGCCGTACATCCCCCAGCCCGCCGAACTGTACAGGCTGGGATATACTCTCAACGATATCAAGGGGACCAATTTCAAAATTGGCCGCGGATGTTCGGAATGCCGCTTTACGGGCTACAAGGGCCGTATCGGCGTATTCGAACTGATGGTCCTGAACGAGAGCGTAAAAGATGCGGTCCTTTGCAAAAAGACCTCTTACGAGTTGAGGCGCATCAGTACGGACAGCTCCGGGCTGGTGACTCTTCTCGAGGACGGAATCATGAAGGCTGCAGACGGGATCACCACGATACAGGAATTGTACAGGTCGCTGCCGCGCGTGAGCAAGCCGAGACCGATCCAGGAACTTCGAAGGCTACTAGGTACTGAACAATGACAGAGAAGCACACCCAGTCCTTAATGGAAATCGTCAATGAGCAGGCATCTTCGGAATATTTGAAGCTCCCGGTTTTTCCCGGTGTTGCACTCGAACTTCAGTCATTGCTGGCCGACGAAAACGTGCCCGTAGAACGTGCGGCCACGGTGCTCAGCAAGGACCAGGCGCTGGCGAGCGAGATCCTGAAGATGGCCAATTCCGCCTTCTTCTCGGGATTGAAGAGGGTCAAGACAATCAAGGACGCCATAATGCGCCTGGGCTCCAACCAGGTTTTCAACTGTCTGGTCTGCGCCGGCCAGCAACAGTTCTACAAGTCGCCCATTCCCGTGCTGGACAAGTTCCTTCAGATTTCGTGGAAACATGCCCTGTGCATGGCGACCGGATCGAAATGGCTCCTGCAGAAAATCGGATATCGCGAGCTGTCCGAAGAAGGGTTCCTTGCCGGGCTGCTCCACGATATCGGGAAACTCCTGCTGCTCAAAGTTCTGGAAACCATTCATGCCGACCTGGATTCGCAGCCGTCCGAGGAATTCATCCTGGAACTTCTGGATTCGATGCACGTCGAGCAGGGTTACAACCTGATGAAGAAGTGGAGCATTCCGACCAACTACTGCAATGTCGTGCGGGACCATCATATCGAAAACTGCGATACCACCGATGTCGTGCTGCTGGCCGTACGCACTGTGAACCAGGTCTGCAGAAGAACCGGGATCGCCACCAACTGCGACACGCAAATCGTCCCGGCGACCCTGCCGGAAGCCCATGCGCTCGGGGTGAAGGAAATAGTCCTCGGGGAATTGGAGGTCATCCTGGAAGACACTCTCGTGGCGGAGTTCGGGCCCAATCACGCAACGGCCAGGTTACATTAGGGGTGGCGAATTTTGCTGATTTTCGCCTCTGAAGCGGGAGTCCATTAGTTTTTCAGAATTCTGCTAAGGGTGCATGAGCCCCATCGGGTGAATCAGGCCCAGGATGCCTATGTTGATCAGGTAGACGGCAACGATATAGTTCAGGAGTTTTGGCTGAACCAGGATAAGGATCCCGGCGATCAGGGACACCAGAGCCCCGAAGTACGGCGGAAACGGAGACATAAAGGTCATTGCCGCATCTTTCGCAAATGAGGAAAAGCGTTTGCCCCATGAACGTTTCACGGGGACCTATGTCGACAGATTAAAAGTAAATCAGCCTTTGGCGGGGTCAAGCGCGAAAGAGGCGGCGCACCAAAAAGGAAAAGCCGGCTCCCGGAGTGAAGCCGGCCTGGAATAGACTTTATTTTTCCTTCCTCGAGAAATTTGGGGGAAGGAGCGCCTTAACTGTACTAAAATTGTAACCGTCGTTTGCGGATTGGCAAGGCCATATAGAAAACTTATTCAATAGTTACGGATGATTTGCGAACCAGTCACATATCCGGCATGAGACCTTCTCACAGGATGCCGTCACCTGAAGAGCGATGCCAGTCTTTTTAACAGGCCTTTCGACCGGCTTTCGGGAATTGCCGGTTCGGGACTCGATACGACCTCCCCTTTGATGATAGCCAGGGGGCGTTCATGGACCATCCGCCACGCCTCCTCGGAGCCGACGATATGCCCGGCTTCATGCCGGGCTTCAGATAAAACGGGAGTTCTCACCTGCGGGCCGTGGCTGTCCGTTGCAATCACATGCACGACGCCTCGCTCCATCAGTTGGACGGAAAATTTCCTGATGCCCTCGCCGAAACGTCCCAGCAGACTGGCCGCCGTGATCTGCACGATGACACCCGTCTTCACCCAGTCGAACAGCTTTTGGGGAGTGGTCCGCAGAGCGGAGTTGCGTTCAGGGTGTGCGAGAACCGGCGTTATGCCCTGAACCTGCATATCGTAGAACAGGTTCTCCATTCCCCGCGGAATGAATTCCATCGGGAGTTCGATAAGGGCGTAGCTTCCAGATTGGTTCAATGTGAGGGCCTGTCCCTCTGCAAACCGGTACGGAAGCGCGGCATCGACCCGCAGTTCGGCGCCCGGATGGACGGCCAGGTCGACGCCGAGTGCCGTCAGCCGTTCCCGAAACGATTCGACCAGTTCCAGAATGGTGTTCGGGCCGACTTCCGAGACCCCCGAGACCCAATGCGGGGTACAGACCACCGCCTCGATTCCGTCTTCCACCGCCATCCGGGCCATCTCGAGGGAGGCGTCCCAGTCGGGTGCGCCATCGTCGAGCCCCGGCAATATGTGGCTATGGATATCAATCACTGATAGCCGACTCCTTGTATTTAAAAGAATGCGATTGTAACTTTCAACCAGGTAAAAGGAAAGTCACTTTTGTAATTTTTGCTTTCATTAAATATCTACTGTTTTCTCATTCGGATAAACGAATTTGTCAAGACCATGCAATCTTCAGCACTGCACACATCGACAATTCCGCGCCTGCCATGAAAGACAATTGACCTCCAAGCCCTTTTATACTATATAAAACCGAGGTTTTTTCCAGAACCTGCATACAAATCGCAATCATCCAAAAAGCATTGTAAGTAGCATCATTCGCTTTTGTAATGTCATTGCCCCAGGCATACTGGAATTGGCAGCCCGGGGCGGCATCGATAGATCATGAGCAGTCGCAGGCAATCCGCCCGATCGTAAACTGCGCGGCACATTCCCGGGGAAGGCTGCCGCCGAACGTTTCTACGGAGTGTTTTCCATGAAAATCCGACGTTCTTTTCCCGTTCGAGAGCTGATCGTCCTGACGATCGCGACCGTATGGCTTTTGTCCGGATGTGCATCCAATTCTTCCAAGTCCACGGCAAAGCTCGAAGATGTCCTGGCACAGGAGAACAATTCCAGCCAGGAGATCAAGCAGATCAACGAGAAGCTGCGCACCACCTTCAGCCGCACCCCCACGATGCAGGATTACGTGCTGGGTGAAGGCGACCTGGTCCAGGTTTCCATCTTCGAGGCTGCCGACCTCAAGAGCGAGACCCGGGTGAGCGCCCGCGGAGGCATAACCCTTCCCCTCCTGGGCGCTGTCAGCGTCAAGGGCCTGACCGCTCGCGAAGCCGAACAGAAGATAGAAGCCGCTTACAAGAAAAAGTACATCAGGGACCCGCATGTCAGCCTGTTCGTAAAAGAGCAGGTCTCCGGGAAAGTCACCGTGCTCGGGGCGGTCAAGAAACCCGGAACCATCCCCTATCTCACGCGGCAGACCGTTTTCGAGGTTCTGGCAGCTTCGGAGGGTCTGTCCGAGAATGCCGGGCGCACTGTCCAGGTTACCCGTGCGGGAGAGGCCCCTGCCCATCCGAGCACATTTTTCATCGATTTGGACGAACTGGTGAAGGGCGGAAAAAATGAACTCAATATCGAAATCAAGAGCGGCGACGTCGTGTATGTTTCCGAAGCGGGAACCGTCTACGTGGACGGAGCGGTGCGCAAGCCGGGCAATATCCCGATCAAGCAGAAGATGACCGTACAGGAAGCCATCGTCGCGGCAGGCGGATTCTCGAGTGTGGCAGAAAAGGGAAATATCAAACTGGTGCGCATGCGCTCCGACGGGAAACGCGAAATCACGGAACTGAACGTCTCCGATATCCAGAACGGGTCGCACAATCTCCAGATGCAGGACAGGGACGTCGTGTTCGTGGAAACCAACACCCTCAAGGCGGTTGTCTACGGACTCCGGCTCAATCTCGGTTCGGGCCTGTTCGGCTTCGGGTATGCACCTCCCGGGCAGACCTATTGATGCACTTTCAGCCGCCCGGGTTTGTTCACGACAGGACGACCCAGGCGGCAACCCAGCCCAGCTCGGTCAGCATCAGCAAGGCGATCGTCCGTTTCGTCCGCCTCAGGCGTTCTTCGGAAGTGAGGAAAGGCTCAGGAAATTTTATACGGGGGGGGCCTCGATTTCCTTGATTCCCAGGGCTTTCATCTTCCTGTGCAGGTGGGTCCTCTCCAACCCGATCCTCGTCGCCGTAAGCGAGACGTTCCAGCCGTTTTCCTCCAGCTTCTTCACCAGGTAGTCGCGCTCGAACAGGGTACGGGCCTCCTTCAAGGTCTGCAAACGAAAATAGGCCGCTTCACCCTCGTTTTTCTGCACCACGCTGCTGAAGTCCGCCGGCAGGTCTCCGGGTTCGATAACCTGGCCTGGCGTCATGATTATCAGCCGTTCTATGAAGTTTTTGAGCTCGCGGATATTTCCGGGCCAGGGATAGCGCTGAAGGACCGGGAAGATCTCCGGGGCGATCTTCTTTTTCCCGAGTGCGCTGGCGCTCGCTATCTCAGCGGCAAAACTCTCGACCAGCAAAGGAATGTCCTCCAGCCTTTCCCGCAGGGGCGGTACGTAAATCGGGATAACGTTCAGCCGATAGTACAGGTCCTGGCGGAACCGCCCCGCTTCGATCTCTTTCTGGAGGTCCTTATTCGTCGCTGCTACGATGCGCACGTCCACCTGGATGGCATGGGAACCGCCCACCCGCTCGAAAACCTGTTCCTGTATAATCCGCAGGATTTTTGCCTGCGTGCGCAGGCTCATATCCCCTATTTCATCCAGGAACAGCGTCCCGCCGTTCGCCGAATCGAATTTTCCCTTCCTCTTCTCGAACGCGCCGGTAAAAGCCCCCTTTTCGTGTCCGAACAGCTCGCTTTCTATAAGCTCTTCCGGTATGGCCGCACAATTGACCTCGATTATGGGGCGGGTGCTTCGCCTACTGGACAGGTGAATCAGGCGGGCCGCAAGTTCCTTGCCGGTTCCGTTTTCGCCGGTGATGAGTACGGTTGCGTTGGTCGGAGCAGCCAGGCCGATCTGCGCTCTCAGGTTTTCCACCGCGGCGCTTTGTCCAATCATCCTGGTGCCTTGATTGGCCTTCTTGCGCAGTATCCTGTTTTCTTCCTCGAGCCGGGAAAATTCGATGGCATTCTGAATGGATACCAGGACGCGCTCTATCGACAGGGGTTTCTCTATGAAGTCGAAGGCGCCGATCCGGGTTGCCTTTACAGCGGTTTCGATGGTCCCGTGGCCGGAGATGATGATAACCGGTATCTGTCCGTAGAGGGTTTTGATGTCATGCAGCACGGAGAGCCCATCGGCGCCCGGCATCCAGATGTCGAGCAAAACGCAGTCCGGCGGGTCCTTTTTCACCTTGTCGAGGGCTTCCTCACCCGATTGCGCGGTGCTGATTTCATAGCCCTCATCGAGCAGAATGCCGCTCAGGGACTGCAGGATACTCACCTCATCATCAACAACGAGCACTTTTTGTTTCATATCGGTCTTTCAGCTCCAACGATACCGCGCCCCCGGATCAGCCGGGAAGCTCGATCGTGAAAACAGTCCCGGACGGCTCGTTTCCGCGCACCCTGATAAACCCGTTGTGGTCCGCGATGATGCTGGAAACGATCGCAAGCCCCAGCCCCGTTCCCTTCTCCTTGGTCGAATAGTAGGGTTCGAAAATCCTCAGCCTGTTTTCAGGCAGGATGCCGTGGCCGGTGTCGGCGCATTCCAGGCGCGCTATCTTCAGTATGGGGTCGTAAGAGAGTGTAATAGACACCCCTCCCGGCTTGTGGTCAAGCGCCTGGATTGCATTTTCCAAAAGGTTGATGACCACCTGGCGGAACTGGTCCCTGTCCAGCCTCAGAAGCGGCATGCCCTCCTTCTTTTCCATGCGGAAGACGATATTGGTGTAATTGTGCCGGTACAGGCTGAGGCCTTCTTCGACGATCTCGGCAAGGCTGCAGGGCGCAAGCTGCGCACGCGGCAGCCGGGCGAACCGGGAGAACTCGTTCACCAGGTGCTTCATGTGGTCCACCTGCTGAATGATCGTCCGGGTACATTCGTCGAAAATCGACCCGTCGCCCTCGACCAGTTCCCCGTATTTGCGGCGCAGTCTCTGGGCGGAGAGCTGAATGGGCGTAAGCGGGTTTTTGATCTCGTGGGCGATTCTGCGTGCAACCTCCCGCCAGGCCGCCATTCGCTGGGCTTTTTCCAGTTCGGTAAAATCGTCGAGGACCACGACCAGCCCCATATACTGGTCCTTGTCGTCGCGCAGCACCGAAACCTTGATGAGGATCGACATGAGTGAACCGCCGACCTTCACCTGGACCTGCTGTTCGAGATAGACCTGCTTTCCGTCCTTGTAGGAAGCCATGAACGAACGGACGATATCCTGCTGCGAAGCATCGAGAAACTCGTCATAGCGCCTTCCCCTGACCTCCTCGGCTTTGATCCCGAAGATGGCTTCCGCAGACTTGTTTATGGTCGTGATATTGCCTGCCGCATCAACGCTGACCACGCCGGCCGCGATGTTTCTGAGGACTATTTCCATGTAGCGGCGCCGGTTTTCCAGCTCGACGTTGGTGCTTTGCAGAACGTTGTAGGCCCCGTCCAGCTTTTCCCTGCCCTCTCGCAGGTCGTTTATCATCGAGTTGAAGGATGCCATCAGCATGCCGATCTCATCCTGCCGGTCCGATTCCAGGCGCACGTTGAGATCCCCGTCAGCAATGCGCTGCGTCGCCGTAACCAGGGTCTGTATCGGGCCGGTAAGATTCTTGGCCAGGTAGAATCCGAACCAAACAGCCGCAAAGACCGCCAGCATCGTCACGATGGAGAAGGTGATGAAGTGGCTCTTCTTGAGCGGAATGTGGAGCATTTTGAGCTGCAGGTAATTCTCATAGCCGGCGGTGATGGAACCCAGCTTCTGGGTGAGTTGCACCGGGAGCATCCTTACCACAACCACCCCGGCAGCATCCAAAGACACCCCCGAGTCGTCCCTGGGAAGATTCATATGGACGGCTATCGCGTCCTGTTGTTTCGGAACCAGCTCTATGATGCGCGACGTCGTCGAACTTTCCCGGTGAAGGCTTTCCCTCAGGGAAACAGGGTTGATCTCCGGCATATTCCGCTGGCTGAATTTCCATTTCAGATTGCCCGAGGAATCGTAGATGAACAGGGCGTCGAACCGGTTTCGGAAAAGAATCTGCTGGATGTCCAACCCCAGTTCGAGCCGGTTTTTCTTCAGCGCGGAAGCTATCTCCGGCATCGATATGCTGCACCGGGAAACGAAATCGGACCTTTCCTGCTCCACGTACTGCCTGGCCAGGAACACCGAATTCTCGAGCGACTGCTCCACCTGCGAACTGAACCAGGTGTCGAGGCTGGAGAAAATGAACTGGCTGGCCAGCCAGAAAAGGGGGATGGCCGGGATGAGCGTGAGACCAACCGATGCGGCGATGAGGCGCGTTTTGAGCCTGGAGCCGAGTATGTTGCGTTTCCGTTCGAATATCAGCTTTACGATATTGCGCAGGACGAGATAGGCGAGCAGTAATAAAAGCAGGACATTGAGATTGATAAACGCGAAAAGGACGAGGTTTCCTGACAGGGGAAGGTCGGATCGAAGCTGGAAAAACCATCCTTCGAGAAATCCGAACGTCAGGATCGAAACGAAAGCGGCCGCTACCAGTATGCGCTCCCAAGAACGGCGCTTTTCCGCAGGTATCGAACTCAATAATTTCATAGCTACATCGAAAAGGTCACTTTCTGCCAGTCTGTCTCAAAATCCCAAAGTGAAACCCAGAACAGAATGTAGCGGAGGAAAACGGGCAGTTCGACTTTAGATAGCTCCGCCTTGAGTTTCAGCTGGTATTCCTGTCCCTTGTGGAGCCAGCAGGTGTTGATGATCGGCAGCTTCTCGACCGTGCTCATCCACCTTTTCGCCTCGTTGAAATCCTCCGAAACGCGTATCCGGTCGTGCTCTTCCTGCAACTGGACCTGATACTCATTGTTCAGGCGATCATACCGGATCGTATGCTTCAGCGTGAAATCGACAACCTGGGACTTCACCAGCATGACCGATGACTTTTCGATAGCTATGAGAATTCGGAACGTCACGGGAAGCCCGTTATGGAGCGCCTCCTCCATCTTGGACGTGAAGCAGTCCTCCAGCCGGAAGCTCACTTCCAGCTCCCTGCCTCCCTTCTCGATGACAACCCTGTTTATCTCCGCCCGTTCGGCAAATACCAGCGCAGGCGGCGCGATAACCACGACAGCCATGAGAAGGCAAAGGAGAGCTTGGGGGAACGTGAACCTCATCAGCATACCTGAAAATGTATTTTTCGCAATTTACCGGATTCTAGCCAAGGGGCCTTCCGAATACAAGAGAAATGAGACAGTGCAGGACCCGCTCCGTTGTCCGGAAGCGGGCGTTATCAGGGGAAAATCCCACACACGCCGAAGGCCGGAATCAAGCCGGGCCTTGCTGTTACTCGCTTTGCCGACCCGCCTGTCTCAATTGATGTTGCTGAGCGATATGGCGTACCATTGCCCACCAATAGCCCGTCGCATTATCAGACCGTAGCTCGGAATCTTGGAAAACAAATCAGCTCCCTGGAATTTAAAAGCTCGATTGGAAAAATAAATGGCATTTTCCTCTTGCTCTATTCGCGAATCGCGTATAGAGAATGATCATGATTCTAAAACCTCAAGACATACTGATTTTGATGAAGCTCGTCGCGCTGGGAGACTCCGAGTGGTCGTATTCTTCCCTGGGGCTGGAACTTTGCATGAGCCCTTCCGAGGTGCACTCAGGGCTGAAACGGGCAGGAACGGCCCGTCTTTTCGATGAGCAACGGCGAAAACCGGTCAAAAAAGCCCTCGAAGAATTCCTGATTCATGGGGTCAAATATGCATTCCCTCCTTCCAGGGGTGGACCGACGCGCGGCATGCCGACCAGCTTTGCGGCGCCTCCCTTGCGGGATCTGATCGTGGCCTCCGATCAACTCCCGCCGGTATGGCCTGATCCAGCGGGTGATGTACTAGGGTATGAATTCTCTCCATTATATAAATCCGCCTCGAAGGCCGCTGCCAAGGATTACAAGCTCTATGAACTGCTGGTGCTCGTAGATGCTATCCGGGACAGTCGAGCCAGGGAAAGAGAGATCGCTGTGAATGAAATCCGAGCGAGACTGGAACAATGATCAAAAGCAGCTTAACCCTGGAGATGGTGAAGCCGGTTGCCAGGGGACTTGGAGACCTCAAAGACAGAGTGGTGTTTCTGGGCGGTGCGGCAACATCCCTTCTCATAACGGACCCGGCTCTGCCTCATATCCGGACGACCTTCGACGTAGATGTGATTGTCGAAGTGGCATCAAGAATGGAGTACTACCGATTGGAGGACGCCTTACGAGAGCGGGGCTTCACGCAAAGTGTCGATAGCGAAAGCCCGGTGTGCCGTTGGTCCTTTCAGGATGTAGTCGTTGACGTCATGCCCACCGATGAAGAAATTCTCGGTTTCGCCAATCGGTAGTACACACACGCCATTCAGTATTCGGTAGTCGTCCGCATCGATGTTGACCTGGAAATACGAGTGGTGACGGCGCCGTTCTTTTTGGCGACCAAAATCGAAGCGTTCTTTGGCCGTGGTTGCGGTGACTTTCTGAGCAGCCACGATATGGAGGATATTATCTCTATCATCAACGGGCGAAAGGAGATCATCCGGTGAGGTTGCAGCATCGCTGCCGGAGTTGCGCAGCTTTCTATCTGCGACGTTCACAACTTTTCTCGCCGATGAATCCTTCCTGGAATCCCTTCCCGGCCATCTGTTGCCCGACCCCGGCAACCAGGCCCGCTATGCTATCATTTTGGACCGGATCAAGCAGATTGCCAACACCGGGAATTCCTGAACAGTTTCTCAGTATACCCATTTGAGTCAACGGTTATGTCCCTCAGGTAGGGCGAGGGTAGTTTAGATGAAAAGGGGAGCTTTTGAAATGCAGAAAATAAGGGTGCGGGTGAGTTATGAATTTGAAATCCCAGATGACTGGAAAATCCTTTCTCCTACTGCTGATGGAGACAAGCACCTTATGATTGAGGGCCGATTCTTCCTGCCGGATCTTATGTGGATGGAATATAAGGGGACAAATCCGGATGGATATGAAGAATGGGAAAGTGTGGATGATGAAATTCATGAACTAATTGGAGACCACACGAGATACGGAATAGAGTATTCGATAAGGCGAATTAAGCGATTCTCGGTAAATGATGGAGAATAATGGCAGGACCACCAAGGTGAAAAGATACTAAAACTATCACACCTTCGTCGAGTAGCATTCGTGATAATGATTTCGCATCATGGAATGCGTACGGAAAAGGCCGATCAAAGCGTCATCAATTCGGCCAACACCGTCTGCTTGAGGTAATCACGGTCCGACGCGTCCAGAAATGTGGAGAGGTCGCCCTTTTCGCCGCACCTGGCCTCGACTTTGTCGGCCAGCCCGGCAAGAATCGCTTCCAGCCGACCGAAGTCCACTTTCGCGGGCGGCTCGGGGGGCATCTCGATTTCCGGCGCGGCAGACTCAGACAATGCCTGTTCAGGCTCGGCCACGGCGAAGGCCGCCGCCGCTTCCAACCCCTTCGGCGCCTCGGGCGCCTTTGTCTGCACACCCGCAGCCGAAGCCGGCGGTCCTTCGAACATATCGTAGATACGCGCAAGCTCCTGCGCCCTGGCGGAATCGCCGGAAGAAACCGCGAATTCGGAGAGCATCTTGAATACGAGGCTGTTTTTCCGAATCTCTTCTTCCAACTCGCGGAGAATCTTTTCAGATTCTTCCGATTGGCCCAGTTCCTTCAGTGCCCATCCCAGCAGGACCCGCCCCCTGAAATGATCCGGGTGGTACTGAAGGCCCTTTCTGCAAACCTCCTCCGTTTCCTTCCACTCCCCCACAGAACTCAATTCTTCGGCAAGCAGGCAGAACACGGGCGACCTGGGATCGATTTTGAGCATTTCCCTGTAGACGAGTATGTTGCTGACGGAAGCTGTCATTTTTCTTCTCCGGAGACAATATCTTTGGGAATGCGCAATTATCTTCGCTTGCAAATTGGATGGCAAGCGTTAATTGGCTTCCTCTGCTCTTCCACCCGGTTTGCGGGAAAGCATCGAACAACCCGCGGGTACCGGTTTTCATCTGTCCGCTTTCCCGGTCAACATCTCGCGGCGCAGCCGGGTGGCAAGGATATGCGCCAGCCTCAAAGGCTCCGGTATGCGGTAGCGCCCGACGCATTGCGACACGAGCCTTTTGGAGGACTCCATGTCCGAGAGGTATCCCGGAGAGATGTAAATCGGCTTCACCCCGGTCCGCGAACAGAAGACCAGCCCCACCTGCTTCCCATCGAGAAGAAGAGGTTTGCTGAAGCCTTTTCGCAACGTCAACCGCTCGTGTTCCCCGCACAGCCTGCTCTTGGCACAGCCCACGGTGGGAATTCCGAGGCAAAGCCCCAGGTGCACGGCAAAGCCGAAACGCCGGGGGTGCGCCATTCCCTGTCCGTCGCACAAGAGTATATCGGGCTTTTGACCGAGTTTCTGAAATGTCGCGAGAAGCGGGGGCACTTCCCGGAATGAGAGCAGTCCGGGAACATAGGGAAAACTCACCTTTGCGATATGGTGAGCCGATTCGAGCGGCTCGAGCCCGGGCCAGCCGAAGGTCAGTATCACAGCGATAAGCGTGTCGGTCACCTTGGAATAGGCGATATCGGCCGCTCCAAGGACCTTGAACCGGGAGGGCAGAGGCTGCATCTTCACCCGCGCGGCAAGCTCCTTTTGAAGCAGCACCGCCTCTTTTGGCGAAACGTCCCAGGTCCCCGGGTCCAGGTTCATTTCCGAAACTCCACAAAAAAAGGGGCAGACCGAAAGCCCGCCCCCAAATTCTATCTGTTGTCGATTCCGCCGGATTTCGGCGGTTTCATTAGCTGCACCGCGAGAACCCGCACGACCGGCACACGATACATCCACCCTCGTGCTCGACGGCGGCCCCGCAGTCCGGGCATGCCCCCATCTCGTCCGAAATGGCGGCAACGGCTATGTCGCCCTGGGAGTGGTGGTTGAGCACCTTGGCGATGCCGTCCGAACAGGAAACCACCTGCTCCCCGTTTCGCCACGTCGGGGAAGGACACCGTATGCCCACCAACTGCCGGATGATCGCTTCGACCTTTACCCCGGAACGCAGAGCAAGAGAGATGAGGCGGCTTGTGGCTTCGATCTGCGAATAGGCGCAGCCGCCCGCCTTACCCATCTGAGCAAAGACCTCGCAGAATCCGAATTCGTCGGAGTTGATCGTCACGTAGAGCTTGCCGCAGCCGGTATTTACGCGCTCCGTCACCCCGGTTGTCGTATCCGGACGCGGACGCGGTTCCACCTGCGGATACTGCACCGAAGTTGCCGCGGATTTCCGCTGGATATTGAGGACCTGCTGGTCGCGGCTGCCGTCCCGGTAAATGGTGAGCCCCTTGCAGCCCATGTTGTATGCGCTGATATAAGCCTGGCGGACCTCTTCCGGACTGGCGCCGAACGGAAAGTTTATGGTCTTGCTGACTGCGTTGTCCGTATACTTCTGGAATGCCGCCTGAATGCGGATATGCCAGTCGGGATCGACATCATGGGAAACCACGAACACCTTGCGGACGTCTTCCGGGATTTCGTCGAAATCCGCGATGCTGCCCCGCTCGGCAATCTTTTTCATCAGTTCTTCGGAATAGAACCCGCCATCCCTGGCGACCATCTGGAAAAGCGGATGAGTCTCGACAAGCTCCTGCCCGTCGAGCACCTTGCGCACGAAGCTGATGGCAAAAAGCGGCTCTATTCCGCTCGAACATCCGGCAATGATGCTGATCGTGCCGGTGGGAGCGATCGTCGTCGTGGTCGCATTGCGCATCAAAGGGGTTTCCGGCGAGTCGAAGACAGACCCGGAATAGTTGGGAAAGTTGCCCCTAGTTTTCGCAAGCTCCGCGGAGGCCGCCTTGGATTCCTTCTGGATGAACTCCATTATTTCTTCGGCGGTTTTGACCGCGTCCTCGGAATTATAGGGAATGCCGAGAGCAAGAAGCAGGTCGGCAAATCCCATGACGCCGAGCCCTATCTTGCGGTTGGACTTGGTCAACTCGTCAATCTTGTCGAGAGGGTACTTGTTTACCTCGATTACGTTGTCGAGAAAATGCACCACGCTCCGGACCACGTCCTTGAGGTGGGCGTAATCGATCTTGCCGTCCAGGTACATGTTTGCGAGATTGATTGATCCGAGGTTGCATGATTCATAGGGGAGCAGAGGCTGCTCGCCGCACGGATTTGTGCTTTCGATCTCGCCGATTTTCGGGGTGGGATTATCCCGGTTCATCGCATCGATGAAAACGATGCCGGGTTCGCCGTTTTTCCACGCCGACTGAATTATCTGGTCGAAAACCTCCCTGGCCGACAGACGCTCAACTTCCTCGCCGTTGCGCGGACTGATGAGAGCATAATCCGTCCCGGCCTCGACCGCCTGCATGAAAGCATCCGTGACCGCCACCGAAATGTTGAAATTGGTCATGCGGTCGTTGTCCGTCTTGCAGGTTATGAACTTCACGATATCGGGGTGATCGACCCGAAGAATTCCCATATTGGCGCCGCGGCGGGTTCCGCCCTGCTTTATCGTCTCGGTTGCCACGTCGAAAACGGACATGAAGGATACCGGGCCGCTTGCCACGCCCTGGGTGGAGAGAACTTTGTCATTTTCAGGCCGGATCCTCGAAAAGGAAAAACCCGTCCCCCCACCGCTTTTGTGAATCATGGCGGCGTGTTTGATGGCTTCGAAGATACTGTCTATGGAGTCTTCGATCGGAAGAACGAAGCATGCGGAAAGCTGCCCGAGATGACGCCCGGCGTTCATCAGGGTCGGCGAGTTAGGCATGAAATCAAGCGTCGTCATCAGGTCATAGAACTTGCGCGTAGTATCGGCGACTTTTTCCGGTCCCTCGAAGAGGGCATCCGCCCCCGCGATGGCTGAAGCAACCCTCTGGAACAACTGGTCCGGAGTTTCCACCGGCTCGTTATCATCGCCTTTGATGAGGTAGCGCTTTTTTAATACAATCCTGGCGTTGGGTGTTAGTTTCAGAGTATTTTCTCCCTTCACCTGCGCTGCGGGCTTTCCGTTCGAACCCGCGGAATAGTCCCCCTCAACATAGGAGGAAACCGGGAAAACCTCCACGTTTTCCATATAATTTTATCCCTTTTTCGTTTTGTAGTGAATCGTTAAGGAAGGAAATGCGTTACAGCCCCGCGGAGTTCATACCGGGAAAAGCGGGTCAGAGTCAAAGAGTCAGTCAAAATGAAAACCCGAGGATTTCAGTGAAAAGGAGCAGATTTCGGATTAATTACCCCCTAACGCTGAATATGTGGATTTATCTCCCGCTTACTCACCCGAAAGATTTCATGAGCGCTAAATCCGCTCCAGCAAACACTTTACAGCCCCCGGAAATTTTCGCCCCTTCCCTCCT
>JAEZXS010000285.1 GCA_023442755.1 Pseudomonadota bacterium | reverse complement strand
GCTATGTTGAGGTAAGGCCGCGAAGGAAAAGATTTTCCTTAGGCAGTGTTGCTGCGGGAGCGCCTTCCAGCCGCGATGCGTTGTCATCGAAGGTGCGCGTTGATTCTTTCCCACGCGAAGGCGCGAAGCCGCGAAGAAAAACCCCGTCGGTCCGGTCACGGTTTCTCCAAAAGCATTCCCGCCTCGGCGGGACTGAAAGCCTCTCCCACAATGGACACGATGGCTTGCCTGTTGTCGGCATTGCGAACTCACATTTTCACGGTAAGTTGACGCGCATGCGCCCTGGCGGGACCGCGATTATGAAGGGGAGCACACAAAACCTGCCTGGACGTCTCCTCCCTTCGCCCCCGGTTGAGATATGATGCTGGCGCCGGATACGAGATCCGGCGCCCGGAATATCTTAGTCGATAACCAGATGCCCTATCAGGAGCATGCAAACGAACATCGCAGACAGCAAGGGTTGTGTGTGTATCCTGTACACATTCCTGAGAAGGTCCTTCGGGCAGAGCTTGAATTTCAGAACGACGCCCAGGGCTACGATGAAAGCCATCACGATAAGGCCCCACTCCGGCAGTGCCGTAGCCCGGCACCTGGAAAGCATCCAGTGGAGAACCGCAACGGCAAGAACGACCGGGTTCAGGACGCAGTGAAACACCAGGAGGTGTTTCTTTTGAAAGCCGTTGAATTTCATGATGGAATTTTTGGTTTCCTGGCTGATGGGAGCAAACCGCCTTACAGCTTTGATTAAAAGGCTCAGGATCACCATCAGATTCGCCGCTGCGAGACTCCACGCAGCTATCTGGCCGGTCGTCTCATTGCCCTCATCATGGCCCCGATCCGTTTGCCCCGAAAAAACCCTGTGCCCCGTATCGACATCGTGCCTTTCGAAATGCCCCTTGCCGGCCTTGTGATCGCCTGCAATCCCGGGCGAGGTGGAAACCGCAAGAGCGGCAAACAGAAAACAGCACAGAAGAAGAAAGAAAAATCTCACAGGCGAATACATATTACCCTCCGATTCAACTAGATCCCGATCGGCATATTCCGGGCGGCACCTCAATCCGTTTTTCAATGGATAGCCATAATCCCCCCGGCGCGCTTCCCGGCATCATCATAGACCCGCGGTCCTTATCCGATCAAGGGTCCTGGCTGGACCTGAGTTTTACGAAGGGGTAACTACCGAAATATATAGCAAAAATCGAGGACGTTTTTTCAATGCAAAACCGGAATTACGGCCAGGGAGGGAGAAAACCGCACCGGAACTCCCAATAAGCGCTCTTCGGACCATCGTGCAGGTTGTATCCTTGATCAGGATTTCTCGGCAGAAGAGTCGGAAACGGGCCAGTTGCACCGGATCGTGGTTCCTTCGCCGGGACTGGATTCGATCGAGAAGGTTCCGCCGGCAAGCTCCGCCCTCTCCTTCATGCCCGAAAGGCCGAGCCCCCTGGCCGAACTGCGTTGCAGAATCTGATCCAGGTCCATTCCGACACCGTCATCGGAAACGACCAGTTCGATGCCATGTCCATTCCTCGAAACCGAAATATCGACCCACTCCGCCTGACTGTGCCTGGCAACGTTATTCAATGCCTCCTGGGTGATTCTGAAGATGCAGATTTTCAGGATGTCGGAAATATCTTCTTCTGCGATCCTGGTCTCCAGTTCGATGTGGCGCTGCGGGAACAGCCGCATGCATTCCCGGCGATACCATTCCAGCGTGGCGAGCAGCCCCATGTCTTCCAGCATCGACGGCCGCAATCCCATGTAGATGTTTCGCGTTTCCTCGATCGATTGCTGAAGGGTGGGAATGAAGTTTTGCAGGTGGTCCAGGGCGGCAACGTCATTTCCGGCCTTCCTGAACTGCAGGGCCGTTTCCACCCAGAACTTGACCGCTGCGAGCGTCTGCCCGATGCTGTCGTGGATCTCGGCGCCTATTCTTTTCCTCTCCTCTTCCTGCACGCTGATGAGCTTGGCGGAAAGGAGTCTATGTTGTTCTTCGCTTTTCCTTAAAGCATCTTCGATCGTCTTTTCCTTCGTGATGTCCCTGCCGCATCCGACGGTCCCTATCAACTCCCCCGACTCGCTGTAAAAGGGCGCCTTGTAAACGTCCAGGACAAGGTACTCATCCCTGACATTCCCGGATTCGAGAAAGCGGCCGGGCATTCTGGTCTGTTTGACCAGCAGGTCGGAGCCGATGCACAAATCTCCGAAGATGTGTTCTCTGCCCACGCTCCTTTCAAGTTCCGAAAAGAAAAGACCCGTCTTGCCCACCGCTTCATCAGGCATACTGCACAAAAGCAGCTTGTCGCACATCGCTTTATTGACGAACAGGAATCTGTCGTCCATATCCTTGACCCAGATCAGATCCGGCACATTGTCGGAGATGCGCCTCAGAAGACTGTACAGTTTCTGATATCCTTCCCGGCTCTCCGTCAACTCTGCCGTGCGCTCCCAGACCCGCAGCTCCAGTTCACCCCGCGATCTGTACAGCTCTTCTTCCATCAACTTGCGTTCCGTTATGTCTTCCACTATCGGCATGAATTGCAGCGGGCTTCCTTCGGCGTTGCACATCACCCGCACGGAAGTCGATGCCCAGATGACGGCGCCGTCCTTCCGAATGTAGCGCTTTTCGATTTTGAAATAATCCGTTTCCCCGCACACCAGTTTTCGCAGGACTGACAGGCTTTCCTGCTGGTCATGCGGATGGGTGATGTCGGTGAACCGAAGAGACAGGAGTTCCTGTTCGGAATACCCGACCATTTTGCAGAAAGATTCGTTAACCCTCTTGAACCGGTGGTCGAAGTCGACAAGGGCGGCCCCGACGGGAGATCTTTCGAACAGCAGGCGGAAATGCTCCTCGCTTTCCCGCAGCGCGATCTCGGCCCGGGTGCGCTCCTGCTCGCGCAAAGCGATGTCTTCGGCCATTTTATTGAAAGCGCCGGCAAGTTCACGCAACTCGGCAGCGCCGGACACGGCAATTGAATCGTGAGTCTCCCCCCGCCCCAGCGCACGTGCATGCATGGTCAGTTTCGCAATCGAAGCGGATATTTCACGGGAGAATGCAAGGGCAGCGCTGAAAGCGACGACCGTGAGAACCAGGAAAAGGATGGTTTGCGGCAGGAGGGTCGCCCTGATGGCAGCCAGGGCCTCTTTCTCCCTGAGATCGGCGGCCGCCAGCCAGCCGATTCCACGAATGGGCACGTTGGCCATTATGCAGGTTGCATCTTTGTAGATTGTCGCGCCGACCCAGGCGTACTCCACGCCATTGAGCGCTTTCCGCAGTTGCGGCAGTCTCGCAAGCAGGTTTCTCTCGTCCCAGGAGGGATAGATGCGGGGATATCGGAAGACCAGTCTTCCCATGTTGTCGATAATGCTGACTGCGGCGCCTTTGGCACGCTCGATCCCCAGTGCGGAGTCGAGAAGATCGGGCTCGATCATGGCCCCGACGATTCCCAGCAATTGGCGCTGCGCGTTTCTTATGCCGCGGCCGATAATAAACCCCGGCTTTCCGAGGCCGGGCACCCACGTGAGTTCGCCGATAGCCCAATCCCTGCCGTTCTTGATCTCTTCCCGGAACGAGCGATCGCTGAAATCGAGTCCGAGGTAGTCTTTCGAACTGGCGCCCACAACGGTCCCACCCGGCTCCATCCAGAATGCGTCGAGGATTGCCGGATTGTCGCCTCGAAATTCTCGTAGAATGCGGTCGCTTTCCTGCGAACCAACCGGGTAAGCGGGCAGCGCCAGCCCGATGACCAGTTCGGTGTGGACGACGTCCATTATGTAGGCTTCGAAAGATTTCGCCGCTGCGCGGGCCACTTCGAGATTGGCCTGGAGTTCTTCCGCGCGGCGGTTCTCGAACCTGTCGAAGTAGACGTAAACCTGTATGATGAGAGTGGGAAAAAGGAGAATGCAGAGAAGCAGTACGAGCCTGCGCTGGATGGGCCAGCCCGGCTTTTCCCCGGCATGTTTCCGATCGTGATTCGGACTCATCGTTTCCTCTCGGCTGCAGGGAGGATCTGGATGCATCGCTATCACCGGTCAAAAATGTAATCATGGGATCGAGTTAGGAAAGAAGCTGATGCGGAGGCACGATGAGAGGGTACGAAAAACAGAAGCGACAAAGATTCGAATGCGACACAGCACCGCTGATCACGACACTGGTTAACACATGATAACAACTCATCTCTAGAAACAAAAGGCCGGGCTTTTTCTGCCTTGCCTGTTTCGGAAAGACTTTGCGGGAGGGAGACTGTATGCGTCGGAAGATTACCTGTTCGTCCCCCGCAAAAGCCTATAGCCGTCAACTTATACATGCCGAAGATAATCTTTGCGCGTAACGTCACCCCGGCGAAAGAGACTGTGTCACAATCAATGGCGGCTTTGGAGATTCCCACTCTCGCAGTCAAAACTCGGCAAATAACAACGACGATAGGGGTAGGGACAGCACATTGGATTGCACTGCCCCTCCCTCCAAACCGGACTGGCGGATTTCCCGCATCCGGCTTT
>JAEZXS010000379.1 GCA_023442755.1 Pseudomonadota bacterium | reverse complement strand
CGCCTGGACCATTCTTTCCCTTCAAGTGAGGTTTGGCATCGCGATTTGCTGCTCCAGATGGGGCGAGAGGTCGAAGGTATAAGACCTGCCGTTGTCTCTACACGAATCATCGTCCAATTGGATGAATTCCGACGCTTTCGTCACCTCATCCGCAATGTCTACACGATTAACCTCCTGCCAGACCGCATGAGCAAACTGATTCTGGAGTTGCCTGACTTATGGTCAAAGCTGCGCTCGGAGTTGACTACTTTTGCGGAATTCACGGCAGATCTGAGCGACCAATAGAAAACCAAAGAAAAAGAAAATACATTGAGAGAATCACTGGTAAATTCCAGCCTTTTGCTCTCAGTTTTTGGGCTGAAAGCCCCCCGCTGCAGCTGCCTCTCTTCAAAGGAGTTTAAGGAATTCTCAGGTGGAACGAAACGGTTTCGACAGCGAGACAAACCATTTCAATAATATTTTTCGGGCATTCCGGTCCAGAAACTATCGCCTTTTCTTCATGGGGCAATGCATATCCCTCATCGGCACGTGGATGCAGCAGACCGCAATCAGCTGGCTGGTATACCGCCTGACCGGCTCCCCCTTCCTCCTGGGCCTGATGGCATTCGCGGGGCAGGTTCCCTCCTTTTTCGTGGCGCCCTTTGCCGGCGTGCTGGTCGACAGGTGGAACCGGCATCGCGTGCTCCTGTTCACGCAGGCCCTTTCCATGCTGCAGGCCTCCGCGCTCGCCGCCCTGGTGATGAGCGGAAGCATACAGATGCACCACATCCTGATCCTCTCCCTTTTTATCGGCCTGGTGAACGCCTTCGACATGCCCACACGCCAGTCCTTCGTCATCCATATGGTGGAGGACAAGAAACTGCTCGGAAACGCCATAGCCCTGAACTCTTCGATGGTGCACGTCGCGAGAATGATCGGACCTCCCATTGCCGGCATCATCATCGCCGTAGCCGGTGAAGGCATCTGCTTTTCACTGAACGCCGCAAGCTACATCGCCGTCATCACAGGCCTGCTGCTCATGCGCATAAATCCGATACGCACGGAGGGCAAACAGCCCCAGTTCCTCTCCGCGATGAAAGAGGGCATCTCCTACGCATTCGGGTTTCCGCCTATCAGGTCCATAGTAATCCTCCTCGCATTCACCAGCCTTCTGGCAATGCCCTATGTGGTGCTCCTGCCGGTCTTCGCCAAGGATATTTTCCACGGGGACTCCCATACTCTGGGTTACCTGATGGGAGCGACCGGCATAGGAGCCTTTTCCGGGGCGATCTTCCTGGCCTCCCGTAAAAGCGTTGCCGGCCTGGGCAGGATGCTGGTCATCGCATCTTCGGTGCTTGGAGGAGCCATTGTGATCTTTTCCCATTCCACCTGGTTCGGGATTTCGCTCGTCCTGCTCCTTTTCACGGGTTTCGGCATGATGGTCACGCTGACGTCGAGCAATTCGATTCTTCAGACAATCGTTGACGAGGACAAGCGCGGGAGGGTGATGAGTTTCTATACGATGGCCTTCATGGGCATGGTCCCGTTCGGGAACCTTCTCTACGGCGCCCTGGCGAGCAAGGTGGGCGCCCAGAATACAGTTCTCGCTGGCGGCGTCTGCTGCATAGCAGGTTCGATCCTGTTTGCGCGCAGGCTTCCTGCAATGCGCCGGCTGGTACGACCGATCTACATCCGGATGGGCATTATCCGTGAAAACCGGCTGGATAACATCTAACCCCGCATCAGCACCTCACCGGCAGGAACAGAGCCTTTCAAAATACACTGTTTACTGTAGTATAAGATCGATCCGAGGAGTTAATATATGAAGATTAGTGTTTTGCTTGCTTTGATATTTCTTATGTCTCCCTCGATTGCGTGTGCCCAGGAGAGTAAAGGGCATATGGATCAGAATGCGTATGCATGTACCTCGGTACATAATGCAAAACTGCTGAAAATTGATCTCTCCGCCAGGGACGCGGCAAAGGTCCGCAACCTTGTCGAACAGGGGCAGTGCCAGCCGATGGAAACCGGCCAGGAGGTGGAAATCGACCCCGGCGTGGCGGATGACCCCGAAGCCGGTCCGATCCTACGCTTTTTTGTAAAAGGCGATGCCAGGTACATGTATGCACCGGCTTCCATGATCCGCATGGATCTGAAAAAGCCCGGGCCGGAACAGAAATAGTCCTCCCCCGCACACCAGTTCCCCGCCGGGGAAGAGCACGCTTCCATGGGAAGCCGAGAGCGTTTCGCGTATATATCGAGGTTTGAGATACCGGAGCCGCAGCGTCCGCAGATATCTTTTCCTACTATATATGTATTGTATCCATTCTTTTCCTGACGAGAATGTCTATTCTACAAAACGCAAACAACCTCACCGAATTAGCATAAGTCTTTCCTTGCAATTCAAAAATTGTTATCACTAGACCAGCAAAACACCATCACCTTCTGAACGCCTTGCGGTTATTGCAATTCTACTGGGCCTCCCCGATTTTGCATTTTGGATCTTTTCCGAGGTATTTCTAATGATATTCAAAGGGTCGTCAGCCACAAGACGCATCCAAAGCACGACGGGGAGATTATTCCTGCTGTTATGTGCCGTTCTCGCACCCATTCTTTTAATCCAGACGTACTTTTATTGGGACCGCTTTCAAACCCGGCGCGATCAGGAATTGCAGACAAACCTCGAGCTTGCCCGCGCGGTTTCTAAGGCGTTCGAAACATTTGTGGGCGATATCCTGAACCAGGAACTCTCCATAGGAATCGCCGCCATGGCTCCCCTGTTGCCGCATGACCTGAAGCGCCTTCTTTCCAAAAGCGCCAAGTTCAACGGCAGCGTACGCGAATTCAGCTGGGTCGGCCCGGACGGAGTTGTGCTCGCATCGAGCAATCCCGGATCGCTCGGCGTGGATATCTCACAGAGGACCTACTTCCGCACCATTGCAGCAGGCCATGAGAGCTGGCTGAGCAACCTCATTCGTCCCGAATCGGATGACAATCCCTTCTTCACCATCAGCCGAGGAGTCCGGAATGATCAGGGCTCTCTGCTCGGCGTGGTGGTCGCCGTCGTAGCCCCGGAAACACTGCACCGAATGCTGGGGATCGAACGTCCTCATGAAGGAGCGATCAGCCTTATCGACCGGAACGGGGTCCTTGTGTTCCGGTATCCATACATAAACCTGAGCTGGGAGCAGAGGGAATGGGGCAGCGCGATGCCCAGCTTGAAACAGGCGCTGGAAGGCAGGGAACTCGCTACTGTTACGAACCGGCCTGACGGCCTCGGCACGATCATGCTGGCAAGCGTTCCCGTGGATAGTCTGGGTTGGGCGGCAAATGCGGAAAGGCTGGAAGCCCGGGCCATAAGGCCGATCTATTCAGCCCTTCTGCGAGATGCGCAACTCTTTTCGCTCGTCGTGCTTTGCTCCATGATCCTTGCGCTCCTGGTAGCCCGGACGATAGGCACGCCGGTCCAAAGGCTGAAAAAGCATGCCCTGGCTCTTGCACACGGCCGGGACGGGTCCTGCGTAAAGACATCGGGGCCGACCGAGATCCGGGAATTGCACGCAGCCCTCCATTACATGTCCGAGGAACTGAATCGGAGCAAAGCGCAGCTCGAGGCCATCTTCAACTCTATCCCCGACGCCATGATATTCGTGGATACCGATCGCATCATCCATGCGGTAAACCCGGCGACTACGCACATGTTCGGCTATACGCCGGACGAACTCACAGGTGGGTCGACCAGGCGTTTCTTCTCCGACGAAAGCGATTTCGAGGCCGTCGGCAGAACATATTTCGACCGAGACAACCCTTCGAATGGGCGGTTGTTCGAATGCCAATACCGGCGCAAGGACGGCACCACCTTTCCGGCCGAGGTCCTCATCGCCGGCGTCCGCGATTCGCGGGAAAATCTCATAGGCTTCGTCGGCCTGCTGAGGGACATCTCCGGGCGCAAGGAAACCGAGGCGGCCCTGAGGGTGAGCGAGGAATATTTCAGGCTGACCTTCGACCAGGCACCGATAGGCGCGGCCATTATCGGGCGGGATTACAGGTTCCTGAGAGTCAATAACGAACTTTGCCGCATCCTGGGCTATTCCCGGGAGGAACTGCTTGCGATGCACTTCCCGAACATAATTCATCCGGATGACGTATTGCTCAACTTGGAGTGCGCCCGGAAGATCCTTGCGGGCGAGATCGAACAGTTCCAGGAAGACAAGCGCTATATCCGCAAAGACGGCAGGGTCCTCTGGCTCAGACTCTCCGTCAGGATGATGAAGGATGCCCGGGGGAAACCCATCTGCTTCCTCCCCATGCTCGAAGACATCACCTCCAGGAAGGAAATGGAAATCGAACTGCTGGAAGCGGTGCGTCAGAAAGAGGAGACGGTAGCCCTGCTGGATTCCATGTGCGAATCCGCTCCGATAGGTCTGGGTTTCTGGGACAGAGACCTGCGGTGGGTGAAACTCAACGATGCGCTCGCCGCCAAGAACGGTTTTTCCATTTCGGAACACCTCGGGAAAAGGCCGGATGAACTGCTGCCCTGCTCCGAGGCGATCCGGAACATGATGTCGGCATTACAGAAAATCCTGGATACCGGAGAACCGGTGCTCAACGTGGAAACGAGCTGCGAGACGCCGCATACGGGCAAACGCTGCTGGATAGAGAACTGGTACCCGGTCCAGTTGAACGGTTCGATCATCGGCATAGCTGAGGCCGTCGCGGATATCACCGCGCGCAAGCAGGCGGAAGACCAGCTCCGGAAAGCCAACGACGAACTGGAGGAACGCGTACGCGAGCGCACCCTGGCCCTGGAGAAGGCCAATGCGGAGCTTCGGGCGGAAATCGAAGAGCGCCGGAAGGCGATACATGCCCTCCGGGAGTCGGAAAGCAAGCTCCGGTCCGTACCCGCAAGGCTGCTGGCGGTCCAGGAGGAAGAAAGGAAGCGCGTCGCGGCGGAGCTTCACGACACCATCGGTCAGACTTTCGCCGCCCTCAAGTTCTGGGTGGAGACGATCATACAGACAAACGGAACCAGAGATAGCGAGCATCTCATAGAACGGCTCCGGATGTTTATCCCCATCCTCCAGCGTTCAATCGAAGAGACCCGGTCCATCTACATGGGGCTGAGGCCGACCATGCTCGATTCAATGGGGGTGATCGCCACCCTGAGATGGTTCTGCCGCGAGTTCGTAGACCTCTACCCGAAGCACCACGTCGAGGTCGAAACCGCCATCGACGAGCAGGATATTCCGGACTGCCTGAAACTGGTCATATTCCGGATTTCCCAGGAGGCGTTGAACAACGTCGCAAAACATAGCGGAGCCGAATGGGTGGATCTCACCCTGGCGAGGAAAGACAACTCCATCGAACTGGTTATTGCGGACGACGGCGCCGGGCTGGACCTGCGCGACCGGACCGCCAGGCAGAAGGCGTTCTGCGGACTGGGAATGACCAGCATGCGGGAAAGAGCCGAACTCACCGGGGGAAAATTCTCCTGCGAATCCGCCCCCGGTCAGGGCACGACCGTCCGCGTCTCCTGGCCGGTCAGGACCGTGCTGAACAGAAAATTCGGATAGTGCGGGTCTTTCGTCACTGCATCTTCCGGATGCGAACCTCCATTCCCTTCTCATCTTTCAGAAGACCCACGATCTTTGCCGTGTCGGTCTCGCCATAGTGATAGGGGTAGAGAATCCGGGGCCTGAAGCTTTTGGCCGCGTCCGCGACCATTTCGGGCGTCATGGTATAGGGGAGGTTCATGGGCAGAAACGCGATGTCGATGTTTTTGAGTTCCTTCATCTCCGGGATATTCTCCGTATCCCCCGCAATATAGACCCGTTTGTCTCCAAAGGTGACCACATAGCCGTTTCCGGCGCCCTTCGGATGGAACGGCACCCCTTCGCTGCGCATATGAACCAGGTTGTACGCCGGCACCGCCTCTATCTTGATCCCAAGGACTTCCCGCACTCCCCCGTTGTGCATCACGAACCCCTTTTTGACGCTGCCCGACCCCGCCTCGGTGACCACCAGGATCGTATCCGGCTTCCACACGGCTTCGAGTGCTTTCATATCGAGATGGTCCCGGTGCTCGTGCGTTATGAGGACAAGGTCCGCTTTGGGCAGCTTCGTGTAATCCGCCAGGTTGCTGTAGGGATCGACATGGATGATTTCCCCGCCGAAGGCGAACATGATCGAACCATGGCCGATAAAGGTTATTTTCAGGGTTCCCCTGGAGGTTTCGAAAGAATCCGTCTCAAAATTCTGAGCAAAGACCGAGAGAGGAACCGCAAACAACAATAAAAACAGCAACGCCACTATCCTGATCATGGTAAATCCTCCTCATCCTAAGTCCCGTTGCCCCGCTCAGGACTCTTCCCTGTAAAAGAAATCATCGTGAAGAGCCTGTGGAATGTATCTTTCGGCAAAAACGTGCAGAACAATTTCCGGGCGTTCCCTTTCGAGGACGTCAAATCGATAGGGAGCAAACGGAGCGATATTGATCACTTTTCGGAAAAGCCTGTTCAGATAGGGATAGAGATTGTCGCCGAAGGAATCGTGCCGGAATATGAGTTTTTGCAGCGGAGGTTTTTCGGGCATTCCGACCAGTTCGAATTTCGTGTTGTTTTCTTCGGAGACCACGTCCTGCATGAAGAGCATCTGGGCGAGATCGCCGCCCGGCGGAGACGATTCGACTTTCACGGACCCGGCGATATCCCCCGAAGGAATATCCGGAAAATCCCGGACCAGGCGATGCGCGATTTCCCGGTACCCCACGTAAGCGCCGTAGCTGTTCCAGTGCGAGTCCGTCTTCCAGTAGGGCGGGCAGGTCTTTTTAGCCTCGAACATCGCCTTGCGAAGATCCAGGATTTCAACGTCGGAATGGCTGCCCATGTATTCCATAAACTGATCCAGGCGTGTGGGAGCGCCGCTTTTCCGGATTCCGGCGGGCAGGTATTCTCCGAAAATCGTGTTTTTGTTCGGGACCACTACTACGAGATACCGGATTCCTTGCCGTGAGAACTCCGCCCGGTTTGCCTCCAGCCTTAGCCGTATCTTCTCCAGTTCCCGTCCGGAAAGCGGAGACAGCCCGCGGTAATCGTCAAAGGTGTTCCCGTCGTCCAAGGCTTCCGAACAGTAAAACATCCACTGGTCCTTGCCGAGAACGACGCTCGGAATGGGAGACACGTCCAGGAGCTTCACCCGGATGATATTGTTCCACCTGATGAGGTCGGGGCGCAGGCCGAAGTTATCGGACCAGAACGACTCGAACCTGGCGGGCAGTTCGGGAAGTTTGTTCAGTGCCAACTCGGGAGCGGGGGCGAGTTCGCGCTTTTCCGGGTCTTCGAATTCGTGGACGAAGTGCAGTTTCATCTGCAGGAACGGCAGCCAGATCACAGACAGGAATATTGAAATAACCAGAATACGGGTCAATCGCACGAAAACACCGCCCTGTACGTTAAAACTTGAAATATATGAAAGACTTCTGGGTGCCCCCGGCCATGGCGGCGCAGGAAAGAAAAAAGAGCACTCCCAGCACCAGAACGTAAGCTGAAGAAATACCTGTCGAAAAGGCCCCGGAGGCTGCAGCGGATCGAAAACGGCCCCTGAGCGCAGACCCGAGGGGCAGGCTCGCCAGCACCCCGGCGCACAGGCACAGGATGATTTCCCCGTTCAGAAATACCGCCGGATAGCAGTGCTCGCCCGTTCCGGTTCCCAATCCGAACAGCGCCTTCATCCAGGCAAAGGCAAGGCCGAGTGAATCCGCCCGGAACAAAACCCAGCCGAGCATGACCACCGCAAGCACGTAGATGTGCCTCAGCGGCCGCCATGCGGCCTGGAGCAGCCGGTTGAGCCCCGCCCTTTCCAGCACCAGGAAAAGCCCGTACCACAGTCCCCAGAGAATGAAGGTCCAGCTCGCTCCGTGCCACAATCCGCAGAGCAGAAACACCGTAATGAGGTTGAAGTACTGCCTGCGCACTCCCCGCCGGTTCCCGCCCAGGGGGATGTAGAGATAATCACGGAACCAGCCGGAGAGGGTCATGTGCCACCTTCTCCAGAACTCCTGGACGGACTGGGAAACATAGGGGTAATTGAAGTTTTCCGGCAGGTCGAAACCGAAAATCCTCCCAAGGCCGATCGCCATATCCGAATACCCTGAAAAATCGAAGTAGATCTGCAGTGTGAAACAAAGGGCTCCAAGCCAGGCAACCGGAAAAGTCAGCTCGTTTGCCGGGAAGGCGAATATCTTGTCCGCCGCCGCTGCCAGCGGGTTTGCCAGGAGGATCTTCTTTGCCAGCCCCACGACGAACCGCTCGATTCCGGACGCAATGCGGGCGGTGTCGGCCGGTCTTGCCCCGAGCTGTTTCTGCGCATCGCGAAAACGTATGATGGGACCGGCCAGGATCTTCGGAAACAGGGAGAGGTAGAGGCCCACGTCGAGCGGGTTCTTCAGCGCGGCGGCGTCTTTGCGATAAACGTCGGTGAGATAGGAGAGCGCATGAAAGGTGAAGAAAGATATGCCGATGGGGGCATAGATCTTCGCTGGAACGAACGACCCGGCGTCGGCCCACTGCATCGCGAGATGGATGTTTTCCGCCAGGAAGTTGAAATATTTGAAGAAAATCAGCAACCCGAGATTGGCGGCCACCCCGAAAGCAAATATCAGCTTTGCCGAGAATGCTCCTCCGGCACGGTTAGCCCTGCTCAACGCCAGTGCGATGAAATAATTGATCGCAATCGAAGCGACCAGGACGGCCGTGTATTCCCGTTCGGTCCAGGCGTAGAACAGGAGGCTCAGTGCGAGCAGCCGAATGTTGCCCCGCCGGCTCCCGCATGGAATGAAATAGACGGCCAGGGCCAGAGGCAGAAAGAAAAAGAGGAACAGTACCGAACTGAAGGCCATGGAGTTGCCCTGTTTTTATCGTCAGCCCGCTTCCGCGGCTGGAATTTCTGAAATCAAACCGACCGGCCGTTCATTTCTATTCACAAATCGTGGCGAGTTCAAGAAGAATCCGACCAGGGGGAGGTTCCTTTTACGTGCGAGGGACTGCCGCATCCATCGCTGTTGCCCCGAGCCCCCTCTTCCGTCCTCCGCCCCTTCGAGCAATGAAAATAAAGCGCCGCATATGTGTATCACGGCCCAATGATTGGGGCTTCGAATAATCATGATTGCAGTCCATTGACACCGGAATCTCCGGTCATATGTTGCATGACAGAGTTCCACCACACATATTCACTCGGTTTTAGAGCCTATTGATCGAAACAATTACTCTTAGTTTAATCCCCTGTTTTCCTTCTTAAGGAGGCCCTGCTATGCGCATCCGCGTTGTACTCCTGATAATAGTGTTATTTCTCGGCTCCGGCATCCTGCTGCACCTGACCGTTCAGAATGCGTCAACATCGCCGCCTCTCACTTCCACGGTCCTGAGCCAAATCAATATGCGGGGAAGCATGCAGGGACAGTCAGGAATCTCGCTCGACGTCAACGGTGACGGCACCGAAGACCTGATTGTCGGGGCTCCGCAGGAAGCAAACGGCAACTCCAGGGGAGCTATCCTCGTCTATCCCGCCGTGAGCCGTTCTCTTGGCTTCCTGCGTAACAACGATATATTCGGCGTCCAGCTCCATCCAGCCACCGTCGTTGAAGGGGACGGCAATCTCGGCTGGAGCCTCGCCGCGCTGGGAAATGTGACCGGGCGCGGTAAGGGCTTTTTCGCCGCAGGGGCATTCAACGGCAGCGGGAAGAAATCGTCCCTCTCCGGCACCGTGACGATCTTTCACAGGAGCGGAGCAAACAGGGTGATAAAAGACGCGGTGCTCGAGGGAGAGGATGCTCTGGACAAATTCGGCTATGCCCTCGCCGCAGGTGATTTGAACGGCGACGGAACTCCCGATCTCATAATCGGCGCTCCGTTCAATTCGCCCATGCCCGCCCTTTACCAGCAGGGTGCAGTCTACATCTATTTCGGCCCCGACTATGATCCCGCGCGCGCAATCAAGATTCCGGCCACCACCGCCAACGGGGGGCTCGGCTTTTCGGTTGCGGCGGGAGACATAAACGGCGACGGCATTGACGACCTTCTCATCGGTGCTTCCGGGAAAGTCCTCGTTTTCTATGGAAGTAATACCTTTTCGCCGGTTCCCCAAAATCCCGACGTCGTCTTCAGCAGCACGGATACGGGCTTCGGGCATGCGATTTGCGTTCTCCGTGATGTAGACGACGACGGCATCAAAGACCTGGCCGTCGGGGCGGATCAGGCGACAATCGCAGACATCGCCAATTCCGGAAGAGTTTTCATCATAAGGGGAGGATGGCCGAAAGGTCTTGTCGTCAACGCGGATACGACTTCCCTGGCGAAGATAGACGGAGAAGCCAACAGCGGGCGCTTTGGTTCCTTCATCCTTCCTCTCGGGGATATGAATGCGGACGGCGTTCCGGATCTCGCGGTCAGCGCCGTGCACGCCGACGGCTCTAACTGGCCGATGACCGGCAAGATATACGTATTCAGCGGGAAAGACCTCCTGGATCCCGGCCTTTCGGCGGATTCCGCCAAAGCTTTCGCCGGAGAAGCCAAAGATATGCATTTTGGTACATTCATGTCCGCTCTGGCCGGAAAGCGCCAACTCGTGGCAGGAGCGCCCACGGAGAACGAAAACACCGGCGCTGTTCACATTTTGAACCTGAAATAACCGCCAGACGACGGGATAAAGGAAAAATCATGAAAAAGCTCGCGATTCTACTTGTCTTTGCCTTCTGCACCGCGGCCATGGCGGTGGTATACAACGAGTACAATTTCACCTCGTCCGGCAGGATGTACGAACCAGCGCCTACCGGACACCAGCGCGGGAAGGACAACGGACCGGGGCGCGGTCTGCATCACCCGGGCGAGGAGTGCGGCGGGTGCCACTCCATGGGAGGCAGGGCCGAGTCCCATCTCTGGACCATGTCGGGAACGCTTTACACGGATAGAGCCGGCCGAGTGCCGCTCAAGGGCGGCGAGATCATCCTCGAAGACTGGGAAGGCAACATCGTCAGCATGACGAGCAATGCTGCGGGGAACTTCTGGACCACCTCTCCCCTCGCCAGCGATCCGCTGACCGTCGTAAGCCACAACGGCCCCGCAACACCGCTCTACGTTCTCGATGCGGAAGGCAACCTCATAACTCCGGCGGATCCAGCCGATCCCATGACCTGGCATTACAAGGCATGGGTCCGTTCCGGCGCCTCCGTACGCCCCATGGTGACGATCGCTCCCGTGGGCGGCTCCTCAATGGCCTCCAATCGCATGTCCTGCAGCATGCATCATGCACGCCTGGGATCGCGAGGCGGCCTGTGGGTAGCCGCCGCGCCCACGCTCCCGTCTTATCCCGCCTCCGGGCTAAGCTACCGCAGGCACATATTCCCGATCCTGCGGAGCAAATGCTCTCCGTGCCATATTCCCGGCAGTACGATGACCCGGCTCGTCACCAAATCGGATATCGATACGCCGTCAACCTCGATAGATTTCAGCTCGGGGCTCGATCTCATGACCTACGAGGGCTCGACCATCGGAACGGTCGTAAAGCAGGGGATCGGCAGCGTGGTGGATACGGTTAAACCCGCACAGAGTCTTCTGCTGAAGAAATCCACTTATAAGACGGCCCACGCCGGAGGGGTTTTCTGGAACGAACATGACGCGGACTACCTGGCATTGAAAAACTGGATCAGGGAGGGGGCAAAGAAGAACTAAGAGCACCGTGCGGGAGCGGCTTGCAGCCGCGATTAGACAATCGGAGCACAACTGAGACAGGCTGTTCAGCCTGTCTCAGGCTTCCTCCAAAAGCATCGAGGCCAAAGGCCTCTCAGAGTGTTGAAAAAGCCCCCAATCCGTCACCCCGACGAACCCCGGATCGGGTCCGGGGCAGGCGTCGGGGCCCAGAAATGCTTGAAAACATTGGATTCCGGCCTTCGCCGGAATGACGATCATGATGATTTTAGGGTTTATCATCAATCTGCGAGGCTAAAAGCCTCTCCCACAGTAGTACACTACTTCCTGCCGGCGATCATCCATTACCAGGTTGGCGATAAATGGGCCGCGGGGAAGACCTCGATGCTACGTGCCAACTCATATGAAATGGACTCTCAGGAAGCGACCTTCTTTCCGTCCAGCACCTGCCTGATCGTTTCGGCGAGCGTACGCCGGTTGAGCGGCTTCATGATGAAAGCGCTGATGCCCAGTTTCCGCTCCTTCACCTCGGTCATCTTGTCGGCAAATCCGCTGCACAAGATCACCGGAACGTCCGGCCGGATTCTGGCCACCTCCCGTGCGAGAGCCGCGCCGGTCATATTCGGCATGGTATAGTCGGTTATCATCAATTCGAACTGATCGGGGTTCGATCCGAACAACTCGAGGGCATCCACGCTGTTCGTTTCGGCAACGACGCTGTAGCCGAGTTGCTCTAGCATCTGCTTGCCGAGTTCCGCAAGCATCGGTTCGTCATCCACGAAAAGAATCCGCTCGGCGCCGCCCGGTACGGGGCTGGCAGGATCATCCTGCACCGCGGCGTCGTCATCGTGCCTGGGAAGATAAACGCTGAAAGTGGTACCCTTCCCGGGAGTGCTGTAGACGTAAATCGCCCCCTTATGGCGTTCCACGATCCCGTGCACCATTGCCAGCCCCAGGCCGCTCCCCTTTCCCACCTGCTTGGTGGTAAAGTATGGCTCGAAAATACGATCCAGGTTTTCAGGGCTGATGCCGCGGCCCGTGTCGCTCACCGTCAACCGCAAATACTCACCCGGCTTGAGATGCAGAGGGAAAGCCCGCTCATCCGTCACGGCATCACTCAGGCCTATTTCGAGCGCCCCGGCATCCTCTTCCATGGCCTGTGCGGCATTGGTGCACAGATTGATCAGAAGCTGATGAATCTCCGTCGCATCACCCAGGATCACGCTTCTTTGCGTCTCGATCTTCAGGCGAATGTCTATGGTGGAAGGCAGAGACGCTCTGAGCAACTTGAGGGACTCGTTGATGAGGGGCACGATCTCGATCGGCATCAATCCCTCGGACTTCTTTACCCGGCTGAAGGAAAGTATCTTCTGGACCAGGTCCTTTGCCCTGAGAGACGCGCCGAGCACCTGCTGCATGTAGTTTTTATCGATCGACCCGGCCCGAATCAGGGCAAGTTCCGTGTACCCGATTATTGCGGAGAGTATGTTATTGAAGTCGTGGGCAATTCCTCCCGCCAGGGTGCCTATTGCCTCCATCTTCTGCGCCTGCCGCAACTGGGATTCCAGTTTCTCCTTGTCCAGCTGCGCGCGTTTCATTTCGGTAATGTCACGGATTGACTCGATAGCTCCGATGATTTCCCCGCTGGAATCGTGCAGGGGGCATGCCGTTGCAAACAGATACAGCCCCCTTTCCCCGAGGATGGGGACGTAGATTTCACTCACCAGGAGGCGCGAGCCCTTTTTCTCGATTCGCGAGAATCTGGCCTCGAACTCCGGATTGTACTCGCCATGGACGAGGTCTACGAGCATGGGCCTGCGCTCGCTGTAAAAAGGCAGCGCATATTCGTAGTCGTCCTTGCCGAGCATGGCCGCCGCGCTTATCCCCGTCATTTCCTCCATCGCGCGGTTCCAGGAGATCAGTTTGCCCTGCCTGTCGATGACGAAGGTGGGATCGGGCAGAAAATCGATGATGTTGGCAAGCTGCTCCCGGGAGTCCTCGAGGGCTTTTTCCGCCTGCTTCCAGCCCGCATCACGCAATTCCAGCAAACCGGCCATTTCATCGAAAGATTCGGCAAGCTGGCCAAGTTCGTCGGGCGTATGGGGCAGGTGTGTACGGGTATCCAGTTCGCCGGAACCGAATTTACGGGATGCGATTGTCAGGCGGCTGATCGGCTTGATGAGGCTGAAGTACCCGACGACCCATGCCAGGAGCATGGCCAGTCCCGCTGCAAGCCCCAGGATGGCGAGATTTTTGAACATGTCCAGGTTCGCCTGCCACATGATCTCCTCTTTCGGCAGGCCCGCAACCATATACAGGTAAGGCTTTTCCGATTCCCGCAGGCGCAGCTGTTTGAAGGCATAAACGCGTTGGATTCCGTCGGGCCCCATCCGGTGAAAAGTGCCCTGTTCGTTCTCTCCGGCCATCAACGCCATTGCCTCTTCGGGGACCCGGGTGCCCGGACCGCGTCTCTGGTCCCCCGGCAATCGGCATAACCGCACACCCGCATGGTCGATAATACCGATGATAAAACCGTTCGGCAGCTTGACCTTTTTCAAAAAGCCGGCGTAATCGTCCAGCTTGAAACCTGCAATGACAAAGGCAATGATGTTGCCGTCAGGATCCCAGACGGGGCAGGAATAATTGATCACCTTGCAATTTGTCAGCTTCCCGACGACATACTCACCCGCGGAAAAGTCTCGTGTTCTTATTGCATCTTTCAGGTATTTCCGTTCGGAGTGGTTGGTGCCGGGAGGAAAGGGCACGGAAGAGGCAATGAGATCCCCATTCGGGAGAACCATGGTGATGTTGGCGTAATACGGATAGCGCCCGGCCAGTTCGCGGAAAAGGTCGTTGCAGAAATCGGCGTCGAGTTGCTGTACCCCCGGAAGCAAGGCAAGAGTGCTCAACATCTGCCGAGTCCCGATGGCAATCTGTTCCTGCTGGGCCGCCAGGCTGTGCACCAGCACCAGCGCCTCGGAAGTGGCCGCTTCGATCGCCTTCCTGCGCTGTTCCAGGCCGGATGCAACAATCCCCCCGCAAACCGGCAAAAGGACGGCCATCAAAAGAAGCAGAATTTTTTTGCGGATAGTCATTGAAGGGAACAGCGCCAGCCCACCCATGGAGCCTCCGGAAAAACGCGCGATTGCCAGTCGTACACAATATCGGCCCATAGTCAGGAAGCACACCCGCATTGGTCGCGTGATCAGAACTGCAACACTCTCTATAACATAGTCCCGCAGCAAAGAGGGCTCGGGTGTTTCCGGATCAACTCGAATAGAATATTAGAAAAGAGAATATTAACTCTTGGTTCATAATGTATATCGGTACTCCGGAAATTGTCCATAAGCAAAATCAGTTCCGGCGAAATTGATGCTGATTGCCGCATTCTACATCGGTGATGAATGTCCGGTTTTCAGGGAATCGAGGGGCAAACGGCAGGAATAACGAAGAATTCGAGAGTAGCTACAGGCCTTTGGGCACCACCAGGTTGCCTCCCAGCTTCTTGGCTTCGTAGAGCCCGGCATCGACAAGAGAAATGAGCACCTCCGGTGATCGGTCGCCGCAGGGCACCATGGTGCCAACCCCGCTGCTTATAGTGACGAATCCGCAGGCGGTCGAGCGGGAATGGATAATGCCAAGATTCATAACGGCGATACCGATGGTCTGGGCCATGTAGAAAGCTCCATCGGGCTCCGTATTTGGCAGAACCACGGCAAACTCTTCCCCGCCATAGCGCGCCACCAGGTCCATGGGCCGCCTGACGCAATCCTGAATCGCCATGGCGACCGCCTTGAGGCAGTCGTCGCCGGCCAGGTGCCCGTAAGTGTCGTTGTAGAGTTTGAAACTGTCTATATCGCTCAGGATCAGAGAAAAAGGCGTCTGCTCGCGCCTGGCGCGCCTCCACTCCAGGCCTATGAACTCATCCAGCCTGCGCCGGTTGGCAACCTGCGTCAATCCGTCCAGGGAGGCAAGGCGCTTCAGTTCCTGGTTCATCTCCCGGAGCGTGGCCTCCATCTGCTTGCGCTCCGTAATGTCGCTCAAGATCCCGACGGAGCCTATCAGGGTCCCGTACCCGTCGTACCAGGGATAGGAGTGATCCCCGAGCCATTTGAGGACTCCCCCCCTGGTCTTTACCAGGTAGTCTGCCCGATACTCGCCTGTTTTGCCCTCCTGCCGGGTCTTCTCGATATCCGCCGTCGAGAGCTTTTTCTCTCCGAGATCCTCGATGCTCATTATCAGGTTGGACAACCCGATGGCGTTTATTTCCTCCGGAGAATACCCGGTAAGCTTGGCGATGGAGGGACTGATATAGTCGTATTTCATGGAGGAGTACTTGAGCCGATACAGGACATCGCCGGTTGCTTCCGCCATGAAGCGGAAACGCTCCTCACTTTCTCGAAGGGCTTCGTCCACTCTTTTGTGCTCATCATGAAAAGATTCCAACTCGGCGACGCGCCGGCGCAATGCCGCCAGTTCCTCCGACAGTTCTTCCCTGGTCTTTGCGCTGTCCTTCATCCGCCACCCGCATGAGCAAAAAGAGTCGAGCGCCGGGAGGTGCTGATGCCGGCGCCCGTTACATCGCAGTCATACTTATCTTCTGGGAGCCCTTTTGCGAGCCGGGGCTTTCTCAGCGGCTCCAGCCCCCTCCAGAGGAGTGGAAGACATCTTCTGCTTCCTCTCCTCCTGGTATTTAACGAGATTTTCCGGCAATCCGCGCTTTTTTGCCGCCCTGCTCCTGGCCTTGGTCAGAGACTTTGCCGAAAGAGGGGCCCTGAGGGGAAAGCCGTACTTCTTCTTGTACTCTTTTGGCGTCATATTGTGAACGGATAAATGCTTCTGGCTGAGCTGCTTGAATTCGGCACCACATTCAAGGCAAATCACTTTATCATTGAGGATGGAATTTTCGGGAGCAACCGCGGGTTTCTCTTCCAAAGCTTCCGGAATCCCTTCTGGGGTCTGAGCTGGCCGGGTCCCTTCCTCCTCGGATTTCTGCAGTTCCTGCAAAGCACTGAATACCTGGCGGAGTGAAGACGCTATCTCGCCGGCTGACATGGAAGTAAGAGACACCTGAGTTTGAACCAGCTCTGATGCAATTTCGACAAGTGTTTTCTGCATTGGGGGGCTCCGTGTTAGTAAAATGAGATCGGCTTAATTAGCCAACGTCTAAGGCCAACTGCATTATATGCAGTTTATAAGGAAAACTTCCACTACATTTCATCATTGATTTAAATACAAGCAAGGTCTTTTATGATTTTTTATAGGAGAATACGGCTAGGAATGTTGCCAAAGGTTTGGTGCTGCGTTCAAATGAGAATGACAAAGATCGATATGTCACATCCGACATATCGGATTATGGTAATCAAATTTGAATAGATACACGAGGTTTGGCGTAGTCCGCTATCAGGGACTGCACTGGCTGCAGGGGGAATAACCTGCCGCCACGGCTTTCGCACGGCTCTTGAAAGTCACGATGCAGCTTTTACAGTTGAACTCCGAACAATTCGATGAATGGAAAACATGGGTGACGACGTTCCCGCTGTATATCGCGGAAACCTGCTTGCCTTCCTTGAACTCCCAGGGCGGAATGGGGTTTGGCGAGGCCCAGAGACCGACTTTCATTTTCTTGGCCTCTATTTCCAGTTCCACCCACTCCCGGCACTCACCGCGCCTGCACTCCCTGGTGTGAACCCAGGCAAACCCGGCTGCAAGCAGTTCCCGACTCACGTTTTTCCCGTCCAGGGTGACAAAAGCAACGGTGCGCCCGAAATTATCTTTTCCCAGGGGTTCGACCTCAACAATCTTGCCTGCAATGAGTTTCGAGACGAAGTCCTTCGCCTGCTGATAGTTTTCCTGGTGTTTACGGGGGCAGTCCACTCCATATAGCCTTACCCGCTCACTCTTACCGTCATGCAGGACGCTGACATAGTCCCCATCGTTGACTGAAACGACTTTGCCCTGCCAAGCGAAGCACAATGACGGGAACAGCAGAAACAGGCAGACCGGCAGTAATATCGAGCATCGGCGCATATGGCACCCCCCTTCTTATTCGGTGAAAAAGAACCGAATTAAACTTACTGTCAGACTAGCGGATTTTAGGATAACTTGTAAGTACGAAAAAGAGCAAATTCGGAAATTCAACTGGGATTATTATCTTACAAAAACATGCGACACATTTCAGGAAGGATCGGCAGACAACCTCATGAAACCCGTCCTGATTATACTCCTGACAGTATGGCTGCTCTTTCCGGGCGGCCCCGCCCGTGCCCAGGAACGGGTCCTGTTTCATGATGAAGAACTGGTAATCATAGGGGATGCCGGCCTTCAACCCGAATCCGACTACATCCGGCAAATCCACCCGAAAACAAAGGCGGAACTCGAAAAAACCCTCGACTGGGCGTTTCTCTCAAAACCAGTGGTTCTGCTGACGGCAAGCAGGGAGAACTTCGAAAGACTGGGCGGCAGCAGGTTCGTATCCGCCCTGGCAATCCCTTCCGATCATCTCGTCGTGCTCTTTATTTCGCCTTCCACCGCTAATCCCTACATCCTTGGCGACACATACAAACACGAACTTTGTCACCTGCTGCTCCACGATCATATCGTAAAAACCGACATTCCAAGATGGCTCGACGAGGGAGTCTGCCAATGGGTGAGCGGTACCCTGGGCGAAATCCTGGCCGGCGAAGCTGTTCCGGTCAGCCGTCTGGAGATAGCCAGACGTTTCATTCCTCTCCAAAGGCTCTCCGCATTCTTTCCGATGGACCGCGAAGGCATTTCCCTCGCCTATCATGAAAGCCGAGATTTCATTTCTTATGTTACCGCCCGTTTCGGCGTCCGGGGTCTTGTCGGCATCCTCCACGAAATGGGAAAGGGGGAACCGGTCGAATCGGCTTTCCCAAAGGCATTGTCCGTATCGTTTCATGACGTGCAGACGGCATGGATCGAAGATATGCAGCGAAAAAGCGAATGGCTGATCTGGGCAAGTCAGAACCTGTACGAAATACTCTTTTTCGTTGCCGCAGTCCTGGCTATAGCCGCCTTCGTCCGCGTGAAAATAAGCAGGGCGCGCTACGGCAATGGCGACGAAGATGAGGAATGACGAGCTTTCAACTACGCTGATGCCCTCGCGCCTTCAGGCCCGCATTCCTCTTGATGCAGTGCTCACCCCACTTTCCTTCCAAGACCTGACAAAAATGTGTCGGTTCTCTAAAACACAACCACTTTGTATCAATAATTATGGATAATAAAAGAACAATCCGCATAAAATCGGCCAGGGAAGCGCTTTGGCAGGCTTGTTGCTCTGAAGCGGATCGAACGGACGGCCTGCCGCCGTTCACCTCTCGCGAAGCGGAAGCGGGTACTACGGATTCACTACTTAAGGAGCTATACGAACTCGTTCCCCTCGATGACGAATGCAAAACGATCATCGGCGTGCAGGTAGCGACCAAGGCGGCGGCCAACAAGGAAATCATCGCGGGCGCCACGCACTACTGCTCGGCGGTGGCAATGGGAACGATCGGAGTCTATCACAAGTTCGGTCTCCCGGTCGTAGTCTGGGGCGCGGTTCTTCCGGACATCACCTATGCCAACGATTACAAGGGAGGTCAACCGGGTCAACGGAACCATGATCAACCAGAACGAAACGAACGCCAAGTTCATGACCGGGCTGGGCTACAAACATTCTTCCTGGTCGAGCAGAATGTGCACCAGACGCTTGCAATCAGCCGCTATGGTTACGTATTATCCAAGGGAAGGCTGGTTTCGCACGGCACGCCCGATGAGCTTCAGGCAAACCCGGAAGTGCATCGCGCCTATTTCAACCGACAGACCGGGGAGCTGATGGTGACAAGAAGATGCGATGTCCTGGAACTGACGCGTGAACTGATACGCTTCGACACGATAAACCCTCCCGGCAGCGAGAAACGTTGCGCCCATTTCCTCGGCGGACTGCTGCGGGATGCGGGGTTCGCGGTCTGCTACCACGAACTGGCGCCCGGAAGGCCGAACCTGATTGCGCACCTGGTCCGGGGTTCCGGAGAAAAAGCGCTTTGCCTGAGCGGCCACATGGATACGGTTCCGCTCGGCGCCGCCGCCTGGAGCCACGATCCTTTCGCCGGGGAAATTGCCGAGGGCAGGCTTTACGGCCGCGGGGCAAGCGACATGAAGTCCGGCGTTGCCGCGATTACAGCTGCAGCGCTGAACGTTTCGCGGCAAGCGACGTGCGACCTGCTGCTCATTTTCACCGCCGGCGAGGAGACGGGATGCTCGGGGGCGGATAGCCTTGCCTCCTTTGGTCCCTTGCCTTCCGCCGGATTGCAGATCGTTGCCGAACCTACGTCCAACTATCCCCTGATCGGCCACAAGGGCGCCCTGTGGCTTTCGGCGGTAACGCGCGGCGTAACCGCGCACGGTTCCATGCCGGAACAGGGAGTAAACGCCATCTACAAAGC
>JAEZXS010000323.1 GCA_023442755.1 Pseudomonadota bacterium | reverse complement strand
ACCATCAGCGGGTCCGAGTTTGTCGAAATGTTCGTGGGAGTCGGCGCCGCAAGGGTGCGGGAGCTTTTTCAGCAGGCCAGGGAAAAGGCGCCATGCATCATCTTTATCGATGAACTCGACGCAATCGGAAAGGCGCGCGGCAACGTCATGGTGGGCGGCCATGACGAGCGCGAACAGACCCTCAATCAGCTCCTGGTCGAAATGGATGGATTCGATCCCAGTGTGGGCGTTGTCATCCTTGCCGCGACGAACCGGCCGGAAACCCTGGACCCCGCGCTGCTGCGGGCCGGAAGGTTCGACCGCCAGGTGCTGGTCGACCGGCCCGATGTAAATGGACGCGAAGCCATTTTGAAAATTCATGCACAGAAGGTCAAGATGGCCGCGGATGTCGACTTGGCGGTGATAGCCCGAAAGACCCCCGGGTTTTCCGGGGCGGACCTCGCAAACGTCGTGAACGAGGCCGCTCTCCTGGCAGGGAGAAAAAGCAAGTCCGAGGTGGAAATGGAGGACCTGGACGAGGCTGTCGACCGCATTATCGCGGGCCTCGAAAAGAAAAACCGAGTAATCAACCCGAAGGAAAAGGAGATTGTGGCCTATCACGAAACGGGGCATGCCCTCGTGGCCGCATTTACTCCGGGGGCCGACGCGGTCCACAAGATCTCCATCATTCCCCGAGGGATCGGCGCGCTCGGGTACACCCAGCAGCTCCCCACCGAAGATCGCTACCTGATGACCAGGCACGAACTTCTCGGCAAAATCGACGTCCTGCTTGGAGGCCGAATGTCCGAGGACGTCGTTTTTGGAGAAATCTCGACCGGCGCCCACAACGACCTGCAAAGAGCAACCGAAATCGCCAGGGCCATGACGCTCGAGTACGGAATGGGCAAGACGCTCGGCCTCTCCACATACCCGCGGCAGAACCGGCCCATGTTCCTGTCCTCGGAGCAGGCGCCGTTCATCGGCAAAGAGTATAGCGAAGCGACGGCCGCCAAGCTCGACGAAGAGGTAAAGGAGCTTATCACCGAACGGGCTGTTGCCGTTAAGGAGCTTCTTTCCCAGAAGAGGGCGCTTCTCGACCGGATCGCTTCGGAGCTTCTCCATCAGGAGGTCATGGAAAGCGAAAGATTCAACGAAATCATCGGCGGGACGGCCGAACCCGGGATCGCTGCGAAAGCGGGCCGATGACCTGCCCGAGCTACTCAGAGGGCCGGGCTGAGAGGTCTTGATTCATTTGACAATAATGACCGGATTGGATGTTCAAACCGAATATTGGGACGGCGTCGCGAGGACCAAATCGTTCAGCATTCCGCTCGATTTGGAGCGGTTTCTCCGGATCGTGCCAAAAACCGCCCGCATCCTGGACTACGGCTGCGGGTACGGAAGGACGTGCGCCGAACTGTCCTCGGCCGGGTATACCGATGTTGCCGGAGTGGACATCTCCGGGGAGATGATAAGGCGGGGTCTTGAAACCCATCCCGGCCTGAGGCTTCAAAAGATTGTCCCGAACTGCCTGCCGTACCCCGACTCCACCTTCGATGCCGTCATACTCTTTGCCGTCCTGACCTGCATCCCGACCGACGACGGCCAGAGTGCCCTGATCGATGAAATCCGGCGCGTGCTTCGGCCGCAGGGGATTCTCTACGTCAGCGACTTTCTGATTCAGCAGGATGAGCGAAACCAGGCGAGATATCGACAATTCGAGGGCAGGTACGGCCGCTACGGCGTTTTCGAACTGCCCGAGGGCGTGGTACTTCGCCACCATTCGCCGGAATGGATCGGGGAACTCCTGCGTGCATTCAAGATATTCGAAACCTTCGAACTCGACGTCACCACGATGAACGCTCACCGCGGCAGAGTCTTCCAGCATTTCGCAAGGAAAATTTCGTGATGGAGATGTCGGCACTAACCGTAGCAATTCAAAATCACCTGCTCGATCAAACTCCCCCCATAACCGTGAACTTATATTGCGGCAAATGACAGATCATCGCCAGGAAACCAGGTATTGAGCGGGAGAGGCTTTCAGCCTCAATGCTTGCGGCTTGGTGTCCTTCAGGCTGAAGGCTGTGAGTCCCCAGGTTGGACCAAGGTCCAATTGCCCCGGATGAAAATTCTGTATATCTATCTGCTTACAACCTCGTTATCCAAAGTGGTACCAATTTGGAACGTACCAATTCAACGGTCGGAGGTATTGATTATGAGATTCATAAACGCAATTTTCGTATCCGCCGTTTTGTTCGCATTTCTTTCGTCCGCCTGCATCTGCACGGCCGGGGCAACTGCCATTACGCGTGAAGAAACGATGCTGGGAGCCGTAGTCAAGAAGGGAACAGGTTTCGTGATAGAGGCGGATGACGGCGATTATATCGTCCGGGGCACGGTCCCATCCAAATTCGTTAACAAGCTCGTCGTCGTCAGCGGCATCATCACGGAAAGCCCGAAGGGAGATGTTTTCGAAATAACGAAAATCGAAGACCTGGCGGATTCGGGTGACTGAGAATATATAAACCCGGCGCCTTCGGCTTCATGAAGACGCCGGGTTTTACTGTCGCAATAATCCGGTTTTCTTCCCGGCAAAAGCATTCAACCTATGCGGCAACTCCATTCTTGAATCGTATGAGGACGTCCCCGGCCTCGACTGCCTGCCCGGCATTTGCCAGCACCTCTTCGATAACCCCGTCCGTGGGCGACCCCACACCGCTTTCCATCTTCATCGATTCGAGCACCACTAAATTCTGCCCGCGAAATACGCGATCGCCCTTTCTGACAAGGACATCCACGACCAGTCCCGGCATCGGGCAAACAAGAACATTTTCAGAGGCCCTCTCCACCTTCGCGGGCATATACTTCAGAAGCTCCCATTCCTTGGGCAGGTACACCTCGAACAAACGGGTAATTCCGCTAAACGCAACGTAAATGAACGATTGTTCGATCCTCAGGCGGAAACGATGAATCTGCCCGTTTATGACGATCTTCAACCTGCGCCGGTAGAATTCGAATTGGGGGGTCACCACTTCGTACCGGTTGCCGCTCACGTAGATCATCCACTTGTTTGCCTCCGGAGATTTTGCCAGCAGCACATTGAACAGGGAGTCTCCCGAGCGGACCACGTAAGAATGGGTGCCGTCATCGTCTCTCATGCCTCCTATCCGCGAGACCATGGGACGCAGCGACTCCCGTATGGCGACAGTCCGGACGTGATAGATCAACGCGGCGACGATAACCGCCATCTCGGTATTGCGGGCGTCGGGGGGGATCTTCGGCGTACTTCCTTCGAAGTGCCGGCCGACGAAACCGGTGTTCAGGTTTCCAGCGGCGAATTCCGGGTGGGACAGCACGTTATTTACAAAATCGATATTTGTGACGACTCCCTCGATATGATACCCGTTCAGGGCTTCTATAAGGCTGAGACGAGCCTCCTCCCTGTCCTTGCCGTGGCAGATGACCTTGGCGAGCAGGGAATCGTAGTAGATGCCGACCCAACTGCCTACGGTCACCCCGCTGTCCACCCGGACGTCTTTCCCCCGGGGCTCGGCATAACGGGTTATCATGCCCGTAGCGGGGATGAATCCCCGGGCGGGGTCTTCCGCGCAAATGCGCGCTTCTATAGCCCAGCCGTTGAATGCCAAATCCCGCTGTTCGAACGGCAGGCGTTCACCGGCAGCAATCCTCAGCTGAAGCTCCACCATGTCGAGGCCGGTAACGCCTTCGGTTACGGGATGCTCGACCTGCAGCCGAGTGTTCATCTCCAGGAGATAAAAGTTACGCTGAGCATCCAGGACGAATTCCACAGTTCCCGCATTCACGTAGCCGGCCTTTCGGGCCAGGTTGCAGGCGGCCTCCCCCATTCTTTGCCTCAGGTCCGCATCGACCGCCATGGAGGGCGATTCTTCGATGATTTTCTGGTACCGGCGCTGGATGGAGCACTCTCTTTCGCCCAGGTGGACGACGTTGCCGTATGAATCGGCGAATACCTGGATTTCGATGTGCCTGGGATCATCGAAATAGCGCTCTATGAATATCCGCGAGTCTCCGAATGCCTTGGCCGCTTCCTGCATGCCGGAGGCCAGCGCCCCCTCCATCTCTTCCGGTCCGCGCACGATGCGCATTCCCTTCCCGCCGCCGCCGGCAGCGGGCTTGAGCAGTACCGGGTAACCGATGGTTTCCGCGACGGCGAGCGCTTCCTCGATATCCTTCAGCGCGCCTCCATGCCCGGGAATTACCGGCACACCGGCGCTCGCTGCCAACTCCTTGGAACCGATTTTGTCGCCCATTTTGGCGATCACTTCGGCAGGCGGCCCGATGAACGTAAGCCCGGCAGACGCCACGGCTTCAGCGAACCGGGGGTTCTCGGACAAAAATCCGTATCCCGGGTGCACGGCGCCGCAGTTTGTGGAGACAGCAGCGGAAATGATTCGATCCACATCCAGGTAGGATTCCCGGGCGTGGGGCCCGCCGATATGGACGGACTCGTCGGCGAGCTGCCGATGCAGGCTACGGCTGTCCGCGTCGGAGTACACGGCTACCGTGGCGATCCCCAGGCGCTTGCAGGTACGGATTATGCGAACGGCGATTTCGCCTCGATTTGCGATCAGTATCTTTTCGAACATGGTACACCTCACAGAGGAATATTGCCGTGTTTGCGCGCAGGCCCCTTGCTCTCCTTGCCATCGAGCACCTGGAGGGTGCGGATCAGCCGGTGACGGGTGTCGCGGGGGAATATGACGTCGTCTATGTAGCCGCGCTGCGCTGCCAGAAAGGGGTTGGCGAAGGTGCGCCTGTACTGTGCCATTTTTTCGTTCAAAATAGTCTCAGGCGATTGCGCCGATTCGATCTCTTTGCGATAGATCACCTCGGCCGCGCCTTTCGGCCCCATTACCGCGATCTCGGCAGTGGGCCAGGCATAATTGACGTCGCAATGGATGTGCTTGGAATTCATCACCAGGTAAGCGCCGCCATAGGCCTTGCGGACGATGACGGAGATGCGGGGCACCGTGGCCTCGGTAAATGCGTAGAGCAATTTTGCGCCGTGCCGGATTATGCCGCCATGCTCTTGGTCGGGGCCGGGCATGAACCCCGGGACATCCACGAGGGCAATCAGCGGGATATTGAACGCGTCGCAGAACCTGACAAAACGTCCGGCCTTGAAGGACGCGTTGCTGTCCAGGACTCCGGCAAGGACTGCCGGCTGGTTCGCCACGAGCCCTATGGTCTGCCCCCCGAGGCGGCCGAAGCCGCAAATGATGTTTCGGGCAAAGCCGGAGTGGACCTCCATGAATTCCGCCCCGTCGAGAATGCTGTAAATCAGGACATTCATGTCGTATGTCTGGTTGGGGTTTGCCGGAATCAGGAAATCCAGGGCGGGGTCCGCTCGATCGGACGGATCGCGAAGGTCCAGAATCGGCGCGCGCTGGCGATTGTTCGAAGGCAGATAGCTGATCAATCTTCGGACCTCTCGCAGGCAGAGGACATCGTTTGATGCCGTGAAGTGCGCAACGCCGCTCACGGTTGCATGCACCTGCGCTCCGCCCAGGTCTTCCGACGTTATGTCCTGGTGTGTAACGGTCTTCACCACGCTCGGGCCGGTCACGAACATGTAGGAAGAATCCTGCACCATGAAAGAGAAGTCGGTTATGGCGGGACTGTAAACCGCTCCACCCGCGCAGGGCCCCATAATGCACGATATCTGGGGAACAACGCCGCTCGCCCGCACATTCCGATGAAATATCTCACCGTATGCCGCGAGAGCATCCACACCTTCCTGGATGCGGGCGCCACCCGAGTCGTTCAGGCCGATGATGGGATTCCCCACCTTCACCGCCAGGTCCATTACCTTGCAGATCTTCTGGGCATGAGCTTCTCCCAGGGAGCCTCCAATAACCGTAAAGTCCTGGCTGAAAACAAAAACTTCACGGCCTTCGATGGAACCGTGGCCGGTGATCACACCGTCCCCGGGGTAGATTTTGGCATCTCCCAGGGCGCCGCCCCGGCCGACCTTCAAGACGTCGAACTCTTCAAAGCTCCCATCGTCGAGGAGAAGGTCTATCCTTTCCCGTGCCGTCAGTTTGCCGTGGCGGTGCTGAGCATCCCTCCTGGCCTCTCCTCCGGCGGCTTTGGACTCGGCGCGAAGTCTTTCCAGAGTTTCAAGCGTTGCATCGTATTCAGCGTCCATCGTGTTCACCTCTGTTCCATTTTATTCATATAGATCGGCCCTGATGCAATTCACATCCTGGACCGTCTCCCGGTAAGAACCGGTTCGAGATCTGAGAAGCCTGAGCTGGAATCGGCAATATTTATCTGAGGAGGCCAGGCATGCGTACCAGACATGAGTGCTGGAAAGACGCAGCAGGGATCAGCAAGCCTGACAGACATCAGGGGATAAGCTTGTAAGCAGGAATTCCTCTCCCTTACGGAATTTCTCGGAGCTGCAGGATTCTCATCTGCGGCAATCGGCCGGCCCAACCGGGACATTTCCAAAAGATCCGCCCTGGAACGATATAGATACATACGATAACAAAGTCAATAATGGACCATTCACCGCCCCGATTGTCCTGCAATAAAGGATGGGCACCCCGGGAACATCCTCGATTCGGAGATCGCGATGGTGTGGGCAAAGTACTTTCTCGATATCTCTCAAATGACATCGTTTCGTCGAAAGATCGTAATGCCATCCTAGAGGCCGTTGATTTTCTCAAAATCTTCCTTTTGCCGCACACTGACTCGGGCGAACGGCTGTCGGAAGTTTTCGGCACGAACAAAAAACGGGAAAAGCGATGAGGT
>JAEZXS010000274.1 GCA_023442755.1 Pseudomonadota bacterium | reverse complement strand
GTAGCACCGAAGGGGGACGGGGGCAGGGCGGAGAAGGCTGCGGGGGCGGTTCCATGCTTCTCAACATGGCGCTGCCGACGCTGCACGTTGTCTCGGGAACGATCGAAGGAAGGCAGCGGGGCAATATAGTCCTCTCCATAAGAGACGCTACCGGCATCATCCATCTCAAACGCGTTTCCGGACCGGAGGGCGTGAGCATCGGTGTTGACCTGGATAACCTGCGGGCGCAGAAGGATATCTACGGTATCGAGGGAAAAGTGAACTGCAGGGCCGAGATCATAGACAATGGCCAGTCGGCCGAACAGACCGGCCAGTTGCAGTTAACCGGGGTGAAAATGAACCTTGGCAGGCTTTAAACCGAAATAGCGAAAAATATCCAGGTAATCGAAGCCGACGCCAGAGGCGATGTCCTGGAGATCTTGGAAACCAAAGATCCGAGCGATTCTTCCATGAAGCTCAAAATTGACTTGAGCTTCGAGTTGCCTCAGTATGCTAGCTGGGCAAGTGGCAAGGGACCCAAGCCCCAGGCTTGTCATGAGCACACAGTATACCGGCAATGAACTGGGTCTGGTTCAGCAACAACCCGGTGGGGTCGGCAAATGGCAGGGAGACCGGGATAGTGGAAGTCGGAAAGTATTGGACCCCCGATCTTTTCGTTACCTACGCAGGTTGGCGGAGGGAATCAGAGTGGGGTTGACATTTTCTGGAGACATGATTTCGGTAAATAGGAAGGAGTCACATGATGAAGATGCAGGAGATTCGCGCAAAGGCAAAAGAATTGGGTATCAACAGCTTTGGCAAATCCAAGGCCGATCTTATCAGGGAGATTCAGCGCACCGAAGGCAACTTCGACTGCTATGGTACGGCCAGGGGATATTGCGATCAGGGCGACTGCTGTTTCCGCGAACCATGTCTCTCCGAAAAGAACAAATAGAAAGGCTGCCGGGCTCTGATGTTAGATACGTCGCACACTGCCACATCACTGTTCCTTCAGATTCAGAACAGCAAGAAACCGGACCAGATTATCAATCTCATTCTGGACCAGTCGAACGCTCATTTCGAAACCGAAGGGCTGAGAGGTCTCTTCGGGGTCGAAGAGGTTTGGATAGACAGAAACGAGTTCCTTCAGTGGATGGAAGAATACGCCCTGGTGTTGTCCTTCCTTCTTGAGACCATGTCGGCAGCCCAGGATTTGAATTTGCCTTATGGCTACCAGGATAAATTCGAGCACAGGGGCCAGAGTTATTCGCTTTTGAAAAAGGGCGGCTTCCGGGAGCTGAAACGGCTGGAATAAACAGCGTCCCTTTTCTCAATCGCGTCCCTGCTCCATCTCGTGCGGCGCAAATCCCCTTCTCACGGAATTCTCGGCTATATTCCTCGGCAAGAGATAGTGAAGCAGGTAGTCCGGCCCGCCCGCCTTTGACCCGAGCCCGGACATTTTGAACCCGCCGAACGGGTGCCGGCCGACCACCGCCCCGGTGCATTCGCGGTTTATATACAGATTGCCGACGCGGAAAGTCTTTCGGGCTTTGTCGATATTTCCGGGGTCCCGGGAGAGAACGCCGCCGGTCAGTGCATAGCGGGTCCCGTTTGCAACTCGCAGGGCTTCGTCGAAATCCCTGACTTTTATTATGGACAGAACGGGCCCGAAGATCTCGTCCTGCGCCAGTCTGCTCTCCGGACGAACATTGGTGAATATGACCAGGGGAACGGTGTCGGCGCCCTCGATCGGAACTTGCCTTTCAACCAGCACTGAAGCTTCCCGCCTGCCGATTTCGATATACTTCAGAATCTTCTCCCTGGCGGCCGGCTCGATTACCGATCCCATGAAATTCTCCGGGTTTTCGACTGGGCCGATGTTTATGCTCTCAGCTGCCGCTTTGAGTCTGCCGAGGAGCCTCTCATAGTTTTCCTCCAGTACGATGAGCCTGGAACATGCCGAACACTTTTGTCCCTGGTAGCCGAACGCGGAGTTAATGGTATAAATGATCGCTTCATCGAGGTCGGCGTCGGAATCGACGATTATGGCGTTCTTGCCGCCCATCTCTGCGATAACGGTTTTGAGGGCGACCGCATCGGGAGGGGTTCTGGATGCCTGCTCAAGAATATGCATTCCCACTCCACGGCTTCCCGTGAAGGCGATGAGCGCGACTTCCGGATGGCCGGTAAGAAAGTCGCCCAGTTGGTTCCCAGGGCCGGGCAAAAAGTTGAAAACGCCTTTAGGCAGACCGGCCTCCTCGAAAATATCGGCCAGAGCATAGCCGATGACCGGAGACTGGGAGGCCGGTTTATAGACAACCGTGTTTCCGGCGACGACGGCGGCGGAACTCATACCGGCCGAAATCGCCATGGGAAAATTCCAGGGTGCGATCACGACAGCAACTCCCCGACCCTCGTAGAGGAGGACGCTCTTTTCACCCGGAATCCGCTCCATCCGTATCGGCCGGCCGTAACGGAGCATTTCGCGCGCGTAATATTCCATGTAGTCGATGGCTTCGCACACATCGGCATCCGCCTCGCTCCAGGTCTTTCCGACTTCGAATACCTGCAGGGCGGCAAGATCATACCTTCTCTTCCTGGCGGATTCGGCGGCCCGGAAAAGAAAGCGCGCCCTGTCCTCGGCAGACGTGTTTCGCCACGCGGGCTGGGCGCTTGCCGCCGCATCGACGGCAAGCGCCGCCTCCCGGATGCCGGCAGAGCTTACGATTCCGACGACCTCACGGGCATTGTTGGGGTTCAGCGACTGAAAAACGTTGCCGGTTGGAATCTTCCTTCCTCCGATTTGCAGGGGGACCGTAATGGGGAAGGTGCCCCGAACCTTTTGGAGCGCCTTTTCGAACTTTTCACGGTGTTCGTCCCGGGACCAGTCGAAGCGGGGTTCGATGCGAAAAGGTGCGGGTTGTGAGGTTGCAGTGGGCTGTCGTCCGGGTGGTTTTTGTGGGAGGGCTTCCGCGAGCTTGTGTACCGGGTTGCGGAGGAGTTCGCCTTTGGGCAGCTTTTCCGAGAAGCTCAATCTCAGAAACGACTCGTTTGCCGTGTTCTCGAGGAGCCTGCGAACGAGGTAGGACATGCCCTGGACCATTTCCCCGATGGGGCAGTATACGCGGACGTGCAGCCCAGCCTTGTTGAGTGCGATGCGAACCGGCTCGCCCATTCCGTACAGGACCTGGTACTCAAGGTCGTCATTCGACAGGCCCAGATCCTTAGCCGCTTCCACGACGGCAGCAATGGATCGTACGTTGTGCGAAGCACAGGCAAGCCTGACGTGGGGGCTATTCTTCAAAATGAGCCGGGCAAGCCGCTCGAAATTGGCATCCGTTTCCAGTTTGTTCGTAAAAACTGGGGCCGGCCAGTTCATCTGCCGGGCATGGATCACCTCCTGGTCCCAGTAGGCGCCTTTGACCAGGCGGATTGTAAAATGAAAATCGCCTTCTCTCGCCCATTCGATCATCCTCTCGATATCGCTCTCGCTGTCCTGGAGGTATGCCTGGATCACGATTCCCGTGTGAGGGTACCCCCTGAATTCCGGTTCTTCCATCAGGCTGCGGTAGAGGGCGAGAGTGAAATTCTTGATGGAGTAGTGTTCCATATCCAGGCAGATGAAGGCCCCGCTGTGAATGGCCTTTCGCAGAATGGGGCGCAGCCGCTCCTTGGATTTTTCAATCGAGTGCCTGACGGCGCACGGGTTTATCTGAGAATACATCGCGGAGGTCTTCAAGGAAATATTCACCCGGGGCGAGTGTCCCCAGTCCAGCTCTCCGGAAATGCTCCCGAGTGCGGGCCATTTCGTTTGAGCTGTGCCGAGAAGGTCTACCAGGTGCAGGTAGCGGTCCTGGTAATCCAGGGCTTCGTATTCGGAAACCACTGCCTCGCCCAGCAAGTCTATGGAAAATCCCAGGCCCCTTGTCCGCAGCCCTTCGAGAGCCGTAAGGCTCTGCATGGGAGTCTCGCCGACAATAAACTGTTCGGCGATCCTGCCTATGTTGCGGGCGATGCTTTTAGCAATGATCCGGGAGCCCATCCAGGAAGGGGAAGCGAACTTCAGCCCCCTGTCCAGGGCGGAAGGAAAATCTATTGCCGGATCGGAAAAATAGGTGCGGAGGTGGTGCATGACCGATTCAGGGCTTTTGAGGTAAGGAAAGACATCCACGAAACGAAACATCTGCACCTTGAACGGTTCGTGGTGCATGCACCATTCGAAGAGCTTGCCCGTCCAGTATTCCTTCCGGAAGATGGATCGGGACTCCTCCTCCATAAGGCTGTAGAGATGCATACCCGTTTCACGAATTCTGTTTTCGAGCTCCGAAGACATCCAGGCTCCCCTCCCTTCAGGCGTATCCGCAAAGCCACATATCAACCATAAGCAATATAACGCAGCCTTGCCTCGGGAGCACACTGGTTTGGTGGAAATGACGTACCGATATGGACTCAATTGACATAAGGGTCACATACTGATAAGTTTCGGCAACTTCCGAAAAGTTCCAGAAATTGTTTCAATAATATTTTCCAGGGGGAATGCGATGAGGAAGATTTTCATTTGTGCACTCGCTGTGCTGTTTCTGGCGCCCGCTTTGCGGGCCGGCGCCGCCGAACCTCTCAAGATCGGCCTGATGGGTCCCCTTACGGGTTCCTGGGCCAGTGAAGGCGCCGAAATGAAACAGGTGCTCGAACTGCTTGCCGACGAGTTGAATGCAAAGGGCGGAGTTCTGGGCAAGAAGGTCGAGGTACTTACGGAAGATGACGGCGGGGACCCGAGGACTGCAGCACTTGCCGCTCAGCGCCTGGTCACCCGTGGGCTTGCAGCAGTAATCGGAACTTACGGTTCTGCGGTTACCGAAGCGACTCAGAACATATATGACGAAGCCAGGATCATTCAGATTGCCGATGGTTCCACCGCCATTCGACTGACGGAAAAGGGGCTGAAATACTTTTTCAGAACGTGCCCCCGGGATGACGAACAGGCAAAAGTCGCCGCCCAGGCGATAAAGAAGCTTGGAACCAAAAAGCTCGCCATCCTGCACGACAACAGCACATATGCGAAGGGACTCGCCGAGGAGACCCGCGGGATTCTCAAGAACGACAAGGACGTGCCGATCGTTTTCTTCGACGCCCTGACGGCGAAGGAACAGGATTACACGGCTGTCCTCACGAAGATGAAATCGGTCCAGCCGGATATGGTCTTCTTTACCGGGTACTATGGCGAAGCAGGTCTTCTACTGAAGCAGAAGAAGCAGATGAACTGGGACGTGAAGTTCATGGGCGGTGACGCCACCAACAACCCGGATCTGGTGAAGATCGCAGGGAAGGATGCCGCTGCGGATTTCTACTTCGTAAGCGCGCCGCTTCCGAAGGACCTGCCGTCCGAGGAAGCGCGATCTTTCCTGGCTGCGTTTACGAAAAAATACGGGAATCCTCCCAACTCGATCTATGCCGTGCTTGCCGGAGACGGATTCCGGGCAGCAGTTTACGCCATTGAACAGGCAAAATCGGAAGATACCGCAAAGGTTGCCGATTACCTCCATAAAGAGTTAAAAGACTTTCCCGGGCTTACCGGAAAAATCTCCTTCAACGACAAGGGCGACAGGATAGGAGAAGTCTACCGGGTTTATAAAGTCGGCAAAGATGGGGAATTCTCACTCCAGCAGTAAGGGAACGTAAAGGTCAATCCGGTTCTCCGCAGGTGAACCGCTCATCTTCTTTTATTCCCTTTTCGCGTGACAGGATTGCAATGCATGGACGGACCCGGCTCCGTCCATGCCGGTATTAACGCGCCACCTGGGTCGGGTCGGGTTCCATCCGCCACAGGCGGGCGCCTCGCAACGTCGGAAGCAGATAACAAACGTAATGGAAGTCTTTTTCCAACAGCTAACGAACGGTCTCGCCGTCGGGTCGATTTATGCGCTCATTGCCCTGGGCTACACCATGGTCTATGGCGTGCTGAAGCTCATAAACTTTGCCCACAGCGAACTCTTTACCCTTGGAGCCTATCTCGGTCTGAGCCTTTTGACGTCCCTGGCCCTGACCGACCGAATCGGTCCGCTCTGGGGAAGCCTTGTGCTCATCATCATGATCATGGGACTGGTCGCTCTTGTCGGGGCCATCCTGGACCGGGTTGCGTACCGGCCGTTGAGGCAGTCCCCGCGGCTCTCTGCGGTCGTCTCTGCGCTTGGGGCATCCATTTTTCTCCAAAATACGATCATGCTCATCTACGGGGCGAGATTTCAGGTTTACCCGCAAAACATTCTCCCGAAAACCTCCATCGCCCTGTTTGGAATGGAAATCCCCGTAGTGCGACTGCTGGTGTTCCTGGCATCGATTCTCATGATGGCGTTTCTCTACTTCTTCATCCAGAAAACAAAAACCGGAACAGCGATCAGGGCCGCGGCAATCGACCAGGGTGCGGCGAGACTCATGGGTATTAACGTGGACCGGGTCATTCTGCTGGTTTTCATGATAGGACCGGCAATGGGCGGGGCCGCCGGGCTCATGGTGGGGCTCTATTACGGGCAGATCAATTTCATCATGGGCTGGGGCTACGGGTTGAAGGCGTTCACCGCCGCAATCCTGGGCGGCATAGGCAATATTCCCGGCGCGATGCTGGGTGGAATTATCCTCGGAGTAATCGAAGCGCTCGGTTCGGCCTACATCTCCTTTGCCTGGAAAGATGCGATTGCCTTCCTGGTCCTTATCCTGATACTCATCGTACGACCAACGGGTATCCTCGGGGAGCGGGTTGCGGAAAAAGTATGAAAAAGATCCTTAAGCTCACTCCCATCATCTGTCTTGCGCTCCTGTGGTTCGCCGTGCCTCCCGCGTTATTGAATTCGTACTGGATAGACGTACTGAACAGCATAGGCATCTACACGCTGCTTGCGCTCAGTCTTAATATCATCGTGGGAGACGCCGGCCTTTTCAACCTCGGGCACGCCGCCTTTTATGCCGTCGGCGCGTACACTGCCGCGATCCTTAATACCAGCTATCACATTCCGATCCTGTGGCTTATCCCGATCTCAGGAGTCTGCGCGGGGCTTTTTGCGCTTATCATAGCACGCCCGATCATCCACCTGCGGGGCGATTACCTGTGCATCGTGACCATTGGGATCGGCGAGATCCTGCGCATTGCCCTCGTCAATGACGTGTTCGGGCTGACCGGAGGGTCCAATGGTATTTTCGGGATCTCTCGACCTGCGATATTCGGCTTTACCCTGCGCACCCCCTACCATTTCTTTTATCTTATCTGGATCTTGACTGGTCTCAGTGCCGTCTTGTTTCATTTTCTGGAAAATTCGCGTTTCGGCCGCGCTCTGAATTACCTCCGGGAAGACGAAATCGCGGCCCAGGGCTGTGGAATCAATGCGGCGCACTACAAACTCGCCGCGTTCGTCCTCGGGGCAGCGTGGGCCGGAATGGCCGGAAACATCTATGCGGCAAAAATGACGATAATCTCTCCGGAATCCTTCACGTTCTGGGAATCCGTCCTCATGTTCGCCATTGTAATCCTTGGCGGCTCGGGCAGCATTCCCGGCATGTTCCTGGGGGCGTTCCTGGTGATCGGCCTCCCAGAGTTGTTCCGGGATTTCGCAAATGCCCGGATGCTCATCTTCGGGGCTGCGATGATCCTCATGATGCTCTTCCGCAACCAGGGCATCCTGCCGCAGCGCCCGAGAAAGTATGCTATTCCGGTAAAGGCGCGCGAGGGGGCTGAAGCATGAGTCTCCTCAGTCTCAACCGGCTCGTGAAAAACTTCGGCGGTCTTACCGCGGTAAACAACGTGTCCTTCGATGTCGACGACGGATCCATCTCCGGGCTCATAGGCCCGAACGGAGCGGGCAAGACCACCGTTTTCAACCTCATTACCGGCATCTATCAGCCGGACCAGGGCGAAATCCGCTTCAATCAGAAATCGATTGCGCGGGCCAAAGCGCACAAGATCGTCTCGATGGGAATCGCGCGAACCTTCCAGTCGATACGGCTTTTCCAAAACCTCCCCGTTATTGAAAACGTGCTTGCCGGTAGCCACCTGCGGCTCAGGTCGGGAGTGATTTCCTCACTGTTCCACACTCCGCATCAAAGAGCCGAAGAACGGGAAGCATTGGAGGACGCTCTCCGCATGATAGGATTCGTCGGCCTCGGCGGTCATGAAGGCGCCCTTGCCAGGAATCTGTCGTATGGAAACCAGAGGCTTCTCGAAATCGCCCGGGCGCTGGCCACGCATCCGAAACTGCTCATCCTGGACGAACCGGCCGGGGGCATGAACGACAAGGAAACGGCCCAGCTCATCACCCTGATTCGCAGAATACGGGATGGAGGCGTTACAGTGCTCCTGATCGAGCACGACATGAACCTCGTCATGGAAGTCTGCGAAAAAATCGTGGTACTCGAATACGGCTCCAAGATCGCCGAAGGTCCTCCCGAAGAGATCAGGCGGGACAAACGGGTGATAGAAGCTTATCTCGGCACCGAAAAAGAATGGTAACAGTGGAAAAAAAGCTTCTCTCAATCGAAAACCTGAAAGTGAAATACGGAAATATCGAAGCCCTCCATGGAATCGACCTGGAAGCCGGGGAAGGGGAGATCATCACCGTTCTGGGAGCCAACGGAGCCGGCAAATCGACCACGCTGCTTTCCATCTCCGGTCTGGTGAGGCCGTCAGGGGGAATGATCCGGTTCAATGGTGAACCGATTCAGAACATGCCCGCCCACTCCATAGTCAGGAAGGGAATTGCCCAGGTTCCGGAAGGGCGGCGCATTTTCGGAACGCTAACGGTTCGGGAGAACATGCGCCTCGGTGCTTACTCGAGTGCGGATTCAGAACAGGCGAGAAAGTCGGAGGAGTGGATCTACTCCCTTTTCCCGATATTAGAGCAGAGATCCGGCCAGCTTGGCGGAACCCTGAGCGGCGGGGAACAGCAGATGCTTGCGATCGGACGGGCGCTCATGAGCCGACCGAAAATTCTGCTGCTCGACGAACCGAGCCTGGGCCTCGCCCCTTTGCTCGTCAAAACGATTTTCGTGACACTTGCGGAAGTAAACGCTTCCGGGGTTACGATCATTCTGGTCGAGCAGAATGCAAGGGCGGCGCTGAAGCTGGCGCATAGGGCATACGTGCTGGAATTGGGCCGTATAGTGCTGGAGGGAAGCGCCGAGGAGATCGCCCGAAATCCCGAGATGCAGGCCGCCTACCTCGGGGGAAAAATCTGAGTATCGCCTTGCCATAAGTGATATAGGTCGAATATGAGACTTATTGAC
>JAEZXS010000185.1 GCA_023442755.1 Pseudomonadota bacterium | reverse complement strand
CCCATCATCCCGATCCCGGCCGCTTTCCTCCTGTATTGCTCCAGTTTGCCTTCGAGAAACTGAATCCGCTGCTCGAGTTCCTTTTTCTCGTTCTCCAGTTTTTCCTTTTCATGATCCCAGAAGGTCTTCAGCGCCCGTTCTATCGAGAGCATTTCTTCGCGGTCCTGGGCGTACTGGACTTTGAATTTTTTTGAATTGTTCCGATATCCGAGGTAGTAGCTGATCGCAAATACGACAGTGACGCAGAACAGCGCTGCCATAACCTCCAAGATAATGGGATCCATTAGTATTCCTCTCTTATGAACTCGATGAAGGAACCGAGAACCGTTTTTCCAAGTGGATACAAGCAGATATCAAAAGATCTGCCAGCAGAAGCCAGTATAAACCCATATTGAATTTTGGTAAACCGCTATTGGGGCGCAATCGCTTTCGAAGATGCTCAAAAATGGCTTATTCTCAGCCGTCCGAGAAGAGAGGAACCGTTCTTGGTTTCGCGGGGATAAGAAAAGGCGGGAATCGCTTCGCCGGAGCGCTCCGGGGGTAGCGGTGGCTGCTCATCCGTCCTGCCGCCGCGTACCCCGGTGCTTCGCCAATATGGAATATCGAATCATCATCAACTCACCGCGCCTGCGCCGTCCAGCTCCGTACGGCCCTTTTCCATGAACCAGTGGCCAGGGTCGACATAATAGAACTTCAGGTCGGCCAGCATGATGTAGTGCGCTCGCTCTTCGGCTATCATGTGCATGAGGAACTCACGCTCCTGCGGACTCTCCGCGTTTCTCAATCGATCGGTGAAGAAATCGATGCTCCTGTTTTCGAGCTCCATCCCGCTCTCAATGGCGGCAACATCATCGAGACACGCCCGCGAGATCAGCTTCCCCTCACCGGCAATTCGCTGCAAAATGGCTCTTTTGTCCTCCGCGCCGAAATCGTACAGACGGCAGGAATTGAACTCCCTTCCTCCGTTCGCCAACTCCGCATACAGTTCTCTCAGACCGTCGAGCTGCTCCTCTTCCGTCCTGCGCAACATCCTGAAGGTTTCGCTCCCGACATTGTCCGAACACTTTCGCGCAGCATCCTCGTACAAGGCCTTCATCTTCTCCTTAATTTCGACGGCCGCGCACAGTATCTCCATCAACCTGCCCTTATCCGTTTCCATACCATCCTCCTGATGGAATCGTTTCTCCATAAACAGTCTAATGTACTGTGAGTTCTCAGATAATAATCCACTATCATTTTGTCCAGATCTCTACGGATTGTTTGGATGAGGCAGGTGTTTACCCGATGGAAAACGGTTTGCGGGCAATACGGACGGGCGGTTTCGGAGGAAAACCCGGCCGGCAAAAGCCGGCCGGGCCGGGAGAACGCACTATTCCGCAGCAAGCCCGACTGATTCGCGTTGGGCCTGGGCACTAGCCAGTTTGTACCATTTCTTGAAAGCTTCGAAGAAAACGATGGCCATCAGAATCATCAATGTGACCGAAAGAGCCACCAACAGGTATTTCCCCTGTTTTGCATTGTTGATGATATTGTAATAGCCTGCCGTCATCGTGACCGGGATCATCAGGATGCCCGGAACGGCGGTAACCCAGGCATACTTGAGTTTTCCCATCGCGATGATCATCGTCGTGCCAACGATCAGGGCGCAGGTGGCAAGCAGCTGGTTGCTCATGCCGAACAGCGGCCAGATGGTCATGATGTCGCCCGTGTAGACCAGGTACCCCCACATGAATGTAAAGATGAAGCTGGTCAGCACGATACCCGGCATCCACTTCTTCTCGCCCAGCTTCGGAATGACCCTTCCTACCATTTCCTGGAGCAGGTATCTTCCCACGCGGGTGCCCGTGTCGACGGCCGTCAGGATGAACACGGCCTCGAACATGATCGCGAAATGATACCAGTAGGCCATGAGCCCCTTCATGAAGGGCACTGCGCTGAAGATGTAGGCCATGCCCACGGCAAGGGAAACGGCGCCGCCGGTCCTGCCGTGGAGCTGCTCGCCGACCTGGCTGGCGAGCTGCGGGAGGTGTACAGGGGCCATACCGAGGGTCTCATAGACCTTTGGGGCCGCGTTTATCGCAAAGTAGTCGGCAGGAACGAGCACGCAGGCTGCAACGAGAGCCATGACGGCAACGAACCCCTCGACCAGCATCGCACCGTATCCCACGAACAGGACGTCGCGTTCGTTGGATATCATCTTCGGCGTCGTGCCGGTTCCGATGATTGCATGGAACCCGGACAGGGCTCCGCAGGCGATGGTGATAAAGAGAAATGGGAACAGGGAGCCGGGGATGATCGGTCCGCCGCCTCCGATGAACTTGGTCGTCGCGGTCATCTGCATTTGTGGATGCACGATAAAGATGCCCAATGCGAGGGCCGCGATGGTGCCGAGTTTCAGATAAGTCGACAGATAATCACGCGGACAGAGCAGGAGCCAGACGGGTAGAGCCGAAGCGACAAAGCCGTAAACCGGGATAAAAAGTTTGCATGTTGTTTCGGAGAAATTGAAAAAGGATGACAAAGTGGGGTGTGAGGCCACGTAGGGACCCACGAGTATCACGATAAAAAGAAGTATTACGCCTATGGCGCTGCCGCCTTTGACATCGCCGGGCTTGATAATATGCATCCAGATGCCCATCAGCAACGCGATTGGAAGTGTGCACACAACGGTAAATGCGCTCCACGGGCTATTGAACATTGCCTTTACGACGGCAATGGAAAGCCCCGCAAGAGTCAGGATGAGAATGAACAGGACTGCAAAGCTTGCAACGACTCCTGCAAGCTTGCTGATCTGGGATTCGGCGATATACGAAATGCTCCTGCCATCGTGGCGGATAGAAGCGAACAGAATCACCATGTCGTGCACCGCTCCGGCGATGACAGCTCCCACGATGATCCACAGGGCCCCCGGCAGATATCCGAATTGAGCAGCCAAGACCGGCCCCAGCAGAGGACCAGCCGCCGCAATTGCGGCAAAATGGTGTCCGAAGATGACGTACTTGTTGGTAGCATGATAGTCGTGACCGTCTTCCATGGCGACCGCAGGAGTAGGCCTGTCCGGATTTAAGGCCAGGACTTTGCGAGCGATGAAAAGGCCGTAGAACCGATAGGCCAGGGCAAAGACGCATAGAGCGGCAAAGACCAGGGTCAACGCATTCATTCTTATGGCTCCTTCAGGTATGGTTGATATTGCCCTGATATGGTGAAAGGAACAGGTGCGCGGTCGCGGGAGGGTCTCGTGAAGAGTGGAAATGCCAAGAGCCAAGCGTTTGAACGGAAGAAGGGAGTTGTAAGACGGGTGATCCTTCAATGATGGATTGGATCATCTCATACCCCTTTACCTCGTCCGGATTGTGTGGATTGTGTGGTTCGTTGTAATTCTGTAAAGGAGATTTTCAGGCGGACCCGGCATTTAAACGGGATCTTGAACGTCCATATTGCGTGTTCGTTCTTTCCCCACCCGTTTGCCTGGGAAGAATGCCGTCCACCGTTATAGGCTGAAGTGTGCCTCAATCATAAAGGTTTGCAAACTGAAAGGCCAGCAAAATGATGTTCTTTATCGGTATTAAACACTTCCTCTTTATGGGGCAATTTTCAAAAGACTTGCAATGGATTCCTGGTCTGCGTCAGCAAGGTAAGGGTGAAAAGGCAGGCTGAAAATCCTGCTCGCATGGTCCTCGCTAACAGGGAAGTCACCCGCCCTATATCCGAGACAGGCATAGGCAGGCTGAAGATGGAGCGGGGTCGGATAATAGATTGCGGTCGGGACGTCGGCTTTCTTCAGCTTCTCCTGCAACTCCGGGCGGCCGACTCCCTTCTTCGTCAGTACGGAATACTGCGCCCAGGCGGAAAGAAACCCCTTGGTGATCTTCGGGCAAATGACGGCCGAAGCCGCGTCGTCGAGCAACGAACTGTACCTGTCGGCTTTTTCCCGGCGCAGTTGCAGTTCTTCGGGGAATATTTCCATCTTGGAGAGAAGGACTGCGGCCTGGAGCGTGTCCAGCCTGCCGTTGATGCCTATCCTGACATTCTGATATTTGTCGGCACCCTGGCCGTGAATGCGTATCGATACGATCTTCTCGGCAAGGGAATCATCGTCCGTGAAGCACATCCGCCCGTCTCCATTCCCGCCTAGCG
>JAEZXS010000146.1 GCA_023442755.1 Pseudomonadota bacterium | reverse complement strand
ATCCGCCAGTCCGGTTTGGAGGGAGGGGCAGTGCAATCCAATGTGCTGTCCCTACCCCTATCGGCATGAGGAAATGCTAATCTATACCGTAGATTAGAATAACGGCCGGCCCAAATACCTAACGAGGATCATGCATGAACGGCGGAGAGTTTTTCGATGGATTCCCGGACCTGTTTTTCAGGCGCCTCAGGGAACGGATGCTCCTGGGGATGGCGCCGGCGGAGACCGTCCGGACAATCCTCGAGCCGCTGCTGGCTGACTTCCACACCCTCATGCCGGAGCTTCCGCTGGAGCTGCAGGCCGACTGCGAAAACATCCTGAGAATCTACCCCGAAATAGCCGCACAGTTCGGGATTCAACTGAAAACGCCCCTGGTGGAATCCTTTTCTTTACTGCTGAAATACCTGGCCGGCGCGCGTTCCGGGCAGGCGGGCAGGGATATCGGACTGGCTCTGGCCGCCGAACCCCAGAAAACGTTCGAATCGCCGAAGGAATCCCTGAAAAGAGAAGGGCAGGGTTTTCTCTACACCGACCGGGGGAACTGCGTCTTCCTGGAGTTTTCTTACACCCCGGGGGCCAGGTATATCTATTTCAGCACCAGGCCGCTGAAATTCGGGATCGATATCTTCGTTTGCGGAAAATACGCGTTGAGCCTCAAGCCGGGCGGGGTTGCGGCCAACCTGGAAATTGAAAAGCCGGCCGATCTGGCGGCTGAAGGATTCGACCCGCGGGAAAGCATCAGAGTGTTCGAGACCGGGAGCAAATAAGCCGGCTCGAACTGCCTTGCGGCGCACAGAGTGCAGCATAGGCAACAAATGGATTACGTACTTTTGTGGGAGAGGCTTTCAGCCTCGCAGATTGATGACATACTCTAAAATCATCGTGATCGTCATTCCGGCGAAAGCCGGAACCCAGTGTTTTCAAGCACTTCTGGGCCCCGGCCTTCGCCGGGGTGACGTTACGCACAAAGATTATCTTTGGTATGTATAAAAGCCGGACAGCACCCTTGTGCAAATTTGAAGCGTTTTGAGGTGCCTTTCAATAGAGATCATCGCGGCTGAAGCCGCTCCCACAAAACAAACCCCAACAATCTCAATCTGCTGACTCCTCCAGCTTGTCGTCCATGAATATTGCGATCAGGGTTTCGTATTCCTTCCCGAGGAACGACCGGTAGGCGAACATTTCGTATTTGATCTTTTCCCAGTACTGCAGGAGGCTTTCCTTCGTCTCCAGCGTGCTGGCCTCGCGGTATACCGCGTCGAGATAGCCGTCTCTGAGTCTGAACCGATGGTACTCCGAGATCTCGTCGAGCAAAAAGAGCTGCTCTTCCGTGAATGCGTACTTTTGCTTGATGGCGCCGATTTCTGCGCGCACCTGTTCGAACTCCGGGATGGTGGCAACCCTGCTGAGCCTTTCCTGGAAATCCTTCAGGACGCGTTCATTGATCTTTTTCTGCTGATTCAGGCACGCCTTTTTGAGATCGGCCTCGAGGTCTTCCGCCCCGCGGGACATCCTCCGCCTGACTTCCTCTATTGCCCGTTTAAACGTGCTCTGCAGTTCGTCGTTGTCCCAGACCGCGGAAATGGACTTGAGCATGGCGTCGAACTGAATCGTATCCCGGTAGGCGACATTAAGCGCCCGCTCCTGGGTGCTCGCCTCGAAGCGCAGTTCCCCGTAGCGATCTGGTGTGAATATGATCTTTTCCGCTTCAAAGCACTTTTCCGGAAAGGTCATGCCCTGGAGAGTATTCCTGAGGAGTTCGTGCCTGCTGCCGAGTTCCCGGGTAAGGTTTGCAAAGCTTACGAGACCGCCCTTCCTCGCGATGCCGAAGAAATGATGGAACGCCTGCAGCGAGATAATGAGCAGCTTGATGCTTTCGTGCAGGCCGAAGTACTCGGTTGCCTTCTGGAAATCATAAATTCGCATGGCCCCGCCCAGGTGGTCGAGGCAGTGCAGGAGATAATAGCGTACTTCGGGGGAGAGCGAGGAAACGAGGTTCAGGAGTTCGAGACCGCGCTGGAGCTGTTTTTCGAAGGATGCCGGGCCGACGCTTTTGAGCTTTTTCTTGTGGAAGATGAAGTTGACCGGAATTTCGCGCAGATACATCTGCAGGTCTTCGAAATCCACCCAGAGCGAGCCGGTCAGCTTCAGCAGCCTTTCGAAAGCCGCGCTTTGCCGGCCCTGCCAGAGGCTCTCCTGCTCCACGCCTTCGTCCTGGATGCCGCAGTAGTTGATGCACTCAGCCGGGAGCAGTTTCCTGTCGCCGGGCTGGAACTGCAGTTCGTTGAATACGGCCTGGCCTTTTTCCTCCAGCAGTTCCTTGAGATAGCTTTCCCAGGTAGCATTGGACTTTATCAGTTCCACGGCAACGGCCCGATACCGTATGAAGCCGTCGAGCAGGTCGGAGACCATGATGCCTTCATTGACCGCGGCCGAAGCGAGTACGCAGTGCACCAGGAAAGCATCCAGCAGCTGCGTATCCCTTTCGGAGGTAATCTTTTCCAGGGATGTGATCGGTTCGTCTCCCAGGAGGACATGCCCGAGCATGCCGTGGTAGCGCACCAGGAAGATCGTCAATTCCTCGATTTGCGGCTCCAGGTTGTACTTCTGGAGGATGCCGAGCTTGCGCAGAATTTCGGAGCCCCGCCTGCCGTGCGTCCAGTAGTTTTCCGTTCCCGACTGGGCAAACAGTTCGAGCTTGCCGATTTCCTGGAACAGGAGCGCGAAGGTAAGCGCCTGCTGGAGGACGGGTTTTTCCCTGATCCGGTCAATGTAGAACTCCAGGGCTTCCAGTTGCGGGTGGGTGGCGCCCAGCCCCTCTTCGGCCAGCGGACCGAATTCCTGTTTGGCCTGGCGATAGAACGTGTTGCGGTCCTGGAAGGCGTTCCTGTCCTTGTTTACGAGGGCCTGGTATTTCTGGAGGCAGCGCATGACGTAGTCTTCGAGCGAGCCGCTTCCCGGGTCCGGTGAGATCCCGCCCAGAAAACCCATGCCTCGCAGCTCCGGTATGAGGAAGCCCAGAACTTCGGGGCAGTGCTCGTAGAGAACGCTGAAGTTGTCGTAGATCTCCTCGGGCATGAATATCTGGTTCTGAAGGATTGTTTTAAGGCGCTGCTCGATATCGTGGATTTCCATGCTCTTCTGGACGATCCCGCCGAGGGATTCGAACACGCTGCACTGCAGGTTGCAGCCCTCCCTGTCCAGGTAGTTTTCGAAGCTCATCACTTCCGAAAAGCGCCTCTCCATCTCCTGGAGGTTTCTCAGGGAGATAGAACTTAGCTTGCGGGATTCGAACATCCCGAGAAGCCCTTCGATTTTGCGGATATTCTCTTCGATATCCACGAAGGAGATATCGAGGACCCGGGTATCCGGATCCAGCATGAGACGGATACCGCTGTCGAAGATAAAGGCGGGCCTGTATTCAGCGAAGTTGGCCCTGATTTCTTCGAAAAGCTTCGGATGAAGCCTGTCGATGGGAATGGAGAGAAGCGCTTTGCGCAATTTGTTCAGGCGCGGCGGGTGGTCCCGGGTGGGAATGCCGGCCAGGATCGGGTTGAAGTTGATGATGCTCTTGTCCGAGGAATTCACGGCGATCCAGAGCAGGATGAACCCTGCCCGGGTGCCGAGGTTCCTGAATACGGGACCGGTGCCGTGGAATTCGGTGTCCAGGAACTGCCGGAAAAAATAGGACTGTCCGAATATATAGTCGCCGAGGAACTTCCGTTTGAATTCCTCAGCCACCCGGGCCAGCGTGAGCGCCTCTTCCAGCCGGCTCAGGCGGGTGGCGTCGTAGTCGCAGATGACTTCTTTCTGGAGCTTCCCCTTGTTCAGATATTCCTGCCAGGTGTTGAGGTAATCGAACAGGTTGAAGAACTTCATCATCTCGCGGATGGCCCTGTTCTGGACACCGCCGAGCTCGCTTATGCGCAGGTCTTCCTGCCTGTCCCAGTCCATCTCGTTGTTGGTGGTGACCGTCACTGCCTCATCGTAGAGCCGGAACAGCTCCTCCGCCTGTTCCCCCATGAATGCCGCACCTACCGAGGCGATGATTTCAGCCATACTCATCAACCGGCAGATGCGCAGGAGATCGAAGATTTTCTGGTGATCTTCCTCGTTCGCCCTGTCGGTAATCGGTTTGAGGGTTTTGGCCGGGATCTTTCCGAAAACGATGCGGCTCATCGTGGTGTGGCCGACCACAATCAGCAGTATCTCGCGGAGCTGCGCGGGGGAAAATCCAAGGAGCGAGAGTTTTTCGAGGCTTTCGACTATGGAGACTTCCTGTCCCTCGGCAGGGTAGGGGTTGAAGACCGACTGTATTTTTTCGAGCTTCGGGACCTGGTCCACGAGTTGCAAGATGGTTTGAAAATTCCGGTCCCGGGTTCGGAAGGGGTTGGCCAGGCGGTCCAGTTCCAGTTCGGAGAGTTTGCTGATGGACTGGTCGCGAATCTGGGCGACGATGTTGAGCACTTCGAGAACGAAGGTAAATGATTTTCTGTATTCCGCAACCAGGGGAAGGGGAGAGCCCTGCATGCCCGATTCCTTGATTTCCTCTTCGAGCTGCGCGAGAGTCACGGTCGGCCGGCGCCGCACGGCAACCATGCCGAGCAGGCTTTCCGGAAGGGGACGGTCCACCTCGAGGCGGTCCTTCCAGTGCTCGGTGAAGGCTGCTGTGGATTTTCTTTCAAGCGAATCGATGAGAAAGAAGGGTTCGAAAGCCCTGCGCCACTCCTTTTCGAGGTCCTTTCGGCGCAAATCGCCGAGCGAGATATTCAGGTAGGGGAGTTTTGCGATCTCTTCGGTATTGAGGTCCTCAGGGCGCTGGCGTTCGAGCAGCCTGCGGAGCTGGGGTTCGGAAAAGGTAAAGCGGTTGAGATAATAGTGCAGGTCGGACACATGCACGTCGATTTCCATATCGGCCGGCGGCTGCCCGTAATTACCTTCCGTCTTGAACGTATGGGAGAAAAGAAGAAAGCACCTGAGTTCATCTTCCGATTTGAAGCGGACGTGGCACACCTGGTCCATGTACTGTGCGGTTGAATGGGCCAGGACGTGCAGCTTGCCGTCCTCGTCGAGAATGTCGTAGAGTCTTGCCACCAGCCACGCCGCCAGGCTGTTCAGGTCTTTTTTGCGCACCTGTTTTCCGGAGTTGGGAGGGAAGCGCTGTTCCAGCAGGAACTGGAAGGGGTCCCTCGGCAGGACGACGATGTCGAGCGGAAGGCGCCAGGAGCGCAGTTTTTCGATGGTATCGAAGATGTAGATCCTGTGATTGGAAAGTCTTGCCGTCAGCTCGTGGACGATCAGGTCCTCGGCGGTGGTGACAAGGCCGATGTCGAGCCTTTCCGCATGTGATTCGCTGACGTGGCGCTTGATCAGGGCCTCGATTTCGCCGGCCTTTATCTTGATCTCCTGGAAAGAGTGGGCGACGAGGTTTATCGGGATCAGAAAATAGCGCTTCCCGGCGGAACTGAAACGAATGAGCAGGCCCAATTTCTGGTATATCGCGTTGAGCTTGTTGGCATTTTTCTTGAGTTCCTGGATATTGTCGAAATCGACGCTTTCGATAAAATCGGTGTCGGCGCGCGTGAGCACGTCCTGTTCGATCAGGCCGAGCCCATAAGCATTGCCGCCGAAACGGCTGGGCAGAAATCCCGGATGGTCCTCGGCGGCAAAAGTTCCTATCGGAACGTCCTGGGGATTGATCCCGTAGCGGCGATATTCGTCGGGATTGATGAGCCTGAAAAAGGACTCATTCTGATCAAGTTCGGCCGACTGTCCGTACGATTTCCTCGTGTCCATCCAAAGCCTCTTGGAATATGGAAGATCTTAAATTATAAGGTCTTTTCCCGCTCTTTTCATGGGAGAAAGGAGCGCATTCTACATCGCGAACGCAAGGTGGAGCATGTACAAAAAATATTCATTCTTCTTTTTGGCGGCATCGGTCCTCGGCCTGGGGAAAGCCCGATTCGCGCCCGGAACGGCGGCAAGCCTTTTCGCCGGGGTGCCGTGCTTTCTCGCGGTCGGGTATTCCTCCTGGGTTTTTCAGCTCTACGTTGCCGCGTTCCTGTTCGCCTTCGGCTGCTGGGTATCCGGAAAACGGGAGCAGGAACTCGGAAAGACCGATCCGGGGGAAGTGGTAATCGATGAACTGTGCGGGTTCCTGATTGCCATGATCGGACATCCGGTTTCTTTCGCTTCCATTCTTGCCGGCTTTGCCTTCTTCCGCCTCTTCGATATCTGGAAGCCGTGGCCGCTTCGCGATTTCCAGGAAAAGCTGGGGGGCGGACTCGCCATTATGGCCGACGACGTAGGCGCCGGGGTTTACGCAAACGTCCTGGGCATCATCGTGCTGTCGCTTCTGAATACATGGTAGCGCTCGACTGTGGTAGCGGCATCAAGCCACGATGCTTTCCCTTCCCGTGCTGCGCCCACGCAAAGCCGCGAAGCCGCGAAGAAAACTGCAGAAGTCGCACCTTTTCTTCGCGTTAGGAGAAAGAACACGACTATATTTACACGATGGGTTCATCAATCTGCACCTGGACTAAGCAATCCATTTCTATCTGATCTCTTTCGCGAGCGGGAGCAAGACATCGCGGCTGCAAGCCGCTCCCACAGAAGAATGGGTACCTCGAAAACCTTTAGTTCGTCTTTCTTCGCGGCTTCCTGTCCTTAAATTGACGCCCATACGCGGGGGGCGTGACTTCGCCGGGGTGGCGCAATGTCGACCAACACCCAGGGTTTCATGAGCACCCGCGCGAAGGAATCCGCAGAGAAAACCTTCTTATAGTGGCCCTCGCTTCTCCAGACGCTGCAATTGCTCCGCAAAAACCTTGTTCGGTGCAGGAAAAAGACTTTCTATCCACAGATTTCGCTGATTTACGCAGATTATCGCAGATTTTTATCAAATTTTTGTCTTTCTCTTCCCTCGCCAGCTCATAGCCGTCAACTTTAGCAGTCCTAACCACCTCACGGTCTGAACTGTTGTGGGAGAGGCTTCCAGCCTCGATCCTTTAGAAACTTTTCTGGCTGCCTGAACTCATTTCCCCCAGGTTTTTCTTCGCTCCCGCGTTTCGCGGGATTCGCGGCTTCGCGAGAGAAAAAAATTCATGACCATCCTAATTCAAATTGCTCCGCACGATCGCGGTCCCGCCCAGGCAGGACCGCTCCCACATGTACTGGAACTATTGCATATTTCTTTCAGTTGGTCCTTCTTCGCGGCTTATTCCTCTTATTTGACGGCTATGCGCACAGCATGGGAACGAGAAAAACAACTTGGCACCTTGGCGTTTCTTCGCTCCCGCTTCGCGGCTTCGTGCCTTCGCGTGGGAAAGAATCAACGCGCACCTTCGATGATAACGCATCGCGGCTGGAAGGCGCTCCCGCAGCAACACTGCCTAAAGAAAATCTTTTCCTTCGCGGCCTTACCTCAACATAGCAAGCTTCGCGCCTTCGCGAGGGAAAAGACACATCCGCAACCACGAGGAGAAAGCACTATAGCTGCCGCCGGTCCCTTCCATACACAGCCAACCGTCTTATGCCTGTACAGCCTTTGTGCCTTCGCGTGCGAGAAAATCGATACATCCCCGAAAGACCAACATCGCGGCTGGAAGCCGCTCAGATTGATGACAAACTTTGAAATCATCGTGATCGTCGTTCCGGCGAAAGCCGGAATCCAGTGTTTTCAAGCACTTCTGGACCCCGACTTTCGTCGGGGTGACGGATTGGGGGCTTTTTCAACAGTCTGCGCGGCTGCAAGCCGCTCCCACAGGAGCCCAGCTCGTTGGAATCCTGATGATTTGCGCTCTTCTTCGCGGCTTCGCTCCCGCGTTTCGCGGGATTCGCGAGGGAAAAGACACATCTGCAACCACGAGGAGAAAGCATTATAGCTGCCGCCGGTCCGTTCCAAATACAGCCAACCGTCTTACACCTGCACAGCCTTTGTGCCTTCGCGTGCGAGAAAATTGATGCGCATCCCCGCAAGCATCGCGGCCGGAAGCCGCTCCCACGTACACACCAAGCCACCGCAGAAAGTTTTGTTTTTGTGCTCTTCTTCGCGTCTTCGGTGTGCCAGGCTAAGCCTGGCTGATCTATCCGACTGAAAGGTGTCGGACATGTTAATTGCTCGTTCAACATGTAGCTGCGGCCACCCGTGCAGGGTAACCGAACGCGGGAAGCTGGCCGGTCG
>JAEZXS010000006.1 GCA_023442755.1 Pseudomonadota bacterium | reverse complement strand
CATGCGCCGCCACAAACACCGAAATGTCCCGATCGAGACGCGGAAACACACGGGGGAAAGCCGGAAATGCACAATGCAGGACAAACCGAAAAAGTTACCTGTCCTTTTCTCCGCCGCTCCTGAGCCGGAATGATAGCGCATTTTGCACACCTGTTCGGATACACTTTCGTGAATATTGTCGTTTTTTACCAGCCACTTTGGACGCCCCTCTCGCTCCGGTGGAGACTATTTCGTTGAAAAATACGTAAAATTATCTACAATCCCGAACCCAATGCAGTAGAATATGAGTTTGGATACCGGTTTGCTGCTGATTGTCCTGCAGACCGCCATATACTCGCAACCACATCATTCTTGCGCCCTTTTACCACGGGGCGGACAGATTTCCGTAAAGGTGCGAACTCGGAATACAACACTCCCCGTGAGCAGTTATTCCGTCCTGATAACAAGCAAAGGATTTACCCTGATGAAAGTGCACGTACTCGGCTCCGCAGGTTCCGAGGGCCCCGGCAGTAATCCCCCGGCTTTTCTCATAGACGACTTTCTTCTGATGGATGCCGGAACGGTTGCTCTCAGCTTGGACAGAGAGGAGCAGTGCCGGGTCACCCATATCTTCCTGACCCATGCGCACCTGGACCACATCAAGGGAATTCCGTTTCTCGTCGATAACCTGGCCCTGATGGCCGAACCCTGCCAGGTCACCATCCTCAGCGGCGCCGATGTGCTTTCCGACCTCAAGGAAAACATGTTCAACAACAAGATCTGGCCTGACTTCACGACCATTCCGACCGCCGAGCATCCGGTGATGCGCTACCAGGCCATCTCCACCACCGCCCCCATTGCAGTACGCAACTATCGGATTCATGCCGTCAAGGTGAGCCATTCGGTCCCTTCCTACGGTTATCTCATCGAGGACAGCTCCAGATGCGCCCTGGTATACACCGGTGATACGGGCCCTACGAAAGCCATCTGGGACAAGATGCGCGATTTCGATTCGAAAGCCCTCATAATCGAAGTATCCTTTCCCGACAGCATGGGCGACCTGGCCCGTGCCACAGGACACCTCACCCCTTCTCTGCTGCAGGAAGAGCTGTCTAAGATGCATGCCGTTCCGGGACAAATCTATATTTCGCATCTGAAACCCCACTACCGGGCGGAAATCGAAGCTGAGATCGCGAAGATCACCGGCGTGGATCTGGAAATACTGGAAGACGGGAAGGCTTTTGAAATCTAACCGGGATATCCGATGCGTCTGCTGAGGCGAGTAAAAATTCCCGCACTCCTGCTGCTCGCAGGCGAGATTTTTCTGCTCGCTTTCTTCCCCCCATCCCTTATCCTCGCACCGACCATAACCGCAGGGGGCGATACCCCGTCCCATTTCATATCGGCGCTCGCAATGCAGGCCGACCTGAGTGCGTGCCTTTCCCCAGTCACATGGGTGCACGGGAACTATGCCGGTTTTCCCCTTTTCCTGAACTACTTTCCTCTCCCCTTTGCAGTCATGGCGTTCATTTCTTTGCTCATCCCCCTCACAATCGCATTCAAACTCGTTACTCTCCTGGCGATCATTCCGCTCCCGCTTGCCGTGTTCTACTGCCTGAGGCGGCTCGGCTCCAAAGGTCACGTTCCCGCCCTGGGCGCCCTGTTTTCCATCCAGTTTCTGTTCATGACCGAAAATTCGATGTGGGGCGGGAATATCTGCAGCACGCTTGCCGGGGAGTTCTCATTCGGGATCGCCTTCATCCTGGCAATCTGCCTGACCGGCAGGCTGTTCCGGGATGCAGCCGAGCACAAATCGCTCGTGGGAAATGCCTTTCTGGAAGCTCTCATAGCCCTGGGAAGCGGCTATCCCCTGCTCCATGCAGGAACCGGCACCTCCTTTTTTCTCATGCGCAAAGGGTGTATCCGCTACATCCTTTGCCTCCATGCGCTCGCATTCGGACTGATCGGATTCTGGATTTTGCCCCTCATTTTCCGCCTGCCGTGGGGCACGCCCTATGCACATACCTGGATGTTTCAGAGCTGGACGGAAATACTCCCGCCCCTTCTCTGGCCTGCGGCGGCAGGAGCGCTCATCGGTCTCTATTCTCACATTCGGACGCTGCCCCGAAACCTGCGGGGGCTCTATTCGTCCCTGAAATCCGATTCGAGCGCAAGCCCCGAACTGTACCTCTGGTGGCAGTTCGGAACAGCCCTGCTCGGCTTTTCGCTCGCGCCCGCCCTGGGCCTCGTGGACATCCGCTTTCTGCCTTTCGCACAAATCACGCTGGTGATGCTGGGGGCAATAGGATGGGGCCGGGTTATAATGATCCTGCCCCGCCCGAACGCCTTGATGACCGGGTTTGCGGCTATTATCCTGGTTATCGCCGCATCGAAAGCCCCTACGATCAACTCATGGGTGCAGTGGAACTACTCGGGGATGGAGTCCAAGCCCCTTGCACAATCCTTCGAAAGAATCAATGCATACATCCGGGGCTCGGAAAACAGCCCGCGGGTTGTATACGAACACTCTGAGATGCACAATGCGGCCGGAACGACACGGGCTTTCGAGATGCTTCCGGTCTACTCGGGCAGGTCCACGCTCGAAGGGCTCTACATGCAGTCGAGCATCAGTTCGCCATTCGTTTTCTACATTCAGTCGGAACTCAGCCATCCCGCTTCCTGCCCGTACGCTCAGTACTATTATTCCCGGCCCGATCCCGAACGGGCCGCAAAACACCTGGCCCTTTTCAATGTCGGCCAGGTAATCGCCATAACCGATAACATCGCCAATGCTTTGGACTATTCCCCCGAATACGTCTTCCAGGCCGCATTTCCGCCTTACACTCTCTACGGACTCGCCTCCCCCTCAGACTCCTATGTCGAAACGGTGCGCTTCCAGCCCCTGCGTATTTCCCATACGAACTGGAGGCAGGTCCAGTTCGACTGGTTTCGCAGATCGTCTCTTACCGTCCCACTGGTTGTCGCTTCCGAAAAGACCGGTGGGGATTTCTGGAAAGACCTTCCAGTCTATGCCGGGATGCCCGAAAGTATTCCCGAAATTCCCATCCTCGCTCCAGGGGAATCTGTGAAGGCCGATGCCGTTCTCGGAAAGAACCGCATCACCATCACCACGGACAAGCCCGGACATCCGCTCTGGATCAAGGAATCCTACTCTCCCGACTGGAAAATATCGGAAGGCGGCGGCGAACTCTACATGGCTTCCCCTGCTTTCATGCTGCTCGTTCCCAAAAGCTCCCGAACGGTCCTCACTTTCGATACCGGCTCAGGCCCCTACCTTTTCGGAAAAATTCTCAGCCTGCTTACACTGGCAACCTGTGCCGCCCTGCCGCTTATCGGAAAGCGCAGGAGAGCTGAAAATCTTGCAGCCCCGGCGCCGGCGCAGAGTGTCTTTCCCGTTAACGCCCGCTTTTTCGCGGCCGCAGCGGTACTGGCCGGCATAGTGGTGTTTGCCGCTGCCACGCGGTCTCACCGCGACCCGCTGCTCATTTACGAGAGCGCAAAGACGCAGTACGAAAAAGCCGAGGAAACAGCCGAAAAGATCTCTTCGGGGCGGGGCGGGGCGGAGGACGAATCGAAGAAAGAGCGCCTCCTGCAGAGCGCATCCGCCCTTTTCGACGAGTGCATGCAGAAGTATCCCGATTCGTCCATCTTCGATCATTGCCTCTTTTTCAAAATCAGGATGCTTACCGCCGCACAAAAGTGGGAGGAAGCATCATCGATCATGGAGAGCTTTTTGCCAACCCACCCGGACACCCGCATTTATTCCGACTGTCTGCTGGTTCTGGGAACGGCCCGCCTGCATGCCGGGGATTCCGGCAAAGCGGAGGAGTATTTTCGGAAGGCGGCGCTAACCTGGCCCGAAAGCACCGGCGCCAGGCAAGCCGGCCGGCAGCTTGCGCAGATGTTTGGGCCGGAAACGATCCTGGGGGAAGTCCGGGAGTATTTCGCCGCGGAAGAATACCCTGCAGCCTATCTTCTTTCGCGTTCCCTCAGCTTCAACGAGGATGAAAAGATCAGAAACGAGAGCCTGCTTCTTCTGGCCTACTGCAGCTACCACATGCAGCGTTGGGAAGACGCCGCAAACCTTTTCACGCAGTGGCTCAGCGCGAACTTCGATTCCCCGGAATCCGAAGAAGCGCAGCACGCCCTGAGCAGATGCAGCATAATAGCCGCCCAGAACAAGGCATTGCAGACGGAGCCGGACGCGCAGGGCGCCACGGCCCGGCCCGGGTGGACCCTTCCTTTTTTCCGTCGCACCGACTGATCCGTACCGAGGAAAGCCGAATGCCCCCACCGGATTTTTCCATTCTCATACCGCTCTATAACGAGCAGGAAAGTCTTATCCCCAACATCGGCCGGTTGCTGCGCTTTCTCGAACAAGGTGGGATGAAAGCCGAAATCCTGCTCGGCAGCAACGGATCGACCGATGCCACGGCATCGATCGGCCGGATGCTGCAGGAGGCATTTCCGGGGCAAATACGATTTTTCCATATCGACGGAAGAGGGCTCGTCGGGGAGGTATTCGTCCGGGCTGCCGAGATGGCATCCTCACCCGTCCTGATCTCGATCGACGCCGATCTGCCAATAGACCTGGAATTCATCACCGGCGCTTTGAAACTTCTCGGGGAAAACGACATCATCGTCGGCTCGAAGCTGTCCGGATCGCAGGAACGGTCCTTCCATAGAATCCTGGCGAGCCAATTCTATATCGCCTGCGCCCGGGTTCTGCTCGGCCTTCCCTATGACGATTATTCCATCGGGGCAAAGGCGTACGTTATCGAACCGGTCAGGCCTTTGCTGGGGGAAATCGCGAACGACACCAATTACGTGCTGGATCTCCTGCTTGCAGCCAGGCGAAGGGGGCTGAGGATAACCGTCCTGTCCGTAGCCTGCAGCGATCTGCGAAGCAGCAGGTTTCGCCTTTTCCGGGAAGGCCTCATCCGGTTTTCTCATTTGTTCCGGGTATGGGTGGGCAGTCTGATGGTACACCGGTCGCCGCGCCTCCCCTGATAAAATCTTTCAGGGAAACAGCGCTTCCGAGGCAGAGGTAAAATTTCTCGACCCTATCTGCGCGGGCAAACCGCTATTTTGAACCAAGCCGGGCTTACTGCATCAGCTGTAAACTGATAGGATTCGGGAAGAGACGCTATCTAAGGAAATGATCCTTGCATCAGTTTATTGCAACATTTTCCCATTCGTTGGGGTTTACTTGAAATTCCCAATTTGCCTGCTCGAATGCAGATTCAACATTCTCGTGATAAGTATCGGTAAGCAGATCTCCGTTTTCACCAAAATAGAATAGATAGAAACCTTCATCTTCAGGATATTTAACGATTTGCAGCTCTCTCGGAGAAGGCAGCATCTCACTTCCACGAAAATGCCGAGTTCTTCCTGTCGGCCTGTGCCTCTCAGTTAATTTAAGTCTTTTGTAGATTATATAGTCAGTTTTCATAGGCCGTTCCAAGGGAATAAGGTTCAAGTCAGGCGACTTGTACCAACAAACCGGAAAGCGTGTCTCGCGCCTTGAAGAGTCTCGCCATTTTGATACACTGTTCGAAAGGAATGCTTTTTTGTGGGAGCGGCTTGCAGCCGCGATTCCATCTCAAAAATCGCGGCTAAAAGCCGCTCTCACGGGTATATTTCTTTACAGTAATATGTTCGTCATCAAATCTGGAGGGAGGCCGGATTCGGCCTCCCTTTCGTGACTTATTACAGTGCGGTCTGTGCGGTGGAAACCTCGACGTCCTCCTGCAGCACGGTTCGCGCGATGGCGGCCTTCATCACCTCGGGCGCGCCCGCGTAAATCTGGGTCACCTTCGCATCCCTGTACAGACGTTCGACTTTCTGTCCCTTTATGTAGCCGATACCGCCGTGGATCTGCACGGCCCTGTCGGCCGAAAGCACAGCCGCGTTCGATGCCGAAAGCTTCGCCATGGCGGCTTCCATGCCGTAAGGCAGCCCGCGGTCGCAGTTCCATGCGGCGTGGTACGTCAGCAAGCGGGACACCTCAGTCTCCGTGCTCATATCGACAAGCATCCACTGGATCGCCTGGAAGTTGCAAATCGCCTTTTCGAACTGGACCCTTTCCTTCGAATAGAGAACGGACTCGTCCAGCGCGGCCTGTGCAATGCCAAGGGCCACCGCGGCAATCCCCGTGCGGAAATTGTCCAGGGCCGACATGGCGATCTCTGTGCCCTGCCCTTCCCTGCCGAGGATGTTCTCTTTTGGAATGCGACAGTCTTTCAGGGTAATTTCCGATATCGGGGCGCCGCGGATGCCGAGCCTGCCTGCATCCTGCCCCACGCTCATGCCGGGAGTTCCCGCGGGCACGATAAAACCGGCCGGCCCCTGCCCGGTCGAGGCGAAAACGATAAAGACTCCGGCCACGGGCGCATTCGCGACAAACGTTCCAGCGCCGTTCAGCACGTACTCACCGCCTTCCCTGTGAGCCGTCACGGCTCCCGAAGCGGCATAGTCCGTTCCGATTTCACTTACGGAGCACGCCCCGAGGCTCTCTCCCCTGCAGAGCCGCGCCAGGGTTTTCTTTTTCTGCTCCTCGCTCCCGGATTTG
>JAEZXS010000317.1 GCA_023442755.1 Pseudomonadota bacterium | reverse complement strand
GGGGAAGTCCAACTGTTCGCATTCAAGATGATGAACCCCGGCGACAGGTTTTTCACGGATTACTGCAAGCTATACAGCGGCATCGACGATCCGGACTACATCAAGAAATACCGGAATTTTCGGAACTGGTACGAGCACGTTCAAAACATACCCGGGAAATGGTACATCGAAATAGTCGAGCAGCTTTTCAGGCAGAACAACCTGATAAAGGGCAAAATGGAACTGTTCGGCAGAAAAGTCGATTTGAAAAACATAACGGTTCCTCTCATGCTGATCGGTGGGTCGAAGGACGATATCACGCTTCCGAACCAGGTTTTCAACACTGCGGAATACGTGGGAACTCCTCCGGATCACATCTATCGGTTCCTGGCGGATTCCGGGCACATAGGTCTTTTCATGGGGAGTTCCGCATTGCGAAAGATATGGTCGGGAGTGGTGCAAACCATCCACCGTTGGTCTCATCCTGTGGAAGGAGAGCTTCGAAAGGCGAGCTAGCTTTTCGAAATTTGAGGGACTCCGGCAAACCAAACGAAACAAAGGCTACAAGCCTCAGTCGAACTTTTTTGATTTTTCCGGCGGGATGGATTCCACTCCCCAACCCTCGGATTCAGGAGCACGGGGAGTCTACTTTCACCGAATCTCACCAAATGCGGCTGGATAGCCCATTTTGCTTATAATGGGCTATCCGGTTTTCAATGATGGCTTGCTGCAGATAAAATAGATATGGCAAAGTCATTCCATGTCTATTGACGCCAATCAAGAGCCCACAGCCCTGTCCTGGCTCGCAATGCTTTCCCGGAGCACGCTTTTCATATTGGATTGAATCTGTATTCTTGACTGAAAACCCATCGTTCATTTAAGATTGTCCCGATCTCAATTCCCTGGGATTACACTTCTTCATCTAAATGTTACGTTTAAATATCCAATAGCTCCATCATTCCCTATGTGTGTGTACCTTTAGATATTTTATATGGAATGATAATGGATATCCATTTAGTGCGCACAAATATGAGCATTATGGTTACTCTTGCTTTCGAGCAATTCAGAGAGCGGTTTTCATGAGACGAATCCCGGCCTGATGGAGGGTAAATGAACGTGGGCAGGCCCAATCCGCTTTTTGTGGCTATTGCACTGGTTTTTCCAATCTTCTGCCTGTCTCTCGTTCAGGCCCTGGCGGAAGCCCCGGACGAGCGTGGTGGGCGGAAGGGCGGGAAGTTGATTGGTTCTTCAGGTTGTCGGGAATGTCATGAGAAATTTTACCGACTTTGGGCTACGTCCAATCACGGCCTGGCGATGCAGCCGTACACGGCGCAATTTGGAGCACAGAAACTCTCACGGGGATCGTCGGCAGCCCCGGTAAAGATCGGGGATTGCCTCTACAGGCCCCAAATCGGTCCGCATGACAGCTTCATCGAAGAGGCCGGACCGAAGGGAACGAAGAAGTACGCCATACGGTATGCGCTCGGAGGGAAGAACGTCTATTATTTCCTGACCCCGCTCGAGTCCGGCCGCCTCCAGGTCCTGCCCCTCGGCTACGACGTGAGGTTGAAGCAATGGTTCGATGTGGCCGGTAGCGGCGTGCGCCATTTTTCAGATCAGCCGGATCATCCGATCGACTGGAAAGATCGTTTATACACGTTCAATACTTCCTGCCACAGTTGCCATGTGAGCCAGTTTCAATCCAACTATAATACCGCGGACGACAGTTACAGGACGACCTGGAGTGAACCGGGGATCAACTGCGAGACGTGCCATGGTCCGGGTGAAGAACATGTAAGGGTCTGCAAAGCCGCACCGCGCGGGAAGATACCAAAGGACCTGAAGATCGTCAGGACCGGCAGGAGCTTTACAACCGCGCAGAATAACGAAACCTGCGCGCCATGCCACGCCAAGACGGTCCCGATTACCTCCTCGTTCGCGCCCGGCGAACGGTTCTTCGATCATTTCGACCTTGCCGCGCTTGAAGATCCCGATTTCTATCCGGACGGAAGGGACCTGGGGGAAAATTACACCTACACCCTTTGGCGAATGAGCCCCTGTGCCAAGTCGGGGCAGTTGAGCTGCCTGCATTGCCACACCTCGAGCGGCCGCTACAAGTTCACCGCAAACGAAAACGCCAATGAGGCCTGCCTTCCCTGCCACGCGGACCGGGTCGCCGCCGCCCCCGCTCATACTCGACATCCCGCGAACAGCGAGGGGAACAAATGCATCTCGTGCCATATGCCCATGACCGAGTTTGCAAGAATGCGCAGGAGCGACCACTCCATGCTCCCGCCCTTGCCTGCCGCCACCCTTTTTTTTAAATCGCCTAATGCCTGCAATAACTGTCATCGCGACAAGGATGCCGCGTGGGCTGATCGATGCGTCAGAAGCCGCCAGGCACCCGATTTTCAGGAGCCCTATCTCTACCGCGCGAAACTGATTGACGCGGCGCGGAAGCGCGATTGGACCAGGCTTAACGACATGCTCGGCTACATAGTCTCCGAAGATCGGGACGAGATATTTGCCACGTCCCTCATCCGTCTGCTTCGCGCCTGCCCCGACCCGTCACGGGGGGCGGCCTTCCTCCGGGCGATGAAGGACAGCTCCCCGCTCGTTCGCGCTGCGGCGGCGGATGCACTCGCCTCGCTGCCCTCTCCCGAAGCCGCCGGGGGGCTTCTTGAAGCAGGTGCGGATGAATGCCGGCTCGTCAGGATACGCGCGGCAATGGCATTGTCGGGCATGCCCGCAGGGTTGATCCCCGAGGCCGGCCACAGCCGGCAGGAGGAATCCGAACAAGAGCTGGTCGCCTCTTTCCTCTCCCATCCCGACCAGTGGAGTTCCCACTACAATCTGGGAAATTATTACCTGAACAAGATGGAGTTCGGGAAGGCGGTCCTGGCTTTTGAACAGGCGGGAAAACTCAATCCCGGGGCAGTTCTTCCCCGGGTGAATTCCGCCATCGCGTATGCACGGCTGGGAGATGCGGAAAAAGCGGAAGGGGCGCTGAACAGGGCGCTCGAAATCGAACCCGCATGTGCGCCTGCGCATTTTAATCTCGGACTTCTCAAGGCTGAACGGGGGGATAAATCCTCGGCGGAAAAACACCTCAGGGAAGCCCTCAAGTCCGATCCTCGCCTGGCCGCGGCCGCATATAACCTGAGTCTTTTGCTGAGCGGGGACCGGCTGGATGAGGCCCTCTCCTGGGGCCGGAAAGCATCGGAACTGCAGCCGGACGAACCAAGATTTGCTTACGCGCTCGCGATTCTTGAACGGAAAGCCGGCAACGAACATGACGCGGTCCGCATCCTGGAGGAACTCATACGTGTACGACCGGCATACGGTGACTCATACGTTGTGCTGGGGACGATTTACGAAGGGCGACAAAACTGGGATGCGGCCAGGAGGATATATAGGATGGCCCTTGCCAACCTGAATCTGTCCGATGAAAGCCGGGTTTTTCTCAATACCAGGTTGGGCAGCCTGCCCTGAGGGATGCGGAGCATCGGATTTGCAGGGTGGCGGAAGCTTCACCAGCCGGGTTCCTCCGGTCGGATACGGCACTGAATTTACAAATGGACAACTCAGCAATATCTTTGCACTTTCGTTTGAACCTGTCTCAGGGGAGGGGAGCGCTAATGATGAAGATTCGCAAAGAGAGCCGATTGTTGAGCTTATGCCTGATGCTTGCCCTCGTTGCATGTTATGCGGGTGCGGCTTTGGCCCAGGACGTGCTTCCTCAGCCGCAGCCGAAATTCAAAGGCAACGTCGGCTTGACCTACAAGGACAGCGCAGCTGATTTTCCCCAGCCGCCCAAGGCGCCCAAGGGAGCCCCGAACGTCCTGATCGTCCTTCTGGACGACACGGGATTCGGGCATCCGAGCACTTTTGGAGGCCCCTGCCAGACGCCGACGCTGGACAGCCTGTCCAAGGGAGGGCTTCGTTACAATCAGTTCCATACCACCGCGCTCTGCTCTCCAACCAGGGCCGCGCTGCTCACCGGCCGCAATCATCACTCCGTCAATACAGGCGTGATTATGGAGATGGGAACGGGATACGACGGCTATACCACTGTCTGGCCGCGATCCACCGCTTCGATTGCCGAGATCCTGAAGGATAACGGCTACAACACCGCTGCATTCGGCAAGTGGCACAATACCCCCGACTGGGAGACGAGCATGGCCGGTCCGTTCGACCGGTGGCCGACCGGCCTGGGCTTCGAGTACTGGTATGGTTTCATGGGCGGCGATGCGGACCAGTGGAACACGCCCCTCTACGAGAATACGGCCCCGATCGAGAAAAAACCCGGAGAAAAGGAGCTGCACCTCACCACCCTCCTGGCGGACAAAACTATCTCCTGGATTCGCAATCAGAGGTCCATCGCACCCGGTAAGCCTTTCTTCGTCTACTTCGCACCCGGTGCTACTCATGCTCCCCACCAGGTGGCAAAGGAGTGGGCGGACAAGTACAAGGGAAAATTCGATCAGGGCTGGGACAAGCTGCGGGAAGAGACCCTGGAGAGGCAGAAGAAGCTCGGCGTAGTGCCTGCCAATACCCAACTCACGCCGCGGCCCAAGGAACTCCTCGCGTGGGATGGCCTTTCCGCCGATCAGAAACGTCTTTTCGCTCGGATGATGGAGGTTTATGCCGGATTTCTCGAACATACCGATTACGAGGTCGGTCGCGTAATCGAGAGCATCCGGGAGTTGGGCGAACAGGACAACACGATAATCGTCTATATTGCCGGCGATAACGGGTCAAGTGCCGAGGGCGGTCCGGAAGGCTCGGTAAACGAGATGCTCATACTCAACGGGCTGCACGACAATTTTCAGCAAAACCTCAAGATGATCGACCAACTGGGCGGACCGATGGCCTTCAACCATTTTCCGGCAGCCTGGGCCTGGGCCGGGGACTCGCCGTTCCAATGGACCAAGCAGGTGGCATCGCACTTCGGGGGGACCCGGAACGGCATGGTGATACAATGGCCGCGGCGCATTACCGACAAGGGCGCGGTGAGGACGCAATTCCACCATGTAATCGACATAGTTCCGACGATTCTCGAGGCAACCGGCATCTCCGAACCGAACATGGTCAACGGCGTTGCGCAGAAGCCGATCGAAGGGGTGAGCATGCTCTACACCTTCGACGATGCAGCCGCGAAGAGCAGGCGCAGGACGCAATATTTCGAAATGTTCACCAACCGCGCCATTTACCACGACGGGTGGATCGCATCCAGCCTGCGCCGCGTTCCATGGCTCGGGCCGGCTATACCGAACATGGACGACTGCCCCTGGGAACTCTACAACATAGAAGAAGATTTCAGCCAGGCAAACGATCTTGCGGCCAAACAACCCCGCAAGCTGCGTGAACTTCAGGACCTCTTCTGGGCCGAGGCAGCCCGCTACAACGTACTGCCGCTTGACGACCGCTCGGTTCAGCGCTTCGATGTCTCTTTGCGGCCAAGCTATACAGCCGGCCGGACCCAATTCACCTACTATCCGGGTACCGCGCGAATTCCCGAAGGGGCGGCTCCCGATACCAAGAACAAGACGCACAGCATCACCGCGCAGGTACAGGTCCCGAAAGGAGGCGCCGATGGCATGCTCGTGACGCTGGGCGGCCGTTTTGGAGGATGGGGGTTGATGGTTCAGGAGGGCAAACTGGTCTACGTATATAACTTCCTGAACCAGCAGCGGTACGTTATCTCTTCGGGCAGTTCTTTACCGGAAGGTCCCGCCACCCTGCGCTATGAATTTACCTTTGACGGCGGTCCCCCGGGTTCGGGTGGAACCGGCAGGCTGTTCGTAAACGGGAAACAGGCGGGTGAAGGACGCATCGAGCACACCATCCCGCTTCGCTATCCGCTCTCGGATACCTTCGACGTGGGCGAAGACACCGGGACCCCTGTGGCGGAGACCTACGCACTCCCGTTCAAATACGCGGGCAAACTCGAAAAGGTAACGATCGAACTGGGGAAATAGGATCGAAGGGCCTGGCCTCTGGCGCCTCGTTGTTGCACTGGAAACGGCATGGCTTGTGGAATCGAATACGGGAAACTGAAGTCCGACCTTATAGCCGGGGCGACCACTGCACTCGTGAGTGTTCCCAAACTGATGGGGTACGCGATTTTGGCGGGAGTCAGCCCCATCTATGGGCTTTATACCGCGGTAGTGCCGACCATCGTGGCGAGTCTCACCACGGGCTCCTGCCTGCTTACCGTGACGGGGACAAACGCTTTGGCGGTCACCACATACAGCACGCTCAAGAACATACCGCAGGAGAACGTCATTCCTTCCCTGTTCGTTCTGACGCTGCTGGTCGGCCTTTTTCAGCTTGCCTTCGGTCTGCTGAGGCTCGGCAGCCTGTGCCGCTTCGCCTCGCACGAGGTGCTGACCGGCTTCATCACCGGAGCCGCCGTAATGATCGTCCTTGGCCAGTTTCATTACTTCGCGGGGTTCAGCAGCACTGCCGGAGGAGGCGAATGGGGTCGGCTGGGTGATTCACTGCTCCACGTCAACCAGTGGAATCCGCATACCGTTGCAATAGGCGTCTTCACGATATTGGCGATTCTCCTTTTACAGAAAACCAGGGTAAAAGGAATGGCCTTCATTCTTGCGCTCGCCCTGGCAGCCGCTCTGCCTTATCTGTTCGGCTGGAACGTCAAGCTGGTGCGCGATGTCAGCCTGATACCGAACCTGCTGCCGGCGCCCTCCATTCCCCACCTCCACCTTGCCGGGGGACTGGTCATTCCCGCGCTGGCGCTTGCAATCCTGGGGCTCGTGGAAGGGGTCGGAATTACCCAGGGGCTGCGGGAGCCGGATGGAAGACGGCCGTCGATTGACAGGGACTTTCTCGGACAGGGACTGGCGAACATTGCCGGGAGCTTCTTCCAATGCATGGTGTCGGGCGGATCGATAACGGCCACGATGGTCAATGCCGCCTCCGGTGCAAGAAGCCGGTTTGCCAATCTCTTCAACGGAATGATCGTGGCCCTGATTGTCGTTCTCCTTGCGAACAAGGCCGAGCTGGTTCCCATGTCGGCCATGGCCGGGCTGCTCATGGTCATTGGCGCCCGGCTCGTTAAATTCCCGGAACTGATCCGCATCTGGAAAGCCTCGGGGGTAGGCAGGGGGGTGCTGGTGGTAACGTTTGTCTCTACCCAGGCAATGCCGCTCGAATACGGTGTTTACGCCGGTGTCCTCTACTCCGCTCTCATCTACGTCTATCTGACTTCAAAGAGCGCCCGGGTCGTCCGGATAACCCCGACTGCAGACGGCCGTTACGCTACCGAACCGGCACCGGCCGCTCTTCCCGGCAACGAGGTAACTATCCTGGTATTCGACGGCGCGCTGCACTATGCCTCCATCTATACCCTTCAACAGAATCTCCCCGCTCCGCAGGGGGCCCGAAACGCGGCCGTCATACTGGGGCTGCGTACGAGCGATCAGCACCAGATCAGCACGGCCCTGATCGATATGCTGGAAGAATACAGCGAAGCGCTCCGGAGGGTAAGCGGCAGGTTTTTCCTCGTCGGGATCAGCCAAAAGATATTCGATCAACTTCATCTGGCCGGGGCTATCGATGCAATCGGGCCGGAGAATGTATTTTGCGCGACGCCCGTCCTGGGTGAGGCGCTGGAAGCTGCCAGGAAAGCAGCCCTTGACTGGCTTCGATCCGTGGAAGAACAGGAACGGAAAAGCTAGCTGCGGAAAGAAACAAACGGAGGAGGGCGCAGCCGGGAAAACGACAAAAGACTTCGACCACCAAAGGCATGAAAAGCACTTTATCGGATATGCAGTACGTATCTAAACGGGAGGAAGAGAGAGATGAGGAAAAGCGGAATGGCTCTTTTACTATTGATGGTGCTCGCCTTCGGAACGTGTGCAATTGCGGCAGTCTCTGCCGATCAACCAAAGGGCGCGACCGCGGAGACTCTCAAAGCCAATGCCGCTCTTCAGCAGAAGCTCCCCCCAAGCAGTTCGGAGGATTTCGAAGACGTGCAGAGGGGCCTGATTGCCAGGCCCAAGAGCCTCGATATTCGGACCGACACAGGCAGGCCGGTCTGGAATATGGACGCGTACGGTTTCCAGTCTCCCGGTGCGCCCGCCCCGGATACCGTCAACCCGAGCCTTTGGCGGCAGGCTCAGCTGAACAACATTTATGGCCTTTTTTTGGTGAGGGACAGGTTCTACCAGGTCCGCGGCTATGACGTCTCCAACATAACGATCATAGAAGGAGATTCGGGCCTGATCGTTATCGATCCGCTTGTCTCGATGGAGGTCGCCAGGGCGGCCATGGACCTTTACTTCCAGAATAGACCGAAGAAGCCCGTGGTGGCCGTCATATACACTCACAGCCACGTCGATCATTTCGGCGGGGTCAGGGGCGTTGTGAACGAAGCGGATGTTGCGGCCGGAAAAGTTAAGATAATCGCACCGGAAGGTTTTCTTGAACATGCGGTCAGCGAAAATATCATGGCCGGATCCGCCATGGGCCGCCGCAGTTCTTACATGTATGGGACTATTCTTCCCGCCGGTCCCCGGGGGCAGGTGGATATCGGCCTCGGGAAGGGCGTCTCCACCGGTGCGATCACCTTGATTCCTCCGACTGACATCGTGACCAAAACGGGCCAGGAAATGACGATCGACGGCGTTCAGATCGTTTTCCAGCTTACTCCGGATACCGAAGCTCCGGCGGAAATGAATTTCTACTTCCCGCAGTTCAGGACTCTCTGCATTGCCGAAAACTGCTCGCACAACCTTCACAACGTCTATACGCTGCGCGGGGCGCAGGTGCGGGACAGCAAAGCATGGAGCCATTATAACAACGAAGCTATCGAACTCTTCGCCGGCAAGACGGATGTCTTGTTCCTATGCCATCAATGGCCTATCTGGGGCCAGGACAGGATAGTGAAATACCTTAAAAAACAGCGCGACATCTATAAGTACATCCACGATCAGACCCTGCGCCTGATAAGCCTGGGGTACACCGGCCCCGAGATTGCCGAAATGGTCGAACTGCCCGAAAGCCTGTCGCGCGAGTGGTACAACCGGGGCTATTACGGTTCGGTCAGCCATGATGTAAAAGGCATCTATCAGAGGTACATGGGCTGGTTCGACGCAAACCCGGCGAATCTGAACGCGCTTCCTCCCGAGCAGGCAGCCAGGAAATATGTCGAGTTTATGGGCGGGGCCAGTGCGGCGATAAATAAAGCGCGGAAGTCATACAAAGCGGGCGATTATCGCTGGGTGGCCCAGGTCATGAACCATGTGGTATTTGCCAATCCCCAAAATATGGAAGCGCGCAATCTCATGGCTGACGCTCTGGAACAGTTGGGCTACCAGTCCGAGGCGGGGACCTGGCGAAACTTCTACCTGGCCGGGGCGATGGAGCTGCGCAAAGGCGTGGACAAATCGACAACCGGACGGAGCGGCGGGAAAGACATGTACAGAGCCCTCACAATGGATATGATTTTCGACTACCTGGGGACTCGTCTCGACGGACCGCGCGCGGCGGGCAGGATCATTGTCATGAACTGGAACATAAAGGATGGGGGACAAAAATATGTGCTCAATCTTGAAAACTCCGCCCTCACCTATGTTGCCGGAAAGCAGGACCCGACTGCAGACGTGACGATCACACTGACACGGGCGGCATTGAACGGCATCGTTCAGGGCGAGACAACCGTCGAAAAGGAAGCCGCCGCGGGAAATATCCGGCTCGAAGGCAAACGGGAAAAGGTGGCGGAGCTGTTCTCCTTGTTTGACAAGCCCAATCCGTTCTTCAACATCATGCTTCCCCGGGATGCAACAAAGCAGTAAGCGGGGACACATCGAAGGGCACGGCCGGAAATCGTTAAGAATCAAATCAATTTCGAGGGGGGAAAATGAGGCGCAGGGGCTTGATATTCTCTATTCTGTTTTGGATTACGGTGGTTTTGACCCCGGCCTGCTGCCTGGCCGCCGATCCCGGCGCGGGGCAGCCCTCGGCAGGGCAGCCGGGTGGTGAACAAAGCGCGACGGACATTCAAAAGAAACTTAGCAACCCGGTAACCGACCTCTGGTTCCTTCAATTCCAGCAGAACAATTTTGTGACCAACGCCCTGCCCGGACTTGGCGACAAGTGGAGTTCGAATCTGAATTTCCAGCCCATGCTGCCGATTTCGCTGACCAGGGACTGGAATCTCATTACCCGGCCGGTGATCACCCTCTTTAATTCCGCGCCGGTCCCGGCAACGGGAATAGACCCGGTTACTCACCAGCCTTCTCTCGGTATCCAGAATACAACGGCTTTCGGCGATACCACCATTATGTCGATGATCGCGCCGGGTCCGTCGCTCGTGGGCAATTGGATCATGGGAGCAGGTCCCTCATTCATTTTCCCGACCGCCTCCTCGGATTTCACCGGGCAGGGCAATTGGCAGTTAGGGCCCGCGGTTGTGTTCGGTTATTTTTCAGACAAGTTTGTCGTTGGTGCTTTTGCCCAGAACTGGACGTCCTATGCGCGTGAAAGCGGCCGGTCCGAAACGAACTGGATGAATCTTCAGCCGATCCTGTCCTTTTTTCTGCCGCATGGCTGGAGCGTGGGATACTCCGGAAACATCCTCGCGGACTGGAAAGCCGACGGCGCTAACATGTGGACCGTTCCTGTCGGGCTCGGAGTGAGCAAGGTGGTCTTTCTCGGCAGGTTGCCCATAAGGCTTGGCGTCGCTGGTCAGTATATGCCCATCCATCCGGACGAATTCGGGCAGAAGTGGAACGTTCAGGCGAACCTTACCATAGTGATTCCCAAACTTATCAAAGGCAATATTTTCGAATGATGCCGTTCCGCTCGATTCTTCGAGGGTGAAGTGATTTCGTGGGAGCGGCTTCCAGCCGCGCAGACTGTTGAAAAAGCCTCCAATCCGTCACCCCGACGATCCCCGGATCGGGTCCGGGGCAGGCGTCGTAGTCCATAAGTTACCGAAAACAATGGATTAATCACGCGGAACACGTGATTTCGCCGGAATGACGATCACGATGATTTGAGAGTCTGTCATTAATCTGAGCGGCTTCCAGCCGCGATGCTTTTGTGTGAACCCGGTCCGCATTCACATGCCCGATCACGCTATAGCGTAAAGAGGCCCGGGAGGCCGGGCTTGAGCCTCGACCTTACCGAGTCTCAAGCCTCTCCCGCCTTTTTGGTTGAAGGCCACCGGGCTTATGCTGCCGTTACATAAAGATCGCAGAACAGCTTCTCCTCTTTTTTCATTTCGATGTAGGTGGCCGCTGCAAGCGCGCTGACACAGCCATCCGCTACGGCGACCGAAATCTGCTTGGCGTACTTGTGCCTGAGGTCTCCGGCGACAAAGATTCCGGGGATGGTGGTCCCCCCCTTTTCATCCGTTATGACGTGCCCGCCCGGGGTCTTCCTGATTCCGAAGGGAATCAGCCTGTTATTGGGCGCAAGGCCGATGAAGACGAAAACCCCGTCCGTCGGGAGTTCCCAGCTCTTTCCAGTCAACACTTCCTTGATGACCGTGGAAGAGACGCCGCCATTCTTCCCCTTGATTTCGGAAATTGTGGCGTTTGGATGTATCTCCACATTGCATTCGTTCATGAGCCGGTTGCGCAGGATCTTGCCGGCTCTCAGGTTGTCCTCCAGGTGCACCATGTGCACCCGTTTTGCGAGCTTGGCAAGATAGATGGCCTCCTCGGTCGCCGTATCGCCCCCGCCGGCGACGACTACGGTCTGGTCTTTGAAGAAAAGTCCATCGCACTTGGCGCAGTAGGATACGCCCTTGCCCTGGTATTCCTGTTCGCCCGGGATATTCAGCTTCCTGGGCGAGCTTCCCGCTGCAATGATGATGGCATGCGCGTGCAGGGTCGTGTTGTCGTCGAGCGTGATGGAATGGTGGCGTTTCCCCGGTTTCAAAGCCCGGACTTCCGCCCGGATGGTGGGCAGCCCGTATGATTTGGCGTGGTTGTAGAACTTTTCGGACAATTCAAAGCCGCTTATTTCCTCGATGCCAAGATAGTTCTCGACATCTTTCGTCGTCGCCACCTGGCCGCCGAAAACGCCCCTTTCTATGAGCACGGTCCTCAGGGTCGCCCGCATGGCGTACAGGCCTGCCGCAAGGCCCGCCGGGCCGCCCCCGATGATGATCAGGTCATATAATGCATTGTCTTCCATGGATGTCTCCTCGTGACAGGGGGCATCTACCCCGAATAATGAAAAAGCTACCAGAAATGATAATCATTCTTGCCTGAGTGCAGCAGTCGGCCGAGGGCTCCCTTGCGCCCGGTAGCACCGGCCTGGCGTCACCAGCTTCAGAGCCATGAATGCAGCTCTGCCGGAAGCAATAGATTACGGCATTTCGAACTCTGCAGGCAGAGTATCGTCATTGCCATGTACAATATTGTGCATAGAATACCTTGAGATTATGATTGGATAACTTTTTCTATATTGCGGCATGTTTTCATAGTTAATGGATAGAGAATAGGACGTAATTTGCCATTTTCTGATTCAAATGGAGTATGTCTAGGAGAACATCGTGGATGTTCAATATGCAGTGTTGTTAAAACTAACAATGAATGGCGCAACTGCATGAGGTATTACCCAATAATGCGATGGAGAGTGACGATAATAATGCAAGCAAAAACAGGAATATATCCTCATATTGGAAAGTGTTCCGAATGTTGCGTAACTGGAGGGCATGCATCGATATTTAGGTTTGACCTTCTGCCGCAATTTGGACTATATTCTCCACCATTCTTCTATGGTAATGCTGCTGGCTTGCGGAGTCTTTTTGGAGGGGCGAATGGAGGGGGTGCCTCTGGTCAAAGAGAATGGCAAAGACGATGCTGAACACGTCGAGCCTTTTCCCGTTGAGCAGCAAGTAATTTTCTATTCTTCCCGTATTCCGACACCACGAGTGCAAGACATCAGTGCGATTGATGTGCGTCTGCCGGTTTCCGTCGAAACTTTCAACGCCTACGTCTATATCTGTTCCATGGATTATCGAATCGAGTTCATGAACGCAAAGCTCATGGAACGGACCGGGTACGACGCTACGGGAGAGTTTTGCTATAAAGCCCTCCACAACCGTTCATCCAAGTGCCCCTGGTGTCCCAACGACCGGATTTTCAGGGGAGAGTCGGTTCAGTGGGAAGTGCAAAGCCCCAGGGATAATCGCTGGTATCACGTCATCAACATCCCGGTTAAAGGCGCCGATGGCCGCTTAGCCAAACAGGGAATAATCCAGGACATCACGGAGCAGAAGCGGGCAGAGGTTGTCCTGCGCGAAGAGTGTACGTACCGGGATGCTGTTATCCAAAAGGCTGCCGAGGGTATCTGTGTGTGCCACGGGACGCCCGGGCGCCCGTTCGTCCGGTTCACGGTCTGGAACCGTCGCATGACCGAAATAACTGGCTATGCCATGGAGGAAATCAACAGCAGGGGCTGGTTTCAAAGTGTCTTTCCCGACCGTCGGCGCCGTGCGATGGCAGTCAGGCGTATGAGGGGAATGGAGAAGGACCTTGTCGCCGAGGAATGGCAGATCACCTGTGCCGGCGGGGAAGAAAAAACGGTGCGCGTATCGGCATCGATTCTCCGCACGGCTGACGGACTGGATCATGTCCTGGGCATGTTCGAAGACATAACGGACAGGAAAAAGACGGAACAAAGGATTTCGAAATATCATTGCCAGCTGGAGAAGATGATCGAAGAACGGACGATGGAGCTGCGGAAGGCTAACGACCTGCTCGTGCTGGAAACCACGGAGCGGCAGCGCATGCACGAGGCGATGGAAAAGGCGTACCGGCAGCTCCAGGACATTATCGACTTCCTTCCGGACGCAACGTTTGTCATAGACAAGGATAAGAAGGTCATTGCCTGGAACCGCGCCATAGAGAGAATGATCGGCGTCCGGAAAGAGGACATCATAGGCAGAGGAGATTATGCCTATGCCGTTCCGTTCTATGGTGAACGGCGACCCATAATCATCGATTTCATATTGAGTAAAGATAATGAATTCAAAAAGCAGTACGACTTTCTCGACGAAAGGGGGAGAACCGTCTGCGGCGGAGTTTGGGTCCCAATGGCCTATCAGGGGCGGGGTGCGTACCTCTGGGGAATAGCTTCCCCGCTTTTCGACCAGAATGGGAACATGATCGGTGCGATCGAATCGATCAGGGACATCACGGAGAACAAGCGCGCCGAGCGGGCGCTGCAGGAATCGGAAGAAAAGCTCCGGTTCCTCTCATCCAGGCTTCTTGCCGTCCAGGAAGAGGAGCGGAGGCGTATTTCCCGGGAGCTTCACGATAGTATCGGGCAGTGCCTTGCGGCCGTGAAGTTCTGTGTCGAAGGCGTTCTCCAGACTGCCGATTTCGCCGGATACGAATCGACCGTGAAAACCCTGAAATCTCTCGTCCCCATGATTCAGGATTCCATCGAAGAGGCCAGGCGCATCTACATGGGGCTCAGACCGTCCATGCTGGACGACCTGGGCATCATTGCAACCATAGCCTGGCTGTGCCGCGATTTTCGGAAAACCTATGCCCACATCTGCCTGGAAGACCAAGTCGGCGCGGAAGACCACGAGATACCCGAGAGGCTGCGCATCGTTATTTTCAGAATAATCCAGGAAGCCCTGAACAATGTTGTAAAATACAGCAATGCCAATCTGGTGAGCCTATCCCTGGAACGAACGGGTGAGGTGCTCGTATTGGAAATCGTAGACAACGGCATGGGGTTCGACCTGGAAAAGGCTTTGAAGAAACGTACCCACGAAAGGGGCCTGGGTTTGACAGGGATGCGGGAGCGGGCGGAACTGTCCGGCGGGTCATTTTCCATCACCTCGGAAATCGGAGTGGGAACGACCATCAGGGCGGCGTGGCCCCTGTTCTGGCGAATCGAGCTTTAGACAGCAAAAGCATTTGCCGGAGGGAAAGGTTCAGGAAAGTCGCAGTAAGCGGCATTCGACATACCCGTGCGATGCATCCATCCTGTTGGCCGTGGGAGCGGCTTTCAGCCGCGCAGATTGATGACAAACTCTAAAATCATCGTGATCGTCGTTCCGGCAAAAGAGACTGTGTCACAAGTAATGGCGGCTATGGAGATTCCCTCTCTCGCAGCCAAAACTCGGTAAATAACAACGACGTCATCCCGGCGAAAGCCCATGGCCGTCAACTTAGCAACTGTTGAGAATTGGTCTGGGTAAGACAAAAAGCTCTCACCGCAGAGACGCAGAGGACGCCGAGAAACACGCATGAGGCTTTCCAAAATTGGGCATAAATGCTCTGCGCGCTCCCTGCATCTCTCTGCGGCCTCAGTATCTGCACAGCGAAAAAGGCAGAGACCGCAGAGTCAGCTGAATGGAGATATCATTGCGAACCGCTGAATTGTACTTTTCGTTTTTCCTCCGCGTTCTCAGCGCCTCTGCGGTTGATTTGATTTGATCCATAAAGGAACGGATATTCGCACGAAGTGTTTAAGTTGACGCCTATGGGCGAAAGCCGGGAGCCAGGCTTTATTCCCACTTTTGCTTGCATTTTTTCTCGTTGTTTGGATTATGACACAGTCTCAAAAGCCGGAATCCAGCGCTGCCGCCGGCCTTCGGCCTGTTTGAACGAAGACTCTGACTTTGAAGTCAGATAAGAGTGTTTTCAAGCACTTCGTGACCCCGGTGCCTGCCCCGGACCCGATCCGGGGTTCGTCGGGGTGACGGATTGGGGGCTTTTTCAACAGTCTGAGCGGCTTTCAGTCGCGATGTTTTACATCGGCCCGGATCGAACAACCCCGATACCTTCATATCAGCCCAGTTCGAAGGTGGTCACCCCGAAAGTCCGGTCAAACGGCAGGCTCGGCTGCTCGCGGCTGTACATCCGCGCCGTTTCGAACACAATTTCCATGTCGCACCGCGTTGCCAGATTCACCGCTGCCGGATTCACTTCCGGGACGTCCAGGAATACCGGCGCATTGCCTGCGAATTCGGCGAGTTCCGAGAGCAGGGTTTCTGCGACCGGTTCCGAATCTGCGAAAAGGGGCCCGATCTTGAAGCCCGTGCGGCAGGTCCGAATTACCCCGTAGCCGACCATATTGCCGGTGCAGTCGGCAACCCCGACCGCCCTCCCGTCCGGCTGGACAACCCATTTCCTGAGAAACCGGGTGCGCGGCGCCGGGAAAAAAGCGCGATCGTACCTTTCGAGTTCTTCAAAAGGTATGGCGGCGAGTTCCCGGGTGGGGTGGTGCCGGGTGAGTCTGCCGCCGATACGTGTTCCCTGGAAGCGTATATTGCGGTAGGCGAGGCGAAATCCGAATCTTTTGTAGTTTTCCTGCTGGGCGATGACGCCGTCAAGTCCGACATTCCTGGGTCCTGCATAATCCATGGCCGCCTTCCACAGCCGAAGGCCAAATCCCCTGCCGCGAAAATCCGGCCTGACTATGTATAATCCCAGGAATGCGAACGAAGGGTCGTAGATTACGTTGGAAATGCACCCGATCGGTTCTCCATCCAGCTTTCCCAGAAAAAATCCGTGCGGGTCGGCGGCATGGAAAAGGGCCGCATCGTGCAGGCCGGGGTTCCACCCCTCTTTTGCGGCCAGTTCGATTGCGAACCCGACCTCTTCCCGCGACATCGTATGGACGGTGAAATTATCGGCTGCCATGGCTCTTCCCCCCAAAGAAAATCCGGAATACCTTCCCTCACGGCGTGCGCCGGCGGATCGTCGCGGCTGCAGGCCGCTCCCATGGAAACACTTTCCTGCCATGGGCATCGTCACGGAAAGCTCGGTACATTGTCAACGTAGTTTTAAAATACACGACAACGTACGTCATTCCGGCGCAATCACACGTTCCGCGAGAGGAATCCAGTGTTTTTAAGTGCTTAATGCCTGGGTCCCGGCCTTCGCCGGGATGAGTGCGCCTGGGAGCAGGCGCGATCTGAGAGGTGCAAGTCCTCTCTCGGGAGATGTCCACTCCCGATAGCCAAAGGTAACTGCGTCGCCGCGAGGCGGGG
>JAEZXS010000315.1 GCA_023442755.1 Pseudomonadota bacterium | reverse complement strand
AACGGAAAAGGCAGCCCAGGATCCTTTTGGTGGACGATGAGGAAGGCTACGTCGCTGTTCTGGCCAAAAGGCTCGGGAAAAGGGACTTTATGGTGAAAACCGCGCTCTCCGGCGCCGAGGCGATCCGCATTCTTCGCAACGAATCTTTCGATCTGACGGTACTGGACCTTAAAATGGAGGACATGGACGGGATCGAAGTGCTCAAGGTATTCAAGGCAATGGAGCCTGCCATGCCCGTCATCATGCTCACGGGCCACGGTTCCGAAACCGCGGCGCGCGAGGGCATCCGGTTCGGGGCATTCGACTACCTGATAAAGCCCTGCGACCTTTCCGAACTTGTAAACCGCATACGGGAAGCCTGCCGTGCAAATTCCGAATGATTCCGCCCCGGTCCCCGCTGCCGTATCTGCCCCGGAGCCTGCCGCAGGATGAATCTGACCATCTTTCTCCAGCAACTCATAAACGGCATCTCGCTCGGCAGCCTCTACGCCCTTGTAGCCATCGGGTATACCATGGTCTACGGCATTCTTCGGCTTATCAATTTCGCCCATGGCGACCTGATGATGGTTGCCGCTTATTCGGCAATATACGGCATTACGCTTTTCGCCCTTCCGTGGTACCTGAGCTTTCCGCTGGCAATTCTCGTAACGGGACTGTTCGGCATCGTGCTGGACAGGGCGGCTTACAAGCCGCTGAGAAACGCGCCGCGCATCTCGCTGTTGATTTCTGCGATAGGGGCTTCGTTCTTCTTGGAAAACCTGGCCGTTGTGCTCATCGGCGGTATTCCGAAACCGTTTCCGAGGCCGGATTTTTTCGGGAAGGTAATCCAGATCGGAAACCTCCACATACAGGTGCTCACGATATACACTCCCCTGATTACCGCAATCCTTGTTGCAGGTCTTCTTTACATCGTCTTCAGGACCCGCGCCGGCAAGGCGATGCGTGCGGCATCGCGCGATTTCGAGGCGACGCGGCTGATGGGGATCAACCTTGACCGGATCATCGCGCTCACATTTCTGCTCGGGTCCAGCCTCGCTGCGGCCGGCGGCATCATGTGGGCGATGAAGTATCCGCAGGTGAACCCCTTCCTGGGGGTCTTTCCCGGACTCAAGGCCTTCATCGCTGCGGTGCTCGGAGGAATTGGTAACATCACCGGGGCGCTTATCGGTGGTTTTCTGCTGGGGTTGGGGGAAATACTGATAGTCGCGTTCCTGCCGGCCCTGGCACAGTACCGGGATGCGCTGGCTTTCGTCATGCTGATCCTGGTTCTGCTTTTCAGGCCGACAGGGCTCATGGGGGAAAAGATTGCGGAGCGATAACGGCGTTTTTTCTCATTCGAGAGTGTGCCGATGAGCGATACGTGGAAACTCCGGCTCAACATTGCCGGCACTCTTCTTGTTATTGGCATCCTCTGCGGGTTCGGCAGGTTCGGTTCCGATTACCAGGTAAGAATCCTGAACAATATCGGTATCTTCGTTACACTCGCGGTGAGCTATAACCTGATCAACGGCATGTGCGGACTTCTGCACCTGGGGCCGAACGCGTTCATCGCCATCGGCGCCTACACCTCCGCTTTGTTGACGCTGAGCCCGGCCGAAAAGCAGATGAACTTCATGATCGAACAGCTCATATGGCCGCTGAGTGTCATACAGGTCCCGTTCGCCGTATCGCTCGTGGCTGCAGGAATCATGGCCGCCATCTTCGCGTTCCTGATAAGTTTTCCGGTGTTCCGGGTGCGCGGCGACTATCTTGCCATCGTCACGCTGGGGTTCGGGGAAGTCGTGCGGGTCCTGTGCAATGCGTCGCAGAGCATCACGAACGGCGCTTTGGGGCTCAAAGGCCTGACGCCGTACACGAACCTGTGGTGGTCGTGGGGAACAGCGCTCGCCACGATCGCCCTGATCACCATGCTCGTGCGGAGCAGCTATGGCAGGGCGATGAAAGCCATACGCGAAGACGAAACGGCCGCGCGCGCCATGGGTATAGATCCCTTCCGACATCTGCTGCTCGCCTTTATGATCAGCGCGTTTTTCTCCGGAGTTGCGGGAGGACTTCTCGCTCACCTGATAACGACGATATCCCCCAGCCTTTTTACCTTCATGCTCACCTTCAACCTGCTCACCATCATAGTCGTCGGCGGGCTGGGGAGCACCACGGGGGCGGTCATAGGGGCCGTTCTGTTTACCTGGGGCGGCGAGGCGCTCAGGGTTGTCGAACATCCGATGAACTTCGGGTTCTTCACGATTCCGGGGATTCCCGGAATGCGGATGGTCCTGTTCAGCCTGATCCTCATGCTGGTGATCATTTTTGCCGGAAGGGGCATCATGGGCAGGAGGGAGTTCAGCTGGGATTTTCTCGCGCGCGGTTCCGCCAAGGATAGGGGGCCGGATTGCAGGGGATGAACACCTTTTTCGAGATGCGAAACATCACCAAGCAGTTCGGCGGGCTGAGCGCGGTCAACAATTTTTCTCTCGCCATCAACCCGGGAGAACTGGTGGGGCTCATCGGCCCGAACGGGGCGGGGAAGACCACCGTCTTCAACCTGATAACCGGGTTTGTGAAACCCACATCGGGCGAGGTGATATGGAGGGGCGAGTACATCGCGGATCTGGCCCCGCACCTGGTTGCCACCCGGGGCATTGCCCGCACTTTCCAGAACATTAAGCTCTTCAACGACATGACGGTGCTCGAAAACGTAATGGTTTCATTCCACCATTCGTTGAAATCGCGTTTCTGGCAGGCGATGCTTGGCCTTCCCGGCTACCGGAGGGAAGAGGGTCGGATCAGGGCTGCATCACTTGGATATCTCGAACGGATGGGGCTGATGCATCTGTGCCGTGAAAAAGCCGGCAATCTTTCCTATGGCGGACAGCGCAAACTGGAAATAGCACGGGCGCTTGCCACCCGGCCCAGCCTCCTGCTGCTCGACGAACCGGCTGCGGGGATGAATCCGAGTGAGACAAACGAACTGGCTGGACTGATCCGCCAGATCCGGGACAATTTCAAGGTGGCGATCCTGCTGATCGAGCACGACATGAAATTTGTCATGGGGCTCTGCGAGCGCATAAAGGTCCTGGAATACGGGAATTCGATCGCCGAAGGCTCGCCGGCCGAGATCCAAAAGAACCCGGCCGTTATAAAGGCCTATCTGGGGAGTGCGGGTTATGCTCCGGGTCGATGACCTGCATGTCTATTACGGCGGAATCCATGCCCTCAAGGGCGTCCGCCTGCACGTGGAAGAAGGGCGGATAGTGACGCTCATCGGGGCGAACGGCGCCGGCAAGTCTACCACGCTCCGGACCATAGTGGGTCTGGTCAGGGCGCGCTCCGGATCGATTTTGTTCCGCGGCGAGCGCATTACCAACCAGAGCACCCACAGGATCATCCAGCGGGGAATTGCCGTGAGTCCCGAAGGCAGAAGAATCTTCGGTAACCTCTCCGTGCTGGAAAACCTGGAACTGGGCGCATACAATGTGGCTGCCGCCGAAGTGGCCGATCAGCTCGATTGGGTTTTTTCCCTGTTCCCGCGCCTGTCGGAAAGGCAGACTCAGCTTGCGGGAACGCTGAGCGGGGGCGAACAGCAGATGCTCGCTTTCGGTCGCGCCCTTATGAGCAAGCCCAGGCTCGTTCTGCTCGATGAGCCTTCCCTCGGTCTTGCTCCCCTGATGGTGGAGGAGGTCTTCAAGACAATTCGAAAGGTGAACGAGGAAGGGGCTACCATCCTGCTCATCGAACAAAACGCCATGGCAGCCCTTTGCATTGCCCATTACGGGTATGTGATGGAAACCGGCAGCGTGGTCCTGGAAGGGCCTGCGGGCGATCTGCTCAAAGACGAAAGAGTGCGGAAATCCTACCTTGGCGAGTAACGCCGCGGTGAGCGATGCCGGCGGCCCCTTCCCATCCGGTGCAGTAAAAAGCTGGAATATTTATGGATTTTCTTTACAATTAGAACCGTTCCTCCGTGGTGCTGTACAATCGTGGGGGGAAAGAGGGGGCTCCGGCCGAGGAGGCCTGGAGCATGGGGCAAACTTTGGAAAAACCGCGCCGGTTATGGGTCAGTTAAACCTTTTCGAAAAAAGAACTCAGGAAGATTTTCGGGGATCGGCTCCCATGGCCGAACGGCTGCGTCCTCAGACCCTGGACGAATTCATCGGCCAGGCGCACCTGCTCGGGCCGGGGAAGATCCTGGACCGGCTCATTCGGAGCAGGCAGTTTCACTCTCTGATTCTCTGGGGACCTCCCGGTTGCGGCAAAACGACGCTGGCGCGTATCATTGCCACTCAGACGGACACCGGACTCATCTATCTCTCCGCGGTCATGGCCGGCGCGAAGGAAATCCGGGCAGCGGTGCAGGAGGCCAAAGACCTTCTTGTCAGGGAAAAGCGCCGCACATGGCTCTTCATGGACGAAATTCACCGGTTGAACAAGGCCCAGCAGGATACGCTTCTCCCTCACGTCGAGAACGGGGCGATCCTGCTCCTCGGCGCGACGACGGAAAATCCCAGCTTCGAGATTATCCGGCCGCTTTTGTCGCGGGCCCAGGTCGCCGTGCTCGAACCCCTCAACGAATCCGAACTGCGGCAGATCGTGGCGCGTGCGCTTTCGGATAAGGAAAAGGGACTGGGTAAATTTCCTGCCAGCCTGACGGAGGATGCGGAAAATTACCTGCTTGCGGCCTCGGGCGGCGATGCCCGCATCATTCTTAACGCCCTCGAGATTGCCGTTCTGACCACTGCGCCCGATGCAAACGGTCTGCGCTCTGTCGATCTCGATGCCGCCAAAGAGGCGCTGCTTCGCAAATCCGTGCATTACGACAAGGCTGGAGAGGAGCACTACAATCTTATCTCTGCCCTGCACAAAAGCATTCGCGGAAGCGATCCGGATGCCGCTCTCTACTGGTTCGCCCGGATGCTCGATGCCGGCGAGGACCCGCTCTTCCTCGCACGGCGGATTATCCGCGCTGCATCTGAAGACGTAGGGCTTGCCGACCCGTTTGCCCTCGTGCAGGCTATCAGCGCATTCCAGACCTACAATTTCCTGGGCAGCCCCGAGGGTGAGCTTGCTCTTGCGCAGGCAGTTGTGTATCTTTGCATGGCGCCGAAGAGCAACTCTGTCTACACTGCATTCGGCCGGGCTCGCGAAATGGCCAAAAACAGCGGCAGCCTTCATGTGCCGTTTCACCTGCGCAATGCTCCGACCGAATTGATGAAAAATATCGGGTACGGAAAAGAATACAAGTATCCCCACGACTACGAGGGAGGATGGCTTCCGGAGATATACCTCCCCGACGAACTGGCCGGAAAGCTTCTCTACCATCCGGGCCTTCTGGGTTGGGAAGGCAGATTGAAGCGGGTGATGGATGAGCGGCGCGGAAAAGTCAAAGACCTCATGCAGCGTAAAGACGACCCGACGAAATGAAAGTTGTACAGGCGAAGAAAAAAGATCTCGAGAGCGCCAAGCCCTTTCAGTTGGTGAAGTACCTTGCCCTGTCCAGCCTGGTGGTGATTCTCGTCAGCACCATCCTGATCTCGGGGTTCATTTCGCAAAGGGCAAAGGCGATCCTGCTGCACAAAAGCGAGCAGTACGCTCTGATTGTGGCCGAAAACCTCAACCACCAGGTCTTTTTCCAGTTTACCGTTCCGACCCTGATCTCGGATGGTGAAATTCGCCTGAGTCGCGAGACCCAGTACGACCGGTTGGACAAGGTCGTGAAGAACACGATCCATGGGCTTTCGGTCGAGCGTGTGAATATCTACGACCCGCGGCGAGTGCTCACCTACGGCACCAGCAAGGAACTCGTCGGCGAAGAGGGGGTGGTCGTGGGCGAAGCCTTCGAC
>JAEZXS010000298.1 GCA_023442755.1 Pseudomonadota bacterium | reverse complement strand
TTCTGCCGTAAGCGTCATGCACGCGATGATTCTCTCTTCGTTGGCGATCTGTGCCACCCCTTCCGGCATCCCGATCCCCAGGTTCACAATGCTGTCGGGCTTCAACTCGAAAGCCGCCCGCCTGGCGATTATCTTCCGCGGCCCCATCTCCATCGGCGGGATCCGGCCCATCGGCATCTTGATCTCGCCGCTGAACGCCGGATTGTAAGGCTCGGAAAAGGTCTGCCAGTGGTTCTCCGGCCTCGAGACCACCACGTAGTCCACGAGGATTCCAGGGATTTTGACGTCCCTGCCGTTCAGCGTTCCGCGTTCGGCGATCCTTTCCACCTGGACGATGACTATACCGCCGGAATTCCTCGCGGCCATGGCCATGGGAAGGGCCTCGAGGGTGAGGGCTTCCTTTTCCATCGTGATGTTGCCGTCAGGGTCCGCGGTGGTGCCCCGCAGAATGGCGACATTGATGGGAAAAGCCTTGTAGTAGAGGTACTCTTTCCCGGAAAGAGTAATCAGCTCGATGAGATCGTCGCCCTGCGTCCGGGTCAGTTCGTTCAGCTTGCCGCCGTCCACCCGGGGGTCGATGAAGGTCCCGAGGCCGACCGCGCTGATGGTTCCCGGCTTGTGCGCCGCAATGTCCCTGAAAAGATGGGCGACGATTCCCTGCGGAAAGTTGTAGGCGAGGCATTTATCGGTCCGGATCAGTTCCTGGAGCTTGGGGGCCAGGCCGATGTGTCCTCCAATCACCCTTCCGACGAGCCCCTCGCGGCCCAGGTGGTTGAGTCCTTTCGTCTTTCCGTCGCCCTGGCCGGCGGCATAGATCAGCGTGAGATTTTTCGGACTTCCCGTTTGCAGGAAATGCTCTTCGAGCTGGACCGCAATGTCTTCCGCAAACCCCGCTCCGACGAAGCCTTCCGTTGCAACGGTATCGCCGTCGCGAATGAAGCACACGGCTTCCTCCGCCGAGATTATTTTGCTCTTTTTCTTCCTCGGAGCCGGTTCCGGCATACGATACTCCTTTTCTAAATCAAAATGCGCCCGCCCGCAGAAGCGCAGAGTTCCTCAGCGTTCTCTGCTGCGGTGATCTTTCTAGTTGTAGGTCTCCTCGATGGTCTGCTTGTAGGTTTCCTTGGCAAAATAGAGCGACACCACGGTGATCAGGGCCAGGATCATCATGTAGACGGCAACCGGAAGGAAAGCACCGTCATAGGTCTTGAGTAGCCAGGTGGAGACGAGCGGCGTTAGGGCCCCGGCAAATATCGAAGCCATCTGGTAGCCCAGGGACGCCCCGCTGTACCTGACCCGGGCGCTGAACATTTCCGAGAGGAAACTGCCCTGGGGGCCGTACATGGCCGCATGCCCCACCGCCAGCCCCACCGCGCACCCGAGAGTCGCGAGCGCGGGGTCCTTGTAGCCCATGATCCAGAAGAAAGGGAAAGCCCATATGCCCGAGAACGCAGCGCCGAATGTATAGACGGGGCGCCGGCCGACCTTGTCCGATAGAAGGCCGAAAAGCGGGATGGTGAATACCTCGATTGCCGCGGCAATCGTCACCGCGGAAAGGATCATCGGCCGCGAGACTTTGAGGACGCCCGTGGCATAGGCAAAGACGAAGGTTGCATAGATGTAGAAGAGCCCGTTTTCCGCGAAGCGAACGCCCATGGCGAGCAGCATGTTTTTCGGGTGTTTTGTGATCGCCTCGACGATGGGCATCCTGGCTTCTTTTTTGGCCTGTTTGATCTTTTCGAAAGCGGGGGACTCCGCGATCTTCATTCGGATAAACAAACCCACCGCGACGAGAACGATGCTGAGAAGAAACGGGATGCGCCATGCCCAGGCCAGGAACTGGTCCTCAGGGTAGCGCGAGAAATAGCCGAAGACAACAGTGCCTAAAACGAGCCCGAGGGGCGCTCCCAGCTGCGGCCAGCTTCCATAGAACCCGCGCCTGTTTTCCGGTGCGTGTTCCACCGCCATCAGCACCGCTCCACCCCACTCCCCGCCAAGCGCAAACCCCTGGCACAACCGGCACGAGACGAGCAGGATGGGCGCCCAGATCCCGATGGAATCGTACGGCGGGAGCACGCCTACCAGGGTTGTCCCGATGCCCATGATGAGCAGCGGCAGGTAGAGCATCGTTTTCCGGCCGATGCGGTCGCCGTAGTGGCCGAACACCATTCCCCCGAACGGGCGCGCGATGAACCCGATCGCAAAGGTTCCCAGGGCGGCGATGGTCCCCACCAGCGGATCGAACTGCGGGAAGAAGAGTTTGTTGAACACCAGTGCCGCCGCCGTCCCGTAGAGGAAGAAGTCGTACCATTCGATTGCGGTGCCCACCAGGCTGGCAAAAGCAACCTTGACGTGCGAACTCTCCACACTGACCTGTTCCTTGACCAATACGCCCGTATCCGAGTTCATCTGTTCCCCTTTCTTTGGAGCAAGCCGGGTCGGCCGCCTCCTCTAATATCCCAACAGGGATTCCAGTCCCCAACGAACCAGGAATTCACTCGCGGCACACTTTTTCGTCTTCGCCTCGGGCCCGTCTGCCGGGGCGGCGTCTATCCCCTGGACCCGAGCCGCAGACCGCCGTGGATGAAAAAGACCTCCCCGGCGATGGCTTCGTTCCGGTAAAGCTCCCCGACCAGCGATGCGACCTCGTAGGGGTCGATCAACCGGCCGATGGGAACCTGGTCGATGATCTTGTCCAGGACGTTTTGGCGCATCCCGCGCACCATCGGGGTGCCCACGTACCCGGGGGCGATGGCGACACAGCGGATTTTGTCGGCGAAACCGCGCCGGAAAAATTCGGCGGTAAGCACCTTCGGCATGACCGCCATAGCGGCTTTGGATGCGGAATAGTTGAGCTGCCCGGCCGTCCCGAGGGATCCGGTGGAAGAGATGAGGCAGATCAGGCCTTTGCAATTGCAGTTTATCATCCGCTCGGCGCACTCGCGGACGGTAAGGAAAACCCCGGTGACGTTGATGTCCAGAACGCTCTGGAACTGGTCCAGGGACATCTTGGCACCGACCTTGCCCGTTTCCCTGTCCGTCGAGAGCACGAGGCTGTCCCTGGTAATGCCGGCGAACGGGGCGACGAGATTGATCTTTCCGAAGGCTTCGATCGCGGCGTCGGCGAGCTTTGCGCAATCCGCTTCCCTGGTGGTGTTGCACGGGACGCAGACCACGGAGCCCCCGAGACTTTCAAGCGAGGACTTCGCCTCTTCGAGAGCGTCCTCGGCGATATCGGCCAGGACCACCTGTCCGCCGCCGGCAACCCAGTACTCGGCGAGCGCCCTCCCGATACCCCGGCCTCCACCGGTGATCACCGCCACAGAACCTCTTATGTCGAGCATTTTCTCCCTCCGACCCCGTGAGTACCGGGGCAAAAGACTTGCCGGGCAAATGGCAGGAACGGCCTTTTATGCTTATTACCGGGGACCGTCGTTTTTCACTGACAGTGGAGCAACGGATGAGGACGATGCGCGTGTATAACGGGTGTGCGATGAGCAGGGAGACGGAATTGGTGCAGTTGTCCCGGCGTTCGGCCGCAATCGGGGCGGAATCGAACACCGGCTATAGAGTTGAGCAAAGGGTATGCCAGTGTCCTGTTGTCCCGAAACCGGCTCTGCGCCTGCTGCGGCGAGGGTAAAGGCAGAAGATGGGTGTAACCGTTTTGGTACACCGGGAAACTGACAGTAGGGCCAGGCGGACCGTGAACTGCTCCGGAATCCGGGTTTCCGAGCAGGTGTAGCTAATTGGTTATATGTACCGATTCGGCTACATAGACTACCCCGTGCCGCTTCATCTTCTCGTAGAGCTTTACCCGGTGGATGCCGAGAAGGGCCGCCGCCCGCGATTTGTTCCCTTTCGTTATTTCCAGGGCGGCCACGATCGCCTTTCGTTCGGCTTCCGATTTCGCATGGGCAAGCGTTCCCGGCGCGATAACGCCTCGAAGTCCGGGCAGGTGCAGAAGACGTTCCGAAACATGCTCGGGCCGGAGCATTTCTTCGCGCGTCATGGCCGCGGCCCGCTCCAGAACGTTTTGCAGCTCCCGGATATTTCCCGGCCAGTCATAGGATTTCAGGTTTGCCGTGAGTTCCGGGGATATCGTTCGTTTGGGTTCGCCGGTCTCGCAGGAAATCCGCGCGAGAAAATGGTCCGCGATCTGAGGGATGTCCTCCCTGCGGCTGCGAAGAGGCGGAATGTGGATGGGAATCACGTGTATGCGGTAGAAGAGATCAGGCCTGAACCTTCCCTCTTTTACCAGGTTTTGCAGGGGCTGGCCCGTTGCCGCGATGACCCGTATATCGACCCTTCGCGTGGTCGTGCTCCCGACCCTTTCGACCTCCCTTTCCTGGAGGACGCGCAAAAGCTTGGCCTGCATCGGAAGGGGCATATCGCCGATTTCATCCAGGAAGAGCGTCCCGGCGGAGGCCAGTTCGAATTTCCCCGGCTTTCCTCCTCTTTTGGCGCCGGTAAAGGCGCCTTCCTCGTACCCGAAAAGCTCCGATTCGAGGAGATCCGCCGGAACGGCCGCGCAGTTGAGCTTGATGAAGGGGCCGCTGCGGCGTTGGCTCGCCGCGTGGATCGCATGGGCGAAAAGCTCCTTGCCTGTCCCGGTATCCCCTTCGAGCAGCACCGTGGAATCGGTCCGGCTCGCCTTGAGAGCTTCCATCTTCGATGCGCTGATAGCCTGGCTGGAGCCTATGATGCTGGCAAGAGTGTACCGGGCGCCGCGAAGCTGCGTAAGTTCGTCTTCATAATATTTGACTTTCGATTCCAACACCCTCAGCTTTGCAGCCAGTTCCCAGAGCTGTTCGACATTTTTGAAAACCACCCGGCCGTAGGAGCCGACCACGCGGTCCCCTTCCATGAGCGGGACTCGGTTGACGATGAGTTCCCTGCCTCCGATGGTCTGCCTCTCCCCCATTTCCGCTACACCGGTATGGGCGACGATGTGCATCCGGGTATTCTCGATCACTTCCGTGACGTGCTTTCCGACCGCTTCCGGAACCGTAAAGCCGTTGAATTCGGCATAGCCCCGGCTGATCATGGTGATGATGCCGTTGGCATCCACCACGACCATCCACTCCCCGGAGCCCACGAGAATTTCCTCGAGCGTGCGGACGATCGTCTTGGTCGAATCCAGCTCCCTCGAGATCTTCTCCATGTCGGTGATGTCCTGGAAGACCGAGACGGCGCCGATCATTTTGTTTTTGTAAAAGATGGGGGAACGGTTCGTGAGAAGGGTGCGCTGGCCGATTACCTGCCTCTGCCCCATTTCGGGTTTGCCGGTCCGGAGCACGTTCACCAGCCCGGAGTTGGGAACCACGGCGAGGATGTGCCTGTTCAGCCCCTGCTCCCGGGGAATGCCCATGAGCCGGGCGGCCGCTTCGTTAAAGACGAGTATCTTTCCTTCCCGATCGATCGCTATCACCCCGTTTATCAGGGAATCCAGGAGCGATTGCAGAAGGCAGAGTCTTTCGGTCGGTTCGTCCACGGAATGCATAGGCGATCCTCATTGTTTCGGGGCGGGTGCGGGGATGCGTCCGGATGTGAGATGAGCGTCGGAGAGGAAGAGTTCTACCCCGGGAGTTTTAGAGACAGGTATGTTATCGTCAGGTTTCCACAAAATCCGGCGATTGCCTTTAGTTTACAATACCTCGCGAAAATTACACAGAAAATTCTCCGCGACATCGGTCCGCCGGAGTCCACGCAGAATCTAAGTAGTTGCTGGAGGATAATTATTAATCTAAAATAGCTACTGCTAATATAGAACCCATTCTCCCGCTCCCCCGCTCTCCAATGCTCCCGTGCAGCCTGATGCCCGTCCCGGATGCGTGAAAGGAAACGAAGTCCGATTGCACCGAGCCGAACGCGAGGAAGCCATGTCCCGTAAATTCGTCTGTTTGCTGTCCATCATTACGGCGCTTTGCCTGTTTCCAGGCTGTTCGTGCGAGCCGCCCTCGCCGAAAGGCTCCGGGTCGGCCGGGGTCGGCGATACCGAGATCCTGATCGGTTCGTCCTGCGCGCTGACGGGACATGCATCCTTCCTGGGCACGCATACCACTCACGGTTTTCTCGCCTACATCAATCACATCAACGAACAGGGCGGGATCAACGGGCGCAGGATAAAGCTCATCGCCTACGACGACGCATACGACCCGGCCCGGTGTGTCGCCAATACCCAGAAGCTGATCGTGGAAGACAGGGTGTTCGCTCTCACCTCCTACGTGGGGACCCCCACGGCCGTGAAGATCATCCCCATAGTCTCCGAGGCCCGGATACCGGTCGTCGGCCTCATCTCCGGGGCCACCGCCCTGCGCGACCCCTTCCAGCGCTACATCATCAACATACGCGCTTCCTATTACGAGGAGACCGGCGAGCTGGTCCGCCACTTCGTCGAGGAACTCGGAATCACAAAGGTTGCGGTCTTCTACCAATACGACGAGTACGGCTTCGACGGTCTTACCGGCACGGAACTGGCGCTGAAGAAGTACGGCCTGAAGCCTGTCGTCAAGGCCAATTACGTCCGGGGGACGATGGATGTGGAGGAGGCGGTGAGCGCCATCACGAATTCGGACGCCGAAGCGGTGGTGATGATAGGCACCTACGGCCCGTGCGCCAAATTTATCAAGCTCGCCAAAGAAAGAAAACACGGGCTTATTTTCCACACCGTCTCTTTTGTCGGTTCCGAGGAACTGGTGAAAAGCCTCGGGCCGGAAGCCGAAGGGGTTATCATCACGCAGGCCGTCCCGCCTCCCTGGGAAACGGCGCTCCTGCCGGGAGTCGACCTGTACTGCAGGCTGCTTTCCCGGTATTTCCCCGAGGATGAGCCCAGCTTCACGGGGCTCGAAGGGTTCACGAACGCCAGGGTGCTCGTCGAAGGCCTGAAGCGGGCCGGCCCCGACCTGACCCGGGAGGGGCTCATCGACACAATCGAAAGCGTCCGGCAATACTCCCTGGGAATGGCAAATGCGGTCAATTTCAGCCCGACGAACCACCAGGGGTTTCAAAACGTCTATTTTACCGAGATCCGGGACGGCAAGCTCACCCTGCTGACCAACTGGAACCATCTCAAAAAAATGCGGGCCGTCCATGGGGTGTCCCCGACGGAAATCGTATTCGGATCATCCTCCGCTCTCACGGGGGACAACTCCTTCCTGGGGACCCAGACGCTTCGCGGCGCTCTGGCCTATCTCAATTATGTGAATGAAAAAGGCGGAATTCACGGGCGCCGTATCAAGCTGATCTCCTACGACGACCGGTACGATCCCGACCTGTGCGAGGCAAACACCCGGAAACTCATTTCGGAGGACAAGGTTTTCGGCCTTACCTGCTACGTGGGGACGCCGACCACCCTTCGCGTCCTCCCCATGGTCCGGGAGGCCCAGATCCCGATGGTCGGCATGTTCACCGGGGCAACCGCCCTGCGCAAGCCTGTCGAAAAGTGGGTCATAAACATCAGGGCCTCGTGCCACGAGGAAATAGAAGCGGTGGTCAACAGCCTCGTCAAGGGCAGGAAGCTCGACAGGATAGCGGTCTTCTACCAGAACGACAGCTACGGCCTGGACGGTCTGGAGGGAGCCCGGCTGGCCCTGGGCAAATACGACCTGCAGCCGGTGGCCGCCGGGAGCTACGAAATCGGCAGCACGGACGTGGAAGAAGCGGCGGCGCGCATCATCGCGGGAAATCCGCAAGCCGTCGTAATGATCGGGACGTGCGAGCCCTGCGCAAAACTCATCAGGACGATCAAGGAACGCGCTTTCCGGCCCGTTTTCCACTGCGTCTCCTTTGTGGGCGTCGAAGAACTGGTCAAAAAGCTCGGCACGGATGCGGAGGGGGTAATCATCACCCAGGTCGTCCCGCCGCCCTGGGAGACGGTCCTGCTGCCCGCCGCCGAAGAATACAACACCCTGCTCGCCCGCTATTTTCCGGAGGATAAGCCCAATTTTGCGGGGTTCGAGGGCTTCGTCAACATGAAGGTGCTCGTCGAGGCGCTTCGGCGCATAGGCAGCGAGGTTACGCGAGATCGCCTGATCGAGGTGCTGGAACAGATGGAATACTATTCTCCCGGCATAGGGACGAACATAAACCTGAGCAAAACCGATCATCAGGGATTTCACCAGGTGTATATGACCACAATCCGCGGCGGCAGGCTGGTCCTCCTCAGGACGACCGTGCAGCAACCCGAGCGCTGAGGCGGCCATGCACTGCTATGCCGGCATAGGTGAAGGTCGAGTCATGCATTCGGTTCGAGTCGAGAACTGGGGCGCCGCATGAGTTTTCGCACCGGGTTGAGTTTTCGGAAGAAACTGCTGATACTCACGATGGCGCTTGTCCTGCTCGTTGGCGGGATGATGGGGTTGTTGATCCGCTTCATCATCTTCCCGTATCTCATCTCCGAGATGGAGAGCCGCGGACTCGCCGCGGGCCACAGGCTGTCCGAAAGCGCCAGGGCCGCGATCCTGGTGCACGACCGGGTGCAGCTTACCGCCCTTTGCTTTGACGAAAAACGGCTCGAAAAGACCATAGCCTATATCATCATCGAGGATGCCGGGAACAGGCCGCTCGCCCACACCTTCCTCGACCGGGAGCCTCCCGGCGGTCCCGCGGTGACTCGCGAACTGGACATCCCCGTTAACGAGGGGCTCTACAGGATCGGCCTGGTGCGGGTCGGCCTTGACGAGCAGTTTATAGACAGCGTGATACGGAAGTTGAACATCTTCCACCTCCTGTTTTCCGGGGTCATCCTGCTTTCGGGATTTCTGTTCGGGGTCTATCTGTCGCACATCATCACCAGGCCGATCGGCAAACTTACCGAACTGGCCCGTGAGATCGGCGCCGGCAACCTGAACGCGCGGATCGACCTCGGCAGGCCGGTGCCCTGCTGGGAACTCCTGGAATGCCGTTCGAAGGAGTGCCCGGCTTACAGGAACGAAACGTCGATGTGCTGGCTTATCGAAAACACCTCCTGTGTCGAAGGCCGGGAGAACAATCTGCCTCAGAAACTGAAGCGCTGCAGGTCGTGCGCCGTCTACCGGCAGACCGCGGACGAGATCATCCAGCTTGCCGAGACGTTCAACCACATGGCGGATCGCATCAAGATGTCCGAGCTGGCGCTTCGCGCTTCCGAGGAGCGCTACCGCCTGCTGTTCAACTCAGACCCGCACCCGGTCTTTGTCATATCGCCTGATGGCTACCGCATTCTCGACGTCAACGACAGGGCGGTGGAAAGGTTCGGGCTCGAGAGGGGCAGCCTGATCGGGGCGAGTTTCCCGGACCTCGGGTTCGGCGATTCCGACCAGATCGGCGCCGCGTTTCACAGCCTGGCGGGTGACGACGGGAAGTGCGCCCTGGTGCCCAGGATCAGGTTTCGCACAAAAGCCGGGGAGGTGTTCTGGGTAAGCATCTATTCCTGCATCTATAGCCACCGGGGGCGGCGGCAGATCATCGCGACCACCTCGGAAATCACGGAGATCATCGAGACGGAAGCCAAGCTGATTCAAACGGCCAAGATGGCCACCCTGGGCGAGATGGCGGCCGGAGTCGCACACGAGCTGAACCAGCCGCTGAACACCATCAAGCTCGGGACCGAGTTCCTGCTCAAGGTGATGGAACAGGGCCGGACCCTTCCGCGGGAGGAACTGATAGACGTGGCCGAGGACTTCGGACGGGAAGTGGACAGGGCAAGCGGCATCATCAATCATCTGCGCCAGTTCGGCCGCAAGAGCGAAATCGAGAAGCACCTGGTGGACATCAACGCCCCCCTGCGGGGTGTTTTCACAATACTGGGCCAGCAGCTGAAAGCGAACGGCATCCACGTGCGGATGGAACTTGCGGAGGACCTCCCTCCCGTGCTGGCGGACAACAACCGGCTGGAGCAGGTTTTCATGAACTTGATCGTCAACGCGCGCGATGCCGTCCTGGCGCGCTCGACCGCCTCCCCCGGTTCTCCAAAGGAAATATGCATCGAATCCTGCATCCGGGACGGCCATATCGTCGCATCCGTCAGCGACACCGGCACGGGTATGCCGCCTGCCGTGCAGTCCAGAGTTTTCGAGCCCTTCTTCACCACCAAGGAGGTGGGCAAAGGGACGGGATTGGGCCTCTCCATCAGCTATGGCATCATTCGCGATTTCGAGGGGAATATCACTTTCCGGACAATTGAGAACGCCGGCACCACGTTTATCGTCACCCTCCCGCCGGCTGCTAGCGAGAAATCACATGCCTGACCTGGACACATCGAAAATTCTGCTCATCGACGACGAGCAGGTAACTCTCAAAATGCTTCGGATGCTGCTCGGCACCTACGGCTACAACGTCGTTGTCGCGACGAGCGGCGAACAGGGGCTCAAGGCCTTCCAGGCTGAAAGGCCCGCCGTCGTGTTGACGGACGTGCGCATGCCCGGCATGGACGGAATCGAAGTCCTCAAAAAACTGAAGCAGATGGACAGCAGGGTGGAGGTCATCGTCATAACCGGCCACGGAGACATGGAAATGGCCATAAATGCCCTTCAGAACCTGGCATCGGACTTCCTGAACAAGCCGGTCCAGAGACACGAACTGGAACTGGCCCTGAATCGTGCGAAGGAGAAGATCGAACTCCGGAACCAGGTCCAGGAGTACACGATAAAACTCCAGGAAAAGGTCGAGTCCGCCACCGCGCAGCTCTCCCAGAAATGCCGCCAGCTCGAGTTGATATGCCAGTTCAGCAAGCAGATCGCTGAGGCCCGATCCCTTGAAGACCTGCTGGGGTTTCTGCGCGAACGAGTCCTGACAATGACCGCTCTGGATGACTACGTCATCCTGCCGCTTGACGCTGCAAGAGAGGGATTCATCGGAGGAGAACACAAGAAGATTTCCAAGAAGTTGTTCCGCTTTCTGATGGAAATAGACCGCCCGCATACCCTGACTCGCGAAGAGGTCCTGCAGGTGTCGGATCTGTTTCACGAGCCGTTGAACGGGGAACGGGTGACCGCGCTTCCGCTGATGACCGAAGAACTGGAGCCCGCCGCCTTCGTCCTGGCGGTTCAGCACGACCGGGATGCGGAGGCGGACCTGCGCCTGGCCCACTTTATCTTCTCCCAGGCGGCGGGCGCCATCCGCCGTGCAGTCCTCCACGCCGAACAGGTCAGTTCGCTTCGCAAAATTGCAGAAGGCCAGGAGCGGTTCGGGAGC